>JAZRIA010000109.1:0-18396 GCA_045645045.1 Bacteroidaceae bacterium | reverse complement strand
AGAGGACTATGTGGCCACTCTCACCGCAGAGTACTACAACCTTATCCAGCAGAAGATACGTATGCGCAACCTCAACAATGCCGTGAAACTCTCCAAGGAGCGTCTGCGCATAGTGCTTGAGCGTTACAGCATAGGCAGTGCCTCGCGTCTGGACCTTCAGCAGACACAGGTGGACTTCAACGCCGATAGTGCACAGAGTCTGAAGCAGCACGAACTGATGGCAACATCGCGCATCCGCCTTTACGAACTGATGGCGGTGAAGGACATGCAGACACCGCTCTCCCTGCAGGATACCATCATTGTGGTGGACACCACACTGACACACGACAACCTGCTGGAGCATACTATGGACCTGAATGCCGAACTGCTAAACCGCAAGCACGACATACGTCTGGCGGAACTTGACTACAAGGCTACCATGAGCCGCGATTTCCCTTACATCAAACTGAATGCGGGTTACAACTACCAGCACAGCATCGGCGGTGAAGGCCGTGGCGGTGTGGACTTCGGTGTGAAGGTGGGCTACAACCTGTTCGACGGAAAGCGCACAACACAAAAGCGCAATGCAAGGCTCGACATAGAGAATGCCGACTTGGCACGCCTGCAACTGGAGCAATCCTTACGTGCAGACCTGGCCGACCTTTGGCAGGCTTACAAGAACAACCTGCGCCTGCTCTCCCTGGAGCGTGAGAACCTCATCACGGCTCAGGAGAACCACTACATTGCCCATGAGCGCTACATGCTTGGCGACCTCTCAGGCATAGAGATGCGCGAAGCCCAGCAATCCCTCCTCGATGCCGAAGAGCGCATCCTGGTGGCAGAATACAACACCAAACTCTGCGAAATCTCCCTACACCAAATCTCAGGCGAGATAATGAAGTACATGGAGTGATAAAAACGGAAAGGTGAAAACGGAAAACGGAAAACTGGGAGTAAGCGAGAGCAGAAGCATGGTAGGGATGCTGCGTGCAGCGTCCGAGAACTATAAACAAAGCGGACGCAGCGTCCGAGAAAAAATAGCAACAAAACATAACTGATATATCACAATTGCGGACGCTGCAGCAGCGTCCATACCTTGAACATTGTAGTATTAACTCTTTCATCATTCAGCGTTAAACATTAGAACGTTGAGCGTTTTATAACGTTATAAAAACGAATACTATGACTAACAAGATTCTAACGAGATGTGAGGGTTTGTGCGATAGCACTATCTCGTCGGTAGCATGTACCGGTATATCTCTCACGGCAAAAGATGGTAGTTATGTTCAAGCACGCACCATTGAGGGAGCCACGCAGAAACTCATCAGTGAGTATGTTATCATTCCACGAGGACAGGAGTTACAATCCTATACCCCCAAAGCACTGAACGGGCTGAAGTTTACGGCTAAATACGGAGTTGTGGGACTCTGTGTGGTGCAGAAGGAATTCATCGCCGAGGGTATCAACGAAATGGGACTATCCACAGGACTATTCTTCTTCCCCAACTATGGCGGATACCTCCCATACACCCCCTCAGAGGCCGAACATAGTGTGGGCGACCTGCAACTGAATGCATGGATGCTGTCACAGTGTGCTACGGTAGACGAGGTAATAGAGGCTATCAGTTCTGAAAAGATACGTGTGATAGGATTGGACGCCGAAGCGGTGGTGCACTACCGCATAGGTGACAAAAGCGGACGGCAAGTTGTGCTCGAATTTGTGGATGGAAAGCCTCACTTCTACGAAAATACAGTGGGCGTAATCACCAACTCACCAGGGTTCCAGTGGCATCTGGCAAATCTCAACAACTATGTAAACCTCTTCCCCGGAGGTGCTTCCAACCAACAGTTGGGGAAACAGACACTGACTCCCTTTGGAGGCAACTCGGGCATGCTGGGACTACCCGGTGATGCCACCCCACCCTCACGCTTCGTGCGTGCTGCCTTTTTCCGTAATACCGCTCCTAAACGTCCCGATGGCTTCACAACAGTAACACAGTGTTTTCACATACTGAACAACTTTGACATTCCCATCGGCATAGAGCACGAACCCGGAGAAGGTCCCGACATACCCAGTGCCACACAGTGGACCTCGGCAATAGACCTGACCAACGGCAGGGTGTACTACAAGACCTCATACAACAATACCATTCGTTGCATTGATGTGAAAAGCATTGATTTCGGGAAGGTACAGTACCAATGGCATCCAATGGACAAAAGCGAAGTACAACCGATAGAGATGATTGTCATCAAATAATAAGTAATGGTAAGGTAGGTACTATAAATTAGTTATATCTATATCGGTAGGCATCTATTTACTTTGGTTCTTTAAGTCTCTTACTTGTATCATTTTCACCATTACTAAACAGAACATTCTGCAACAAGACAAAAACAATAATAGCAACAATTACTCCTTAATGTTAGAGTGATTGTTGCTATTACTATATATAGGTAGAACCTAAGGAAAGGATACTAATCAACTACTTGCTTCTTTCCATCAATAATATATATCCCCCTGGACTTAACGGCCTGGACCATACGGCCTTGCAGGTCGTAAACAGTGTTTGAACTATTGGCAGAGGCCTGATCCTCTTCGGTGAGCACATCCTCAATGCCTGTATGCTCGGGCTTCTGATATACGCGAACCCAGTCAAACTGAGTTTCGTAGGTGAACGATTCGTCGGCAGGACGTGCCCATGAACCATTGCCCACGCTCTGGTTGAGGATGATATAGAAGGGAGCATCAAAAGGCCACTGGCCATTATTTAGGGCATTCTGGTCGGTACTCTTCTCATAGGTCCACATCTTCAATCCGTCCACATACCATGTGATTGAAGTAGCGTTCCACTCAACGGCATAGACGTGCCACAGGGTGTAATCGATTCCACCCATATTGCCACCATTGCCACCCTTGTTGAGATTGTAGGTCCAGTTGGTATGCACGGTGCCGTATGCCACGTCACCATTGTCGATGGTCTCCCAAATATCTATCTCACCATTATTGGGCCAGCCCTTGCTATTGTCGGTAGGCATCATCCAGAAAGCGGGGAAAGTACCGATATGGGGTATTGTCTTGATACGAGCTTCTACCCTGCCCCATTTGAAATCAAACTTGCCCTGAGTCTTTACGCCACCGGTTATCATGGGCACATTGTCGGTACTACGGTCGGGATTGGGGATAGCACGGCAATGCAAGGCACCATCCTCCTGGTACACCACCAAGGGAGAGTTGGAGCACCAGCGATTCCATGTAGCGCCCTGACGCTCGGTACGCTTCCACCATTGTGAGGTGGGTTCGCCTGTACCCTCAAACTCTTCGCTGAAGGAAAGTACCTGGGCAGTCTTTGTCTGGGCATCGCGCACCCATTCGCCAGTAATAGTGATATCTCCGTCCACCTTGTCGGCAGGTATGGTGATTTCGGTAGCGAATGCACCCTTCTGCATGTCGGTGAAAATGTACTCACCACTGCCATGCTTGATGGTAAGGCCTCCTGTGCAATTCCATCCATTGCGTGCACGGGTATAGAAGGTAAAATCACGACCCTTTGCAATACGGTTGGGCAAAGCACCACCATTCTTGCCACTCCACGCATAGCCATGGCGTGTGTCTATCTTCAGAGCCACGGTTTCGGGGAAGGCTTCCTTGAGTTTCTGCAGACAGGTTTCGTAATCAGCCTCCACCTGAGGGTTCTCCTCAATCTGCCATGTCGCACCGTTATCGTCGTTGGACCAGATGCTGATGGGATATGCCAACTGAGGTGCAGCACACAGGTAGTGCAGATTGCCAGGATGGCTCAGGAGATGGAAACCACCGTTGCCATTGCTTGTGAACTCAACAGCCACGGGAGTGTCCTGTAACTTGGCAGAAGCAGATGCTGACTGGCTGGGAGTATGTCCAACGGCAAGGAACTTCTTGGCACCAAGGTTGTAGACATACCATTCTTCGTTGTACTGAACTATCATCCATGAGGATGAAGGGTCGGAAGGATTAAGGGGTGTGGTGTAGGACTGGTCGGCAATGTTCTTGTCCGACGAGGTCATCCCAGCCGCCCAAACAATGGATGTACTCTTCTCTGCATTGTACACCGCATAGGTGGTGTAGAATGGATTGTAGATGGTGTAGGCCTTGTCGGTTGACACCTCATCCATGGATGTAATCTGTGCCGAGGCAACAAGCGATGTTGCACAAAGCATGATAAGCGACAAAATTTTCTTCATAATATGGTGTGTTTAGGTTTTGCTTTATTGTTTCCTGAACCTTGCCACGAAAGCCGTGGGAATACTGAGCACAATGGCCAGGAAGGAGTTCATGAGCATGAAGTTGATAGCCAGGTCGCGGAGCGTTATCTGCGAAAGCAGGTTGAGTATGTCCTGAGGCTTGTATTCGGGCATGGCCTGCTTCATCAGTTCGGTGTACTCGGGATTGGTGTACACTTCGGTAAGAACTGTAAGCATGCGCCCATTGTCCCCATAGCGGAAATAGATGTACTGAACAAAGGTGCATACAAGTGCTGCCAGCAACTGAACCTGCAAGGATTTGTGCCAACGCTGGCGCACTCCCCATGGGGTTTCCTCCTTGGGCATGGAAGCCTGTGCACCACGCAATTGTACACCTGCCACCCAGATGCTGAGCACGCCCAGAAAATTACCAGCAAAGCCCCACGCCGGTTGCGTGAGGCTGAGCATGGCCAATATAAACGAGGCACTCCAACAGAGGCCCGTATAGAATCCGATCTTAGATATTTCCATAGAACGTTGAACGTTGAACGTTTATTATCCCAGGAACGAGATTAGCACACCTGCCGCTACGGCCGAACCGATAACACCTGAGATGTTGGACGACATACAGTAGTTGAGCACATGGTTCTTGGGGTCGTACTTTGTGGAGATAAGGTTGCACACACGGCTTGCCATGGGCACGGCGCTGAGGCCGGTGGCACCGATGAGCGGATTAATCTTCTTCTTGGCAAAGAGGTTCCATACCTTCACCATACAGATACCGGAAGCGATGCTCAGTGCAAAGGCACAGAAACCGCCGGCAACGATACCCAAGGTCTGCACGTTGATGAAGGCGTCCACGGTCATTGTGGCACCCACGCAGAGGCCCAGGAAGATGGTTGCGGCATTCATAACACCGTTGGATGCAGCATCGAACAGACGTGAGGTGTCGTTACCGATTTCCTTTACCAGGTTACCAAACATGAGCATACCCACCAGACTTACCGCCGAGGGCACAAAGATGGCCACGATGGTAGTAACCGCTATGGGGAAGATAATCTTCAGCACACGCATGTTCTTGATTTCGGTTCCGTCGGGATAGAGACGGTCCTGCTCCTTCATATTGATGCGGAGTTCCTTTTCCGAGCACAATGCCTTGACTACCATAGGAATTATCACAGGCACAAGAGCCATGTAGCTATATGCCGCAATGGCAATGGGACCAAGCAGGTGGGGCGCCAGCTTGATGGTTGTGAAGATGGCGGTAGGACCATCGGCACCACCGATGATGCCCAGAGAAGCAGCTTCCTGAGGAGTGAATCCCATGGCCAGGGCTGCCAGCAGTACAGCAAAGATACCCATCTGTGCGGCGGCACCGAAGATGGCAAGTTTGAGGTTGCGGAGCATGGGACCGAAGTCGGTCAATGCACCCACACCCATGAAGATGATGGGAGGCAGAAGTCCGCTCTTGATAAGTGCATAGTAGAGATAGTTCATCAATCCCAGGTCGTGTGCAATCTCGTGCAGGGGCATGGAATATATGTCCTTCTTTACCATCACTCCGTTCTTCATGAACTCCACCATTCCCTCGCTATCTGCCTGTGTCACGCCCATACCTCCACCGGGGAAGTTGGCAATGAGCACACCGAAGGCGATGGGAACCAGAAGCAGGGGTTCGTATTTCTTGACGATACCCAAGTACAGAAGCACAAAGGCCAGCAGGTACATCACCAGGAACAAGGGGTTCTCGGCAATGGCCTGGAAGGCGGTCATGCTATAGAGGTTTTCCAGAATCTCGTTGAACATAAATCGTATTCCTCCTCTTCTTTTACTTTCTCTGTACCTTCATTATCACGTCGTCCTCCTCTACGGAGTCGCCAGAGTTTACCACCACGGCGGTAAGTATGCCGTCGAAGTCGGCACGGATGGCGTTGTAGGTCTTCATGGCCTCGATGTAGCCGAGGGTATCGCCCACCTTCACCTCCTGACCAACCTGAATGGGCTGTTCCTGAGTGTCCTTGGTACGGTAGAACTTACCCTCCAGAGGTGCAAGGATATCCTCACCCTCGCCCATTGCCACGGGTGCCAGAGCACCAGCGGGTGTTGCGGCAGGCGCTTCGTTGCCGTAGGCGATGTTCACCTCGTAGGTCTGTCCGTTCACACTCACCTTGATGGTCTTGGGCAACTCTGCCACACCACTGGCAGGAGCATTCTTCTTTGCCTTGCGCTCTGCCAGGTCCTTCTCGAAGTCGGCCTTTGCCTTGCCGCTCTTGTATGCCTCATACTGAGACGGGTGCATGGAGTACTCGAAGAGTTCCTCGTCGTCCTGACCAGTAGACCAACCCTGTGCCAGCATCTTCTTTCTATAGTCCTCCAGGTCGTCGGGATAGTAGTTCTGGGGATCGCCTGTCTCAAACTCGCGTCCCTGCTCCTTGGCCATAGCCACGATTTCGGGGGCTACGGGACCAGGCAACTGACCGCTCTTGCCCAGAATCATGTCCCAGATATTGTCGGCTATCATGCTCCAGCGCTCCTTGCCCTTCTCCATCTGGATAACGTTCATCAGAGCCAGGTTCTTGACATACTGGCTGAAGGGGGTAACCAGACAGGGATAACCCACCTTGGGCCATACGTATGCCACCTCGTCGAAGAGTTTCACAAGCAACTGGTCGGTGGTCAGTTCGGGCTGGCCGTTCTTCTGCTTCCACTTGTTCAGACTCTTGAGGTTGTCCTCCAGGTCGGTCATCAGCGAACCCATCATGCCGCCAGGCAAACCGGGCTTAACCAGCAGGGCGTTGTTGATGTGGTTCTGTGCGGGGATGTAGTATCCGAGGAAGTCGTCGTACATCTCCTGAATGAGGGTACGTGCCTCCATGTAGGCCTCCATGTTGATTTCCTTCACCTTGAAGCCGGCATCCTTCAGCATCTCCTGCACGGTGATGATGTCGGCATGACCAGTACCCCAGGAAAGGGGTGACATACCAGTGTCCACATAGTCGCAACCAGCCTTTGCCACCTCCAGGATAGAGGCCATGCAGAAGCCGGGACCTGCGTGAGAGTGGTACTGAATGACGATGTCCTTCTTGTATGCCTTGATACCCTCTACAATCTTGCCCAGACTAACGGGGCGACCGATACCTGCCATGTCCTTCAAGCAGATTTCGTCGGCACCAGCATCAATGAACTGCTTGGCAAGATTAACGTAGTACTCCACGGTGTGTATGGGGCTGTGGGTGATGCTCAGCGAAGCCTGTGCTATCATGCCTGCCTCCTTGGCATACTTGATGGAGGGGATTACGTTGCGAGCATCGTTCAAACCGCAGAAGATACGGGTGATGTCAGTGCCCTGAGCCTTCTTCACCTTGTAGAACAGTTTGCGGAGATCCTTGGGGCACGGGCTCATGCGCAGGCCGTTAAGTGCACGGTCAAGCATGTGTGTCTGTATGCCTGCCTCGCGGAAAGGCTTTGTCCATTCGCGCACGCTCTTGTTGGGATTCTCGCCATAGAGCAGGTTCACCTGTTCAAAACCACCGCCGTTTGTCTCCACACGGTCAAAGCAGCCCATGCGGATGATTGCGGGGGCTACCTTCAAAAGCTGGTCTACACGGGGCTGGTACTTGCCTGCACTCTGCCACATATCGCGGAAGACCAAACTAAACTTTACTTCTTTCATATTGTTGTATTCTTTTTTATTCGTTAATGATGTTTATCGGAATTGTCGGAATAATCGGAGTAGTCAGAATAATCAAATCTTAACACTGAAAAGCAGATTTCCGTTTTACTCACACTCTCTTTGCGCTCTCCACGCGGCCCTTGCCACCGGTCAGCTGCTTCACAACCTCCTGAAGCACGGCCATGGTGGGTGCATCCACGGCACCAGGGGTGGATTGGGTAATGGTCTTCTTGGCTTGTGCCACTTCTTCAGGGGCAATAGCATTGACCACCTTTATCAGCAACTTGCCACCATAGATAACTATTAGCAGTATGGCAAAGACGGTGAGCATGCCCACTACGAGCAATTGCAAACCTATACTTAAATTCTCCATTCTTATATTGTTGTTTTTTGTTAATATCGTTTCTTCGGGCACTCATCCCTACTTTTCCAATTCCATATTCCATACATCGGAATACACCTTATATATATAATATAAGCGCCCTTTGGAGGCGCAAAGATACGTTTTTTCCATCTAAAACACAAGAATATCAGGACAATTCTTTTGCATACCTTAGATAAGGAAACCTCCTAAGGAAAACCACGCAACACCAACATACAAACCAAGAACAACGTGCCCGAGAAGGGCAAAAACGCGTCTCGTTGCGATGGGCTTCGCAACGTATTCCGAGGGAGATATCAAAGTATTCCTTCGGCGCTCACAATACGAGACAACAAAGGAAACAATACATTGCGTCCCTACAAGAAGAACTTAGGCATAAAACAACAAGCAACCATCATCTCTCCATCTTGAGAGAGATACCTATGGAATCGGCACATACTCCGCACGGGGGATTCTCTTTGTCAATGCGCACAAGAAGGGAACGTATACCATAAAAGTCGGCCAAAAGCCTCTGCCCTACCCTATGGGCGAGATGTTCCAAAAGAGCGGAGGGCACAGACATTTCCTGGCGGACACACTCAATGATATCGGCATAGGAAATAGTACCGGAAAGACTGTCGCGAAGGAAAGCATCGGGAGAAACTTCAGCATCAATATCCAAAGTAACGTAGAACATGGCTCCTACCTCCCTTTCCTGGGGCAGTACACCATGACGCCCCTGAAGAGCAAGTCGGTGGATATGGATGGTGACGATGCTGGGAATGGCGTGACTATTCATCGCTATCCTCCATGGATGATGAAGTATCGGTATCTGTACTTGCTGAGGAGAGATAACGTTTCAAGGCCTTGGCCACACCAGACACCCATGTGTTCATGTTATCGGAATCAAGCTGAAGAGATGATATCAAGGCTATGACATTCTCCATTGGCATTCCATATCGCAAGATACCAGAGATAAGCTTGGCATAGTTCCAATATTCTGGATTGAAACGCTCGGACAGTCCCTCAATAGTTATCTTGTATCCACGCTTGTTGACAAACTGGAAGTCATAGCGACGGGAACCGTCCTTAAGAACACGGCGCAGGATATGGCCGTTGCTCACGCTCTTTGGAATCATGATGCCCTCGTCATCATCCAGTATACCTGTAAAAATCTCATAGGGACGACCGTTCAGCAATCCAACGAAGGCAACCCAACGGTCCTTCTTGTTCTGGAAACGAACAATGTCGCACTCCAAAGATTCTGGACGAGGATTCCCCTTGCCAAGCAGGACATCGCCTTGGAACCCCTGACGACGAATGGCCTCGTCCAAAGTGATGGACATAGCATGGTTGGCCTCGGCTGTATATCGTATGTCAGTAAAGACCTGAGCAAGTGTCTCCTTGCCGTTTATCTCCACAAAGCGCTGGTTTTCGGGCAGGGACTCCTTATAGGCATATAGGGTATCTATACGTTCTGAAGAGTATCCATTATATGTTTCACGATGCACAAAAGCCTCCAGAGGAAGGCGGTCGGAAGGTTGAGGTGCTTCGTCGGGCCATCCAAGCGTGATAGTTGCCACAGGGAAAGTAAGCGCCGGCAAACGCAGGATGTCTATAATGAGTTGGGGATTGTATACCGTAGTGCCTAAAAAGCATAATCCCAATCCCTCAGCTTCGGCCAAATCGCAGAAGCACTGGCAGAAAAGCAACGCATCGGTGAGGGCATTCTGATAGGAAAGGAAATTGTCATAACCAGGATGTCCCTGACGGTTCAAAGCCCAGTCGGTAGTACGGCGGAAGTCGGCACAGAAAGTGAGCACTACGGGGGCTCCTGTCACCATGGGTTGCGAAAAGTGCGCAGGAGCGAGACGCTCCTTCATCACCTCATCGCGAGTCACTATCACGCTATATAGTTGGAGATTACCCATTGTCTGGGTATGTGATGCCTTTTCAAGAAGGCTGTTCAGCAATTCATCGCTGACGGGACAGGAGGTGTACTTGCGGACGGTTGCTCTCATCTTTTTATGCTTACATCTTCTTTTCTATCTCACGGATTTCCTTCCTAAAGGCAGGATTCTCTTTCATTTTCTTCTCAATATTGCGTATGCCATGAAGCACGGTGGCATGTGTGCGACGACCAATAATATGACCTATGTGCTTGGATGTATCTCCGGTATGCTTCTGCGCAAGGTACATGGCCACCTGACGCGCCAGGACGAACTCTGCCTTGCGACACTCTCCGTAAAGCTCCTCATGCGTCACCTTATAGTGACGGCAAACGGTCTCCACAATGTCCTCAATGGTAAGGGTGCGTCGTCTATAGCGCGTATTCTCCTTCAGTATCTTACGAGCAAAGTCAATGTCTATATTGGCGCCATGCACCACACTATATGCAAGCATAGAGTGCACTACGCCTTCCAATTCACGTACATTATCCTGAAGATGTTCTGCCACATATTCAATTACCTCTTCTGGGATATCAAGACCATCCTTGCGCACAAGACGTTTAAGAATATCATGGCGCAACTGAACATCTGGAGCTTCTAGCTCAGCCAGCATACCCCATTTGAAACGAGTAAGCATACGCTCTTCCATATCCTTAAGTTCCACTGGAGGACGGTCGCTGGTCATGATTATCTGACGTCCGTTCAGATGCAAGTGATTGAAAATATGGAAGAAAGTCTCCAGAGTCTTCTCTTTGCCAGAGAACTCCTGTACATCATCCACTATGAGGCAATCTATGCTTTGATAGAAGTGTATGAAATCATTGGTCTTATTATTTATTCTGGCATCGGTGTACTGTACCTGAAAAAGGTGCGCAGAAACATAGAGCACACGCTTCTCGGGGTGCTTCTGACGAAGACGAACACCAATGGCATTGACCAGATGCGTCTTTCCGCACCCGCTGGGACCGAAGATGAAGAGGGGATTGAAGGTCTTGCGAGCTGGGTAGTCGGCAACACTCTGTCCCACACTACGGGGCAGGCGGTTGGAAACACCCTCCAGGAAGTTGTCGAAGGTCTGCTCTATATTGAGGAAAGACTCAAAGTCGGATGCCGGCACCACGGTCTGCATAACACCGGGAGCACGGTTGAGCATACGGTTGGAAGTTGGTTCGCGCAACAAGGCCGTGCGGTTGCCCTCCTCACGCACCACCTCGTCCTGAATGACGGCCACCTGATATACCAGTTTCGTGTCTGCACCGAACACATGGTACAGAGCCAAGTATATGAGTTGGCGATAGTTCTCCTCCAGATATTCGTAGAAGAACTGGCTGGGTACATATATAGCCACCTCCCTGGTGTCGAAATCATAAGACTTGAATCTTATGGGATCGAACCAGGTAGCGAACTGCTGCTGGTTAAGTCTGGAGCGTATCAGCTCAAGACATCTTTTCCACTGTTCTTGCGGAGTTGTCATCAACGGTTTGTCCTTTCTTATGTGGTGATGATGATGATATTTCTTGTATCAGAGTCTCGTTTTAAGTGGCGGATTCTCCCCTCCCCCTGGATGGTACGGCCTACTTGTCTTTCCTTCCAAATATGGAGAAGTGGACGTAGCGCTTGGGATGTGCCTTTATGTCAGTCATCAGCGAATCCATACTTCCTACTGTCATGTTCAAGCTGTTGTACAGGCTTCGGTCGTACATCAGTGCGCCTAATGTGCCATTGGGGTTACGCATCTGGCTAAGTATAGTATTGACATTGCTGATGGTCGTATTCACGCTATCGATGGTGGGTTGCAGGTTAAGGGTCTTGAAGTTCTCCGTGATGAGGAGTACATTCTCTCCCACCTTGTTATATGTCTGCGCAAGAGCCGGAATGTCTCGACCCATGAGGGTGTTCAAGTGCTGGGTGGTGTATGTGAGGTCTTCGGTAACCTGCTCCATATTGCTTATGATAGCGGGCAGGTGCGGGTCCTTGACCAGACGATTGAGCGAGGTTACGAGTGTGTCCAATTTATCTGCGATGGCCACCACCTTGGGCATTATGTCTTCAGCCTTGGACATAAGTCCTGCCGAATTGTTACCTGGGATGGTATCGCCATGATGATACACCTTATCTGAAATAGGAGCAGGAGTGATATTCATGGTGCAACCGCCCATAAGTCCGGCATCCAGGGTTACGTCAGTACCATGGCAGAGTACCAGATATGGGTCGACACTTATTTCTATAAGCACGTTACCCGGCTTGTTATAGTCATATAGAATATCAGACACTATGCCCACTTCGAAACCGTCGGCATACACCACACTGCTCTTGGCCAGGCCCTTGGCGTTGGAAAAGCGGACGTAATATTCATTGTTTGTATTGAAGAGGGCCTTGCCCTTCAGAAAGTTTATTCCAAAGAAAAGCGCCACCAGGGCGACTATACCCACCAAGCCTATTTTAAATTCCTTCTTCATAATTCCTGTTGTTTATATGACTGGCCGTGAATGTCCCGACCTACTTGTTCTTCTTATAATAGGCCTGGAAAGCATTGAATATACTTTTGGCCAACTGTTTCTGTCCCCACTCGCTTGCCAAGAACTTCTCTTCTTTGCGGTTGTTGATAAAACCGAGTTCTATAAGCACGCTGGGCATACTGACCTCGCGCAACACGAGGAAACCTGCCTGATGCACTCCCTTGTTAACACGCTTTGCCGTAGTAGCAAACTGCTTCTGCACCATACGGGCAAAATCTACGCTGGAGGCCATGTACTGGTCTTGCATGAACTCGAAGATTATGTACGACTCGCTGCTATTCGGGTCAAAGTCCTCGTATGTCTGCTTGTAATTTGTTTCCAGCGTGATGACCGAGTTCTCTCTCTTTGCCACGGCCAGATTGTCTGCAGCTCGGTGCATACCTAAGGTGTATGTCTCCGTACCATGTGCAGTCGTACCCTTGCGCCCTGCGGCGGTGCTATTGGTATGTATGGAGATGAACAGGTCTGCCTTTGCCTTGTTGGCTATGGTGGCCCTGCGTCCCAGCTCCACGAAGGTATCCTTGCTTCGGGTGTACACCACCTTTATGCCGGGATAGTTCTTTTTTATGAGATTGCCCAAGGCAAGTGCAACCTTCAGGTTTATGTCCTTTTCACGCGAGATACGCCCTACGGCCCCAACGTCCCTACCTCCATGACCGGGGTCGATGACTACGGTGAATGCCAAGGCCTGGACATAAGACAAGAGTATTGAGAATATTATCGTCAGGTAGCGCTTCATTTCTCAAATGCGGTTTATTAGTGGTGCAAAGTTAATAAATAATATGGAGACACGTGCGTGAGATAATCACTTTTACATAAAAAAACTAAAATTAACGCAAGCGAAAGTACGGGTATACATATTTTTTATATATTTGCATGCGGAAAAAATATAAATGTAATAATAACAACACCTAAACAAACAAATTATGAAACAAATCTTTACACTTGTTCTCATGGGTATGTTGTCGTGCCTTGGACTTTATGCCGAGGAAACACGGGGCATTAAAAACTCTATCCGCTACATCACGATGAACGACGGACAGGTAATTGCCATCCCTGAAAAGTATATCCTTGGAGAGAGTCAGGATAACGGTATCTGTACCCTGACACTAGAGGGAGATACGACCTTCACCTATAGTATTGGTAACGTTGCCAACATAAGCGACAAGTACAATGGTGAGAAAGCCAAGCTGCTATCCTTCGCATTCACTCATGCCGATAATGACCAGGTTTACAAGGATGTAGAGGCCACCATCACCGAAAACGGTGACACTATTGTTGTCAATGCCGACGTTCCTGTTTTGGGCAAGCGTCTGCGCCCCAGCTTCACTCTGAGCGAAGATGCCACCTTTTGGATTGGCGGAGAGCAACAAATAAGCGGGCAGAGCAGCCAGCGCTTCACCTCGCCCGTAGTCTATACTCTGGCCCAACCCAAGCACTGGATATACCAGCTCAGAGAGGTTGTCAGCGAAGAACCTGAACAAGATAATGACGACAACAAGGAGGAAGACAAAGAGGACAATTCCAATACAGAGGGGTGGAATCTCACCCAGGTGGACATCTCAATGCTTACTACCACCAATGCACCCAGTAATCGCAGCGATAAGGGAGAGGGACTTGAAAGTATTTGGGACAATAATATCGGTACCTACTACCACTCCACATGGGGAGATGGCGACTATGCCAAACTCAATTGGATTGATGGCGGATATTGGGGAGATGGCGTTACAGAGTGGCCTTATTTAGAAGTGGAGTTGGCAGAAACAATTGAAAACTTCTGCTTTTCATACACTACATCTGGTCAAAACAACCGTTTCCCACAGGGATGGTACATTACGGCATACAATGTAACAACAGGCGAGTGGGACAAGATAGGTACTCTTTCAAACATCGAGGACAACCTGCCTCAGCAATATTGCCAGCAGTACTTCTCTCCCGTGTACTCTCTTGGAGAAGACTATTCGCGCATCCGCATAGAACTGACCAAGGCTTCATATAAGAACTATATGGTTATTTCTGAGTTTGCGCTCTATAGTTGCACCAAGAGTGAGTCTCTTACCCGCAATGGTGAGGAGGCGGAGAAGGAATATGTGGCAGAGTTCGTTCCTTTTGGTCGTCCTTGCAAGGTAAATGTAAAGTATCTTACCGACCATGCGCGTGGCGCATACAAGATTCCCACTGTTTACGTGACCATAGGTAAAGACACCACAAGATGGGATTACAGCAACTGGATTGGCATGACTCTGCCCGATGGAACTAACACCAAGGAAGAGTGGATAGAGGGATGTACCTTCCAACTGGACGGTGCCGGTGTATGGCCCGACATTGAAAAGGTGGAGGATTGTGAAGTGCGTGGTCGCGGCAATAGCAGCTGGACATGGGACTACAGAAGCAAGAACCCCTTCCGTATCAAGTTCCCCAAGAAGAAAAAACAGTCCCCATTCAATTTGACTGAAGATCGCCAGTGGGTATTCATCGCCAACAAGCAGAGCGGTTCAATGACATCTAATTCTATCGCCCAGAAAATTGCCGCAATGGTGGATGCAGAGGCTCTATGCCACATGATACCCGTTGACGTTTACATCAATGGACACTACCGTGGCTCGTATTGTTTCACCGAAAAGATTGGTATTGCGGACAATAGCGTAGCCATAGACGAATCAACTGGTTGTCTGCTTGAATTGGATGATTACTATGATGAAGCATTCAAATTTAAAGATACAACTTACGATTTGCCCGTAAACGTGAAGGACCCCGACTTTTCCGAGGATGACGACGAGCGTATTGTCACATTTGAAGACATATATAATTCATTCAACAGTCTTACCGCCACTCTTGAGGCAGGAGGTAACATTGCTAACAAAATTGACATGGAATCTTGGGCAAAGTTCTGGCTTGTCAATGACCTAGTGCGCAATGTGGAGACACACCACCCCAAAAGTTGCTACATCTTCAACGAAGATCCAGCTGGTGGCGAGAAGTGGAAGTTCGGCCCTGCATGGGACTTTGACTGGGCATTCGGTTATGAAGAGACATATGACTACTTTATTTACGGAGCCGATGACGATCTCTACAGCAAGTTCGCTTATAGCACTCCCAAGGCAGGCCACCTCTTCTATGATGCCTTGCGTAACAGTGCTGCCGGCAAGCGTGCATACTACAAGGAATGGGTCAACTTCATGGCCGAGGGTCGTTTGCAGGAACTTCTGGAATATGTCGACGATTACACAGAGTTTGCCATGTCCAGCATCTTGCACAACAACGATGCTGACATCAACGAGAAGAACAAACACGACTACAACACCATTGCCAAACTTAGCAAGAAATGGCTTGAAACCCGAGCAAACTACATCTTCAATAATCTGGAGAAATACGACATCTCTCCCGACATAATCACTCCTGAAGATTACGGTCAGCCTACCGATATTGAGGACACTACTGCCGACAAGGACCTGAACCGTCCCGTGGACGTATATACAATAGGTGGTATTCTGGTACGCAACAAGGTTCCTTATCTGAATGCTCTCAATGGACTTGAACCCGGTCTTTACATTATTGATGGCAAGACCATTGTAGTACAATAAACGCTATACACATATTATACAGAAAAGACGGGACTCGTTGTCGTGTTCCCGTCTTTTCTTTTATGCCGCCTACATAATCTATCCGAAAAATACAGAAATGCCACCAAGAAAACCTTCGAGTCCTCGGTAACGGTAAAAAGAGCCGCCACTGGCGGTAAAGTTTATCACCAGTGGCGGTAAAGTTTATCACTAGTGACGGTAAAGTTTATCACCAGTGACGGTAAAGTTTATCACCAGTGACGGTTATTTTTACTACCACCGAGAGTTCGACAGGACTTATATGACTATTAATGATAAACTACGGCAAAAGAATACCTAATCATAGGAGCATCCCTCTGCTCACCACTTGCAACTTTTTCTATACGCTCAAGTAGCTTTTTACTTCTCTTGGAAACCTTGCCCTTGTCCAATTTACCATTCGTTATGCTTCTCTTTGCCTTGCCGGCCAGTTCTTCCATGGACATGGGATTGGGGTTCTGCACACATTTTACAGGAAGAAGTACACCCGAAATATTCTCACATTGAATGTAGCTGGACATCAGTGAGGAACGGTTCTCCTGCCTGAGCACACCCCACGAGCCGTCGGCTATGTGCAGGGTGGTTATGCGTTGGTAGGCCTTGCCCTTGTTTCTCCAAATCTTTAATATGTAGTAAAGGCTGCCGTCCTTCTCCTCGGCCGTGCCGATGTATTCTATTTCATATACCTTGTGGCGTTTCTTTCTGTCCAGCAAGCTCTTGTCTCCGTATACTGCATCGAACATCGGGAAACGTGCCATCTTCATAATCTGCTCCCCTGCCTTCTCAGGCATGTCGGAGGGAGAGAACAGGATGTGCTCCTCGCTATAGTACGTGTCGTTCCCCCTGGCCTTCTGTGTGACGCTTATGCCCAAGGCTGTTTCCTCGTGTGAGGTGACATAGTTGTACATTGCCCGCATGCCCATCAAGCCCATGCCAGTTTTCACGGCCCAGTTCTGTGTCTTGCTGAGGAACTGTGGCAAGAGGTCCATGTTACTGGCATAGACATGGAACGTGGTGGTGGACGTATAGTTTAGCGTCTTCCTGTTCTCCTGTGCCTTGCGTGCTACATTGTCCAGAATATAGTCAACGGGATTGCTCCCGTCGGGAGTGACGAAAAGTTCGGGCAGCATTCGGAAGGGTTCGGGCATGGTGTCTGCCTCTATATCCATGAGGCTGTCGCGCACGGAGATGACCTGCGCCGAAGCGTTCTGCGCAGCCCAATGCAATGCAAGTATGAGAAACAGACGTAGCGTAAGTAAATGTTCTTTCATGTTGTGGCAGTTATGTTTGGTTATTGAAAAGCATAGAGGGCATGCGCTGGATGATTACATCAGGCATGCCCTCTATGTAAAGGTTGGCTGGGGTCAAATCAGGTTCATGCCCAACTCCTTGCACTTCTGTCGCATGTCGTCAGGCCAGATGCTGGATTGTGTCTCGCCCACGTGACCCTTTTGCAGAAGTATCATGCACAGGCGGCTCTGGCCTATACCGCCACCGATGCTGAGGGGGAGTGTGCCTTCGAGCAGACGACGGTGGAAGTAGAGTTCCTTGCGGTCGGTCTTGCCCTGGAGTTCCAATTGGTGCATGAGAGCGTCCTTGTCCACACGGATACCCATGGAGGACAATTCTATGCTTCTGCCCAGGATGGGGTACCAGATGAGCAGGTCACCGTTCAAACCCATAAAACCGTCTCCGTTGGGAGTGCTCCAGTCGTCATAGTCGGGAGCGCGGTTGTCATGAGGCTCGCCGCTGGAGAGTTTGCCTCCGATGCCGATGATAAATACGGCACCATACTTCTGGCAGATGAGGTCCTCACGCTCCTTGGCGGTTTTGTCGGGGTACATCTGCATGAGTTCCTCGCTATGTATGAAGTGGATCTCCTCGGGCAGGTAGGGACGCAACTGAGGGTAGGTCTCGCAGATATAGAACTCGGCACGCAGGATGGTGTTGTAGATGCGGCGCACGATATCCTTCAGGAAATCAATGTTGCGCTGCTCGGCCGTCATGGTGCGCTCCCAGTCCCACTGGTCAACGTATAGTGAGTGCAGATTGTCCAGTTCCTCGTCGGCACGGATGGCATTCATGTCGGTGATGAT
>JAZRIA010000108.1:0-10104 GCA_045645045.1 Bacteroidaceae bacterium | reverse complement strand
GTGTTTATTGTTTTATCGAACTGACAACTATTCATAATCTCTATCTCGGGAAGTTTGAACAGCAACCAGCTGATCTTCTCCCATAGGGATTTCGGATTGTTATAGTTCACATTTTGTAGCGTTACACCGCCATCACTAATCTGCCAGTTTCCATCACACACTTCTACCCATAGTTTGCCGCCGCTGTTATAATTGGGGTAAGGAATATACTGTCCATCCTCAGCATTAGTCAAGATTGAAAGTGTATCTGCCGTATGTGGGTTTATGGCAGAACGGTTTTTTTTCCATCCCAATACACCACAGGTTTCCTTTCTATCCTTTGCATCGTAATAGGCGAACCACCCCCATGCATTAGGTATCTCTGCATTGCTCAATCTCACCCAACTACCATACGTCCCATTTATATTTTTCACAGGACTATCTACTGCTGTTTGCACGATTGCACGATTATCCCATACATACACAGTATCACTACCGTCTGGTTGAAATTTCACAAGAACCGGAACATAAACGAAATTCCCATTTGTATTCCAGTTACTGTACCAATCCTTAAATTTTATCACCTCATTATTTTCGGCACTTTCGAAAGGATTGAATCTTGGATCCAACAACATTTCAAGAGCGACACGCAAGACCAAATCGCTCGGTTTCTCCACTGGCGGTATCCATATAGGTGCACTCTTAAACAGGGGTTTGCCAATAGATGTGAGAAAACCAGGCAAAAACTGTTTGGGCTCATTATGGATAACACTACTAAAAGTCACATCATAGCCATCGGTATGCGTGACTTTATATCCTCTCACAGTTCGCCAACTAATAGCCACACCCTCACACTCGGTACCGTCGTATTGTGGGACGATCTTAAAAAAACGTATTCCACTCTTTCCCAGAGCTGCGTTATCACCCTGCTGGGCTAACCAAATAGTAAATCCAAAATCCTGCGCATCCAGCCATTTTGTCAAATCCTTGTTTTCATAGTGGTATGAAAAGTATTCTGCCCCATTCATACTACCGCCCTGATGATTATTCATCGATCCTACATTTATCGGTGTTTCTATGCTCTTGGGCCAACAGCCCTCAGGGAAGAGATTACCGCTTTGCGCATAAGTACTCCAAGTTATCTTTGCATTATTGAACACCTTGTCGACACTCATCATCTGGTCATCCGACATCCACCTCAACGCTTTGCGTGTACCTTTCCGAAACAACCCGTTCAAATCATACACCCACACCTTGCCACATCGCTGGACCATACGCAATGCCAGTGGTTGCAGTACACCTTCAATGACTTTATATAAAGTAAGAGCGTCGCCATCCTCATCGTAGAAGTTATCTGAGCGTACCTTCAAATCAGATAGTTTCAAAGGTATTGACTGACCTACCATAGAGGAACTTATCAATGTCGTATCCAACCCTAAATAGTTGATATTACACCTTACCAGCGCAATCTCAATAAGCGTTTGCAAACTCTGCATATCTGCAAGGTCGTAAGGCAGACGCCCCAATGCTCCGAAATCGGAGAATGTCAACGACACTTCATAATTGGACTCCTGAGAATAGGGTTCCTCGTAGAATTCAGGGTCAAGACAACCGCTCCAATATAACACGCCATTGCGATATGCATCCATACGCAGGGCGGTTGGATCTTCCGTGTACAAGTCTACATAGGTTCTATCACCAGGACTGATTAAGGTAAGTGTCGCTGTACTTCCGCACAAGGGCACTTCCTTACTTTCATCATTCCACTCAAACACCAATGGTTCATCACTAACGAAAGCCAATTTTCCCACCCTGCTGGTTGTATGGTCCCGGCTAAGTATATGGACTGCCCAGTGAACATTCTCCCTTGAGTAAAACTCCCCTTTGTATATTAAATTCATGACTATGTTCGTTTACGACGTTTGTTTTCTCTTACCAACACTCCCTCGAGGCGACGACCTCGTATCTTGAAATCTACACTACCCCCGACTCCATCATTGGAGCCGCCAATCATAGACCTCAACTTATCAAGAGGGGCAATCACCTCCGGGTTGCGAGAAGCTCCTGGATACTCACCCATCAGCGCCAGAGTCGGCCCGTACAAAAGTCCACCATTGGCAAATGGTGTAACGGCCACACTGGCAACAAGGCCCTGCATCGCAGCGATATTGCCCGAAGCTATGGGCAAGCCGGCAAAAGGAATGTAAGCATACGCAGCCATGAAAGCTGAAGCAGCCAATTCGCGGTAAGCCATCGCCTCCACTTTTGTAGCAGCAGTTACAGCAGTTGCTGCTGCTACTTCTGCAGGCGCTGTTGCTATCTTCTGGGAGGCAGCAGTTGTAGCAGCCACACCGCTTGCCGTTGTTACAGCTGTAGTCGTAGTAGTAACGGCCGTCAGTGTTTCTATGATTTTGATTATGGAGTTTATTCCTTGAGATATCTGGATGGCAGAATCGACAGTTCCAACCACTTTTTCCCAAGCGCTACCATTACCCTTAAGGGTATCTGATAGATTCTGAATGCCTCCACTTACATCCTTGACACTACCCCAAGCATCAGTAAACCTCAACTGACTCTTTTTAAGCACACGTTCGTAGTTCTTGTAACTATCCACCAAGCGTTCCACCTCCAGACGCTGTGCACTATCCAAAGGATTCTTCGTGTCTGCGAGCATTTTCTGAAGGTCACGAATTTTGGATTTTATCCCTTCAAGGCCCAATAACTCCAGCTCAAGTTTCAAATTCTTGCCACCCAAAGCATCGAGTTCTGCTATTTCCTGTTGCATTGAGGGGATATTGGCCAAGCGCTTCATGGCGTTCAGTTTTGTCTCGAGGGCAAGCGTTGTGCGCTGCAAGTCTGAGAGTTCTTGAGCAGAAGCCTTACGCTGTTTATCATTGTAGTAACTGATTGCGTCCTCTAATGCCTCGATGGTATTCAGTTTCGATATACCTTCAGGTCGCACCATGGCGGCATCCCATTCATCACGCAGCCGCTCCAGTTCTTTAATAGTCTTCAGAATTTCCTGGCGTTCACTCGCCCCGGCTGTTTTCAATTGTTTATTGTATTGGGACAGTTGCTGTTCCAACTGCTCATACGTCTCTATTTTATCCAGCTCAAGAAAGACATTCGAATGCGCTTCTAATGCCGTTTTCAACTTATTCAAACGAGATATCTCAGCATCAATGCCAGCAATGTTTTCTGCTGTTGCATTCTTACGCAACCCCTGCTGGTACTGAATCTCTTTATCTATGTCTGCCAAGGTCTTCAGTTCAACAGGTCTGCCGACAGCATCCATCATTGCCTTAACCTCGTCCTGTGCTTGCTGTGTCTCGTTGATGAGCTTTGTCAAGCGGGCTATCTCTGCCGTCTCACTTGGGGCTGTCCTTTCAAGTTGGTTCTTGTAGTAGGTGAGGTTGTTGCCAAGCTCTTTATAGCTCTTGGCATTTGCAATGAGTTTCTTGCCATCAAATTCATCCTTGGATGAACTTGTAGAGAGTCCGTAATTCTCACCCCATTTCTTGTAACGAGCCTCCATCTGCTTCAACACCTCGGACTCCTTCGCCGCTTCAGCTGCATTCTTACCAATCAAGCCACCGAGTTTCTTCTTCTGGTTCTCGATGGCCTTTCCCAGCTCGTTATAACTCAAGGTCTGCCAATCCACCTCCTGTTGAGTAGTATTGACACCCTTGGTCAATTCATCCTGGGCCTCAAGCATCTTTTTTATGCAGGTGTCGTATTTGTTCTGACAAGTGGTAATATCCTTCATCAACTGGGAAACTTCACTGCGTAACGCTTTGTAAATAGCTTCCCCGTCTTTGACATTTTCATAGTTGTAGTGGATTCTTCCGTTCTTGTCCCAAGACTGTTGACCGTACCACGCAAGTTGACGCATTTTCTCCTCTTTCTCAAGTTCCTTTGCTGCAATCTGCGTTGCAAGGATTTTAGCCTGTGCCTCATAGCCTATCTGCTGGCAGTACACCTTACTCTTGGCAATCAGTACATCGTACCATTCCGAAGCTGTCTTGTACTGTCCCATTGCCTCGCCATATTTACGGTTCAGTTCCTCAACCTTCTCTGTCGCGTCCTTCTTCTGCTGGATAAGGGTGCGGAGGCTGACAAGTTCCATATCTATCGCAGCTTTTGCTTCAGAGACTGAATTATTGAAGGCATCGGTAGACTCCTGCAGCACATCCACCTTCTCGCTTGCCTCTTCAGCTTCATCGCCCATGGAGGAGAACAATGCCACCAAGCCGCTTATCACGGCACTGATACCGAATGTCAATGTGGCATACAAAGCAGCGACTGCAGCATTCAAGGCCCAGGTTCCGGCCGTAGCAGTAACACTGCTCGCCGCCAATATTCGTTGAGCCAAAGCAACCACTTTCGTATGTGCTGCACTTATGGTGGCCACAACAGCATTGCTCTTGTGTGCTGCTGTCAAAGCAACGATACTTGCAGCAGCCTGTTTCGCAGTCTTGGCCATCATTATGGTTCCTGACACAGCGTGCCCACTGACAGCGACAAAGCTGAGGTATGGCTGTATGCTGCTTGCAATACTTCCGGCCCAGTCAAGCATTGTGGTCATCTGGTTCTTCAACATCTGCTGGACACTTTCACCACCTTCTGCCATACTTTCAAAAGCAGCATCTATTGTTCCGCTACTGTCGGCCATGGCAGCCACGTTGGCGCTGAAGGTATCTGCCAATTCTCCTGTTATAGGAATCAAAGCACGCATTGCTTCAGCAGAGCCGAAGAGCTTACCGTATATCTCCTGCTCCAACACTCCATGAGAAGCTGCATATTCCTGGATGTCAGCACTCAACTGACTCAAGAAATTCTGCATACCACCTGCTGCCTTTATTGCAGCTGCATCAAACTTTATACCCATCATCTCGGCCATTTCGGAAGCCTCGCTCGATGGCTTTATCAATGCTGTGAATATGGCGGCCAACTGTGTAGATACCTCTGCCGTATTACCGCTCACACCGGTCAATGTGGCAAAGGTAGCCATCAACTCATCCACCGTCACACCGAGTGCTGAAGCATTACCGGTAACACGTGGAAGAGCTGAAGCCAACTGCTCAAAGCTTGTAACACCATTCTTGGCAGTCATCTGGATTTTGTCTTGCAACTCAGCTGCAGCATTCCATTCCAGACCATAGTTCTTGATAAGAGTACTTGTTACAGTTACAGTCTGCCCCAAGTCTGCGATACCACCAACGGCACTACGGGCACTCTGCTCAAGGAATGCAATCCAGTTATCTTCAGGAACACCATTCGATATAACCTGATAAAGACCATTCGCCAGTTCATTCTTTGCAAGTGGTATCGCCCCGGCCAAGTCCTCAATATCTCCCTTCAATGCTTCAAGGCCTGCAGCATCTTTGCCTGCCATCGTATTGACGGCACGCATTGATTTGTCGAAAGTATTAAATTCATCGGCCAAGCTACCCACTGCGCCGACCATCTGGTCCATTAACGAGGTGATAGAGTCAAGCAGTACCGCCGTCTTCGCAAGTTCACCCAAAGAATCCTTCAGCTTTTTGCTCTCATCGATGGCACCACTTATAGCCTCCTTGAACTCATCAAAACTCATTGACAAGTTGCCAAGGATCTTCTCACCATTCGTTTCAAGTTCTATCCTAAATTTTACAGACTTATCCATTTGTTTGCTTTGTCAGTTGTTTCTATTTCAACCCAAAACGAGCTTTGGCCTGAGCATATCGCTCGGCAAATTCTTCCTTACTTACCGCAGCACGCTTTGTTTCGGTCTCCTTCTCCGTTTCCTTCTCCCAACGAAACTCCATCACATCCCTCGCTTTAAGTTTCTTTTTGCTGTGGGGCTGTAAGGTACAGAGACTCTCCATACGTGTGCGCTCCCATGCGCTGCGCTCTGAATGGGTCCAATGAGAGTGCCAGGCATCATGGATTGCCTGAAACTCAAAAGGGGTGCATTGGCAAAAATCATGCAGACTCATCCCAACACACCCCAATGCAATACCCAATAGTGTATCAATGTCAGCACCTACTTCATCAGTGCCGTTTTTTTTTCCTTGTTATTTGCGCCTACGCCTGCAACGAACAGGTTCAGTTCCTGAGGTGATAACGCATCAGCAAATTCATCGACATTGTAAGGGAAATCTACGCCATCAGCATTACAAGCACTCTTCACACAGCACCAAAGGAACAACACCAAACCTTCCATGTTATCATCCTTCAGTTTGCTTACATCCTCGCCACTCTCACGTTTATAGCGCAACATTGCCCCCATAGTCACCCTACATGGGTACTCAATACCTTTAATCTGTATCTTTGTCATACGCTAAAGGTTTACGCTCCGGCTTTTGTGCTCAAGCCATTGCTGTTCTCTACTTTCTTGACCTCACCCGAGTTCTCAAGACCGACACTATACTTAGCATCGTCGCCTGCCGGACCATCAAGGTCCAACGAGGTGATGATATACTTGCCGGCATAACCGCCGTCAGTCTTGCCTGTACGCTCGTCACCGTTACGCAACGAGTAAGCAGCATTTACAGGCTCACCCTTCAGCATCAAGTCTTTCAGCTGGTCATAAGTAGGAGTCTCTGTATCGCCATCAGTGAGGACACAGCCATCGGCCGAGATACTCTCGCTGAAGCTCTTTACATACTTCTCCTTCCATTTGCCGGAAGAAGCCTCCTTCGTTACACGCTCACCAGTTTCAACGGTTGTGCTGACTTTACAGCCTGTGCTGAAGCCCAAAGCCTTGCCTCCAACACTGAGGATAAGGTCGGTACCATCCAATACGCTTTTTGCTATTTCGCTCATAGTATTCTGAATTTGAGTTTTACAATTATTGTTAGTAATATGCCGATGACAACACCGACAAGAAATGATATTAACGCCGTTTTAATAGGATTCGAACGCTGTTCTTTCTCCTCCTGAACAAGGTTCTGCAACTCCTCGTATGCATCCTTGTATGTGGTTGCCATACACTCATAGTATTCACATTGCAGTTTCAGACTATCACAGATGGCATACACAACTATTGTGTCCTGCCTATACTGCACTACAGCATTCGCCTGTCCGCTCTTGGTTCGATACTCCGCTTTTTGGGGAAGTCTACGGAGGCTGTCCATCGGTATCTCCAGTGTCACCTGGGACTGTGGTACCGTCACCGTCTCTATCTTCCTCACTTCGTATCGTAGGCTGTCCACGGATTCCAGGGACGTGCTCGATACAACTTGGGAGTTCGCTTTTTGTGAGGTCACGCAACCTGTAAAGCACAGGGCAATCATCAGAATGCTTGCAACTGTTAGCATCGGCAATAGCCTTGCGTAGCCTCGCCATCTCTCGTTTGGTTGAGCCGAACTCTTTCTTGGTCTCACGCAACTCTTCGCGTGTCTCATGCAATTCCTTCTTTAACGGTTCTACAATGTTTTCTATCAAAATACGGGTGGCGCGTTCAGCGTTGTCAATACGCACTGTTTCGGCTTCAGCAATGGCGCGTTCGGCATCTGCATTCGCTTTACGCAGGGTCGCTTTCAGGGTCACTATGCCGACTATTGCCGCCAACAGTCCACCGCCCAGTATGTAATTGAGTATTTCGCTGAACTCCATATCCACTCGTTTTATTGGTTAATCCCTATGGTCTTCAACCAAGCCTGAACATCGAAGCTCGGGCAATCCTTTGCCGCGACCTCCCTGTGCCCGATGATTCGGACTTTCGGGTGTCGCTTGTGGAAATCCTTCACATAGGCCTCCAAAGCCTGCTTCTGTTCCTTAGTGCGCGTATCCTTTGTTGTCTTACCATCTGCGGCCACACCTCCCACATACACGATGTGTCGGCTTACGGAGTTGTATCCCTTAGCTCCATTGGTAATCTCCCAAGGGTCAACATTCGCATCCTCGTTGTTGGCGACAAGGCGCTCCACCTTGCCGTTCAGATGTATCAGGTCGGTATATCCCACCTGCTTCCAGCCACGCCCACCCTTGCATACCGGGTCAGTGTGCCATGCTCGTATCTCATCAGAGGAGACTTCACGGCCTGATGGCGTGGCTGTGCAGTGGATTACTAAATACTTCAACTGTGCCATTAAGCAGCCTTGTAGCCACTTCTCATCACGACACCTGCATCGGCCTTCTTGAACATACAGATGAAGTAATGACGGAAATTCACAAGATTGCGCTGATGCTCGGGGTCGGTCTCCGCAGCACTCCAGTACATTTTGGTAGAACCGGTTGCTTTGAACACACGCTTGGTGTAGAATGCGAACGAGCACTGGAACTCACCTGTAGAGCCTGTTGCACCGACGTCCTTTTTCGCTCCACTTGTGGTATAGTATGGATTGTTACCGAAAGTATAGATATCAAAGCCATACATTCGCGCCAAAGTACCCTCACCACGGTTGATATTGTACTGTTCCTTGAAGTTCTGGTCTGCACCCAATAGGTCATTCACGTGGTCCGGGCACAACACAAGACGGCGGTTATCTACAGGCACCTTCAAATCGTCAAGAGCACGCTTCATCGCCACAAGGTCGGCCGGTGTGAGTTTCATTCGACCAGTTTCCGCATCACGCTCACCAGAAGTTGTCAATACTGGAGTCTTGGTTGTATTAGAGTTCGCACAGAGAGCATGAGCAGCCTTTGCAAATTTGGCATCATTGATAGCGTTTGAATGACCCTCCTTAACACGTGAAATCTTGTCATAGCTGATAGCATACAACTCGTCATCAGTAATTGGAGTAGCCTTAGTCTGGAACTTGTCAAGGCTGATAGTGATATCTGCATCATTCAAGTTCTGAATAGGGATAGGATATGTTGTATTGTTCACCAACACATCAGGATCTACACCCACCTCCACCAAATGGATGACATCGTTATTTACCAACGATGAGCTATCGGGAACACCGTCAAGCCATGTACCTTCGAGGAAACCACGGAGAGCCTTCACCATCTCACCTGTCCAAACTTCTTTGAGAACACCGGCACGCATTACACCCGAGGGCATCGCGCCACTGACTACTACGGAAAGGGCATTCATACCAAGAGCACCTGCCATTGGGTCAATGCCGACAACCGTACTGCATGCTACTCCTGCAACAGCATTGAGCAGGAGAGCTGTAAGAAACGCAAACATTTTTTTCATTGTCTTTCTGTTTTTATGGTTTGTTAATTCTCTATCACACACTCCATACCGTACTCGGCCTTGTAGAGGCGTTTGTACTCCTCTGTGTTCTTCTCGCGAAGCTCAAGAATCTTGTCTGCAGGGACCTCACTCAGTTTTGAATAGGTAACTGGAGCACCTGTTGGAGCACCGCCCTGGTGGCCGATAGTCTGGCTCAACTTCACCTGGGGTGTCATAGCTGCAAGTACGTTCTGCAACTCTTCAAGACCAATCTTCTTGCCGAGCTCGACAAACTGGTCCTTCTTGTCTGCAGCCAATCGTTTCTCACCGATGGCCTTGTCTACAGCATTGGTAATACGCTCAAGGACGAGCGACTCATTGTTCTTCTTGAGGTCTGTGTTCTCCGCCTTGGCGGTCTTCAGTTCCTCGATTGCTGCATTGATAGCAGCCTCGTCTGCCGTCTCCGGCAAGCCTAATGTTAAGGCTAAGGTTTTCTGATCCATTTGCTCTGGGTTTTGAAAATTGTTATTATTGAGTAAGGGCAAAGGACACTCTCCGTCCTTGCCAAGCGTGATACGCTTTCCATCTTTCTGCAGCACGATGGCATCGTCATTGGCACCGATATCTACAAGCGACACCTCAAAGAGTTTGCTCTTTGTGATCGTCGGGCTCGTCTGGCCTTGCACCAGGTGCTTCTTGTCATCGCTTAGTTCCAGGATGTCGATACCGACACTGACCATTCGCAGGCTTCCGAACTCATACTGTTTCTTACATCGCGTCGAGAGTTCCGAGGCACAGTCGAACATCAGTTCTCCCGTCACTTCATCATTCTCAACCTTCAGGTCCTTAACATACCCGATGACTTGTCCGCGCTCGTGCTGATAAAGCAGTACACGGTTTCGTCAGTACTGCTCGACATTCATGCCCGATGTCAGCACCCGCGTTCCGTAACTCTTCAGGCTTTCGTTTGAAATTCGTACTCGTTTGCTCATATCATAAAAATGAAAGTGGGCCTT
>JAZRIA010000107.1:0-3457 GCA_045645045.1 Bacteroidaceae bacterium | reverse complement strand
GAAGGTTACGCTTGCACAAAGCTCTGTCTCGCCCAGCTGGCTGATGGAGATGTCGTTGAAGTTGGCCACGTTGTCGCCAGTAGAGCTGACGCTACCATTGAAGTTGTTGTTCAAAGCAAAACCATATTTCTCGTCTGCAAGTAATGAAGGCAGTATGCCATGGGCCTGACAAACAATGCCAGACACACTATTCTTATCCATACTGTTGGCCTTGTCTACATCGCCTGCCAAGTAATAAGAGTAGGTGCTGTTGGCGGACAATGTGACAGAGAATTGAGGATCTTCTGTGATGGTGAAGCTTGAAGTGGCCTCCATCTGCTTACCATTTGATGTGGTATAGTTATACTCTACGGTATAGTTTCCCTTTGGGAGATAAGGCCATGTAGCATCGGTGTAGTCTGTAGAAAGTGTACCTGTAGCTTCTGTCAAGGTGCGTACTACATCACCATTTGCATTCTTGATGACAGCACTCCAAGGTTTGTCGGGGACTGGGGCGGTAAGTGTGACATTGGTGCCCATCAGAACTCCTTCGCTATAGTAATGCTTAGGTGTGATAACTGGCTTGTCAATCATGTCCATGCTACCTAGATTACAGATAAAGCCACCTATGCCGCCAAACTGAGAGTTGCTGTGCTGGGTGTATAGCTTGCCGTTTGTATCAGTAAGCTTGACGGTGAAACCATCCATAGCCACGGGTGCTATAACGATGTAATAAACACCTGTGCCAAATGCCGTAGTGCCGCTTGCGGGAAGCAATGAGATGGTGCGTGAACCCTGATTGCTAGTTGTAACGGTAGGGTCATAGTTGCTATAGTCAATAGTAAGTTCGCCTGCGATTGCAGTATTGGCGGTCAGCTCTATTTTTGCCACGCGGTTTGAAATGTACTCAGGGATGGTCAGTTTGAAAAGCTGGCATACATTGCGGAACTGTACCTGAGAAGGACTGCCGTCAATATTGCGCTCGCCCTTGGCAATAGAAAGGTTCAGACCAGATGCAAAACCGTCCTTAACGGCGGTCTGCTCCTCGGGCAGGTACAACAGAATCTTCTTGTTAACGTCGTTCTCTGCAGCCAGGTCATAAGGGTAGGCGGCAATGAAGCTGCCGTACTTGGGAGTGATTTTGCCCTTGAAATGTGTCTTATTGTCATTTATCTCTGCCACGAACTTGCGCTTAGATGTGGCATAATCGTAAACGGCAATGGCGTCACCTTCGTTCCAAAGAACACTCTTCCCGTTATCCGCCAACGATGTGCGGGTTTCAATCTGGGTAGAGGTTGTTATCTCAAGGGGCATTTCTCCTGTCTGTGAAACAAGTTCATCGTTTTGGCAGGAAGACAGGAGCAACAGTCCCAATATATATGTATATAATTTGAAGTTTTTCATATTCGTCCTTTTTGTAGAATTAGTTATACTGGTCATAGTCTACTTCAGAATCATCAATGTTGAAATCATCGTTATTGCCTATACCGTCTGTTGCACCATCGTCCTGGATGATATCCTGAGAACCTACTGTCAGGTCGGAGTCGATATAAAGTTCCTCTTCTGAGAGATTAACTGTCAAACCGAAGAAACCAGATTCGTATGCAAGGTTCAGACGGGACATCTTGGCTCGTGTCAGGGTGATAGTTCCTTCTTTGGTGATGGTCTTGTTGTCTGCTACAGCAATAATGGTGTATGTTATCTGGCGTGTACCTTCTTCGCCAACATTGAAGTATGCAATCTGGCCATCAGTTGCAACACCATCTTCAACCTTGCCTGCATTGTCATAGGTCCAGCGCAGATTTCTGTCCACCTCGGAAAGGGTAATAGTGCATGACTTCTTGAAATAGTTTTCCAAAGAAGGATTGATAACAACACACATGGCGGCATTGTCAACGGTCATGCCCACTTTTGCTGTAGTAGTCTGCCCCTTGAAAATTCCGAACTCTTCAGAACTGCCAACGAAGCGTTTCTGTCCCCATTGGTTGTTGTTGTGTTCTGCATCAGTCTCAGTACAGCTCTCGGCATATACCTTGTATCCCTGTCCTACGGGGAATCGCATGTTCATTGTTCCTAAGGTCTGTGGACCTCGTACCACCTGGTCGCCCTGGCTTACGGTAATCAAGAAGTTCTTCGCCTCTTCAGGAGAGATGGTTGTTGTGGAAGAACGAGTCTCGGTCTTTCCTGTAAACGACAATTCAATCTTGCCGAAGTCAGCATTCTCTCCGTTCTGCATGAAATCGTCCTGACCCAGGCATGAGCACATGCCAGTGGCAACAGACAAAATCATGAAACATTTGATCAACTTGTTCATTTTCATCTTTATTATTCAGTATTTTTTTTATTAATTCTGCTTTAATTGGTCAGAGGCACATAGTCATCCTCTGTCTCCATATCATCTGTTATTTCAATATCAAGTCCTCCAGAATTTGCATCTGTACCATAGTAATAGGTAATGTTGTATAATTTTCCAGCCTCGACCTTCTTATATGTTATGGACGATGTGGCATGGGTAATGTTGTCTGTATTGGTGGCTGTAAGTTTGTAGGTGAATCCTCCTTCGCTTACAGGGTAGTAAGCCTTTTGTCCCTCTTGGATATTTACAGATCTGAATCCTGATGTAAGGTTAAGGGAATGGGACTTGAACAACTGCTGGAACATGTCAGGCAGCGTGAGAGTAATAGCATAATTCGTTAGCGGAACTTGCATATTGACATAGGCAACCTGGTCAAATTCTATCTCTACTTGTGCTGTTCCATAATAACATGCTTCACCAAGTCCATTGTTTGATTTTTGCCATGTTTCCTGATTGTCGGTGTATGCATGTACAACGAACACTCCTGGCTCCAAGATTATTTTGTTGGGCACCCCTCCAGCACGATACTGTACATACAGGTTGCCTTCGCTGTCAAATATCTTTATTGCCAAATCCTCGTCTATGCCCCTATCCGTGGCAGAGCCAGCTCTGGTAGCACCCAGGCACAAGGTGCCATGTCCAGTGTCTTGTGGCAAGTCCTCGGCAGTACAGGACACCATGAATGCGAGTATTGATACTATATAAATAATGTAATATTTCATATACTATATCTTGAGCATTATTTACGATAACGCAGAGCAACCCTATACAGGTCTGTTCCAGTGGCGCCTGCTCCGTAGCTGTTATGGCAGCGTATGGATGTTATGTCAGATGTCAATGTCGCGTTTGTAACACCCTCGTATGTTATATTGTCATAGCTTCCCGCCTTTCCTGAAACCAAAGTCTGGTTTCCTGCATATATGCTGAATGTTGTGCTTACTGCACCAGCATTTGGTATGAATTTGTAATCCAAGTCAAGTTTTGTTCCAGCGGGCAATGCCACTTTTGAATATGTTAGCGATTGGCTTCCGCCATTCCATCTTCCCATTCTTGCATAATCGCCTTCATCAGTTACATCTCCATCCTTCTGCCATGTGCTGGTGGTAGGAGGTTCGAAATGGA
>JAZRIA010000106.1:0-5918 GCA_045645045.1 Bacteroidaceae bacterium | reverse complement strand
AGTTCCTCTACTATGGATAGCATTAGGATGCCCCGGTCCTTCTCGGACATCATGGCAATAGCCGAATACAGTTGCGCTACATCCTCCTGGCGTATCATCGCCTGCTCTATGCTCTCCACGGACTGCTCCGCCAGGCTGTCGCTCCATTCCTCCCACACCACCTTGCGCCGTCGCAGATGGTCGATGGACAAGTTTATGGTCATGCGCCTCAGTATCCTCAGCATCGCGTCTGCCTCGCTGTTCAGCAGGGATGTGTCTGTGAGCACCTTCAGCAGAACCTCCTGCACCACCTCCTCTGCCTCCCAGTCGCTGTTGAGCAAGCGGAATGCCGATGCATACAAGGCAGGTGCAAACAGGTCGTAGAAGGCAAGTTGCGCTCCCTGCCTCTCTTTCCTGCATCCGAGGATGATGTCTCTGTAGTCCGCTTCCATCAAATTTATTGTCTTCTGCCTATATAACGCAGATTTTGCCCAAAGTGTTGCAGCTTGGGGCAAGTTTTTTTCTACCAAGCCCGCGTAAAGAAGTCAAGAATAGGTTTGTGCCCTCGAGGAGACATTGGCAAAAGCAACAAAAAAAGGAGTCCATGCATCCCTTTTTATCGGGGCATGGACTCCTTGATAAGATAGTTTTCTGAGTAGTCGGCACAATCGGAATATCTGAGTAATCGGCATACTCTGAGTATACGGAAACTCAGATTCCGCTCACCGCTCTTGCATCTTTGCTCGTAGGGACGCTGCGTGCAGCGTCCGCATTGATTATGGTTGTTGTCCGGACGCTACACGCAGCGTCCCTACCGTTGTTGGATTGCGTTAATCGCTAAACGCTCAACGCTCTTGTCCACTCCCTCCCCTGCGGGACTCCCCCTGTCTCAGGGGGAGAAAGTGGGTGACAGCGTTATCGTTTCGGATTTAACTTTTCCGTTTGCTTTCTCCCCCTGAGACAGGGGGACGAGCGAAGCGGAGGGGGTGGATAGTTTTCCGCTCACCGCTCACCCTGTTCCTCTCCCTATAGGGGGATTGAGGGGGTCTTGTTCCTTAGTTATTCTCGGGACGGAGCTGGCGTACGGTCTCAGCGGTGCGCCACATCTCGCCCTCGCGCAGGGCAGCGAGTTCCTTCTCCAGACCGATACGGTAGTCGGGCTTAGAGTTGGCATCAATAGAGATCTGTGCCTCGTTACCGCTCTTTACAGAAGCGTACAACTTCTCAACCACGGGCTTGCAAGCATCGTGGAAGGGGCCCATCCAGTCGAGTGCACCACGCTGAGCGGTGGTAGAGCAGTTGGCATACATCCAGTCCATACCCTTCTGTGCGAAGAGAGGCATGAGTGACTGAGTCAGCTCCTCTACGGTCTCATTGAAAGCCTCGGAAGGAGTGTGGCCGTTCTCGCGCAGAACCTCGTACTGAGCAAGCAGAAGACCCTGGATAGCGCCCATCAAAGAACCGCGCTCGCCGGTGAGGTCAGAGGTAGCCTCGCGCTGGAAAGTGGTCTCGAACATGTAACCAGAACCGATACCGATACCCAGAGCCAGAGTGCGCTCAAGAGCACGGCCTGTTACGTCCTGATATACGGCATAAGAGCTGTTCAGGCCACGACCCTCGAGGAACATGGTACGCAGAGAGGTACCTGAACCCTTGGGAGCAACCATGATAACGTCGATGTCCTCCTGAGGAACGCAACCGGTGCGGTCGCTCCAGGTGATAGCGAAGCCATGAGAGAAATACAGAGCCTTGCCAGCGGTGAGGTACTGCTTCAGAGTGGGCCATACGCTCATTACTGCTGCATCGGAGAGCAGACACATAACGATGCTTGCCTTCTCGGCAGCCTCCTCGATAGAGAACAGAGTCTCACCGGGAACCCAACCGTCGGCGATAGCCTTCTCATAAGTCTTGCCCTGACGCTGACCAACGATAACATTGAAACCGTTGTCGCGGAGGTTACAAGCCTGACCAGGACCCTGTACGCCATAACCGATAACGGCGATGGTCTCGTCCTTCAGGATTTCACGTGCTTTCTCAAGAGGAAATTCCTCGCGGGTTACCACTTCTTCGATAACACCGCCAAAATTCATTTTTGCCATTGTTTGTGTATTTAAGATTGTTATTGTTTGTTTTCTTTTATGAGGTGAGAGGATGAGAGAGGACGAGAGAGGATTATAGAGGAGGAGGGGGTGATTCTCAGCCACCGCTCACCGCTCACCGTTCACCGCTCACCGCTCATCGTTAACCGTTCACCGCTAACCGCTCACCCTCTCCTCCCCCTACAGGGGGACTGAGGGGGTCCGCCTCAATTAAACCTCACCTTTGCCTGGCAGACTACATCGCCTGGTGTGTCTTCGGTCATGTTCTTGCGCACTTCTATGTCCACCTCTGTGTCGCTGACGGGCTGGATGTAGAAACTGAGCGTGTCGCCCATGTAGGACTCTGCCTTGTAGGCAATCTCGAAGCGACGGATACCACGCTCCATCTGCTCGCGAGAGAAGAGGTCCAGGATGTGCTCTATGTACTTGATGGAGTTGATATGGCCGTTGATGTCCACATCGCTATAGTATGTGCCTATGGTGCGAACCAGCTGGGCATCGCGGAAGCGGAAGCGTCCGTGGCCCTCGATGGGACAGATGTTCTCCTCCTCGGATACGGCATAGTTCAGTATGTCGCCATCGTAGAGGCTAAGCAGGTCGCAGGGACGGCGAGTCTCCATGTCTATCATTGCCCACACGCTACGGGCATAGCCCATGGGGCGGCCTTCGGCATCCTCGATGGCGAAGTTACGGGTGGTGAACAGTTTCAACACGCTCTCCACCCAAGTGCGCACCTGACAATGCTGATAGTTGCGAGGCATCTCCATCATCTCTATGGACAGACGCGAGAGCACCCATGTGTGACGTGTCTCGTTAAGAGCGCCTATGCCCCAGCCACGCTTCTGCGAATGGTTGCCGGCAGCATTGAGCATGTGGTTGCCCAGTACGCCCATAAATACCCTGCCGGTGAAGTCGGCATGAAAAGGCTCTATATATATGGGATATGTGTCAATCTTGTTCAGCATAGCCTTGATGTTTTATGTATGTACGTATGTGCGCGTATATATTATATAAGGTGTATTATCGCTCCATCTCTCTCTCGGTGAGATACTGGTCGAGGCGTTCCACACGGCTCTTGGTCACGGCAATGCGGCCCGAGCGCACGAACTGAAGTACGCAACCCATTGCATCCAGTTGCATGAAGAGGTCCATAACGTCCTCCGTGATGCCAGTCTTCTCCACGATGGAGTATGTAGAGTTCACTTCCACGAAGCGGGCATCGTGACGGCGCACAATGCGCGAAATCTCCTTGTTGGCAAGCACCTTGGGAGTGGAGAGTTTCAGCAGGGAGGTCTCCATCATGAAAATCTCATCGTCCACGAAGCAGTTGGCCTGGAGCACGTCTATGCGCTTCTCTATCTGCTTTACGAGCATCTCCGCCATCTCCTTCTTGCAATAGCAGGTGATGGTGTACTTGTGCACGCCGGGAGTGCTGGAGGCACACACGTTGAGCGTCTCGATGTTCACCTGTCTGCGAGTGAACACGGCGGTAATCTGATTCAGTATACCGGCATAGTTCTCGGAGAAGATGATAAGCGTATATAGCGTCAGGCCCTGGTGTGTGGGACTGAGCAAGGCACCCTCGTGACCAGGCACTGAGGGGCGCGACACAGCATTGCGTGTGAAGGTCTCCACCTGCTGGCCCTGAGCATTGTCGTGCTCGAAGGTGGCACGGCGAAGGCGTGAGAGGTTCTTCTCGTAAGAGTTTCTGTCTATTGCCGCAGCAGCTGCCACGGCATCGTCAAAACCCTTCAGTTCGGGCACAACCTCGTCGTACATGGCATCGCACTTGCCACAAGTATTGCAATCACCGCACTCGGCGGCACCGTATTTCTTTTCCATATTATTTATATATCGGACCCCTCGCCATACCCTCCCACAAGGGGAGGGAGTATATACTATTGTCTAAGGAGTGTTGTCCGTTTTCCTGTTGTTACTACTCCCCTCCATAGAGGGAGGGGTAAGGGGGAGGGTCTTTTTACTTTACCTCCAGCAACATATCGTCCACGCTACCACCGGGAGGTGTCATGGGCAGGACATTGTCCTCTTCCTTGACGGCAACCTGCAAGAGATACGGACCTTCCGTATCCAGCATCTCGCGTATAGCCCCGTCCAGGTCGGCACGCTCCACCACCGTGCGGCATGGTATGCCATAGCCGGCGGAAATCTTCTCGTAGTCGGGGTTGAGCATGGGGGTGAACGAATATCGCTTGTTGAAGAACATATACTGCCACTGGCGCACGTTGCCCAGATAGTTGTTGTTCAAGAGAATCATCTTCACGGGGCACTGCTGCTCCATGATGGTGCCCAGTTCCTGAATGGTCATCTGGAAACCGCCATCGCCGCAGAACATGCACACGGTACGTTCGGGCGCTCCGAAGGTGGCACCTATGGCGGCAGGTATGCCAAAGCCCATTGTGCCGCAACCACCGCTGGTTACTATGCTACGGGGATGTGTGTACTTGAAGTAGCGGCATCCGAAGAGCTGGTTCTGGCCAACGTCGGTCACCATGATGGCCTCGTTGTTGGCAGCCTCGCTGACACGACGAACCACCTCGCCCATGAGCAGGGGACCTTCCTTGGGATTGAGGGCAGCATCTATCACCTTGTTGTATTCCTTCTCGGCATAGGGCTTGAAGCCGTCTATCCACGCCTGGTGCTTGGTCTCCTGAACGAGTTCGGTAACCTGAGCCAGCGTCTGCTTGCAATCGCCCAGCACAGCCACGGTGGGTTTCACTATCTTGCCCACCTCCGAGGGGTCTATCTCGAAGTGTATTACCTTTGCCTGCTTGGCATAGGTGTGCAGGTCGCCCGTAACACGGTCGTCGAAGCGCATACCCACGGCAATGAGCAGGTCGCACTGGTTGGTCATCACGTTGGGAGCCAGGTTTCCGTGCATGCCCAGCATACCCATGTTGAGGGGATGGCTGGTGGGAGCGGCAGAAAGACCGAGCATTGTCTGTCCGAAGGGAATCTGTGCCTTCTCGGCCAAAGCAAGCAACTCCTCGCGAGCACCGGCAAGTTCCACACCCTGGCCAACGAGCATCAGGGGCTTCACGCTCTGGTTGATGAGTTCGGCAGCCCTCTCTATGCTGCCTGGTGCGGCAGCAGGCACGGGGTTGTAGCTGCGGATAAAGTCCACCGTCTGAGGCTGGTACTCGATGAGTGCTGTCTGCGCATTTTTGGCAAAGTCCAGCACCACAGGTCCGGGACGGCCGCTCTTGGCGATATAGAAGGCACGCGCCACTGCCCAGGGAATGTCCTCGGCACGGCGAATCTGGTAGTTCCACTTGCTGATGGGCTGCGTCACACCCACTACGTCCACCTCCTGAAAGGCATCCGTACCCAGCATGGCAGCACCCACCTGACCGCATATCACCACCATGGGGGTGGAGTCAATCATGGCATCTGCCACACCTGTGATGGTGTTCATGGCACCGGGACCTGATGTCACTATGGCGCAACCCACCTTGCCGCTCACTCGGGCATAACCCTGAGCGGCATGTACGGCAGCCTGTTCGTGGCGCACGAGTATGTGGTGCAGGGTATCCTTGTGGTCGTACAAGGCATCGTAGGTGGGCATTATGGCACCACCGGGATATCCGAAGAGCACGTCCACGCCCTCGTGTTCGAGGGAGCGCATAAGGGCTTCAGCACCTGTTATCTTTGTTGTTTCCATAATATTAAGACCCTCCCCCTTGCCCCTCCACAAGGGAGGGGAGTATGATGTCCTGGAGGATATGGACCATTATTCTATTATTGATATTTGTCTGTTTAAAGCAATAGACTCCCGAGGATTTCCGCTAACCGCTTAACGCTCATCTATTCAGTTTACGTTTT
>JAZRIA010000105.1:0-1763 GCA_045645045.1 Bacteroidaceae bacterium | reverse complement strand
GATGGAGTCGGGCATGACAATGCTTTCGAGCATTTCACAGCCAGCAAAAGCATTAGCACCTATCTTGGTCACGGCCCCTACGATGGTTATGCTTTTCAGTTTCTTGCAACCCTCGAATGCCGATGCCTCGATCGTGGTTACCGCTGAAGGGATTGTCGCCTCCACAAGCGTTCTGCTATTCTTGAAAGCCTCCGTTCCAATCTCAGTTGTCTTCTCAGGAATGATGGCAACACCATCCTTAATCTTGAATTTTGCCATAGTATATGTTTGTTTAGAGTTTAATGTAAACAAATGGTATTCAGACAATAAAAGAGAAAATTAAAAAATCGAGATGACTTTTTTTATTACTTCACCACTTCCAACAACCTCTCCCACACACGCACCATGGCGAGGGTGTCGAGGTGGCAATAATCCAATAGTGCCTGGCGTGCTTCTTCTTCCTCTTTGGGCGGCATATCCTTAATTTTCGGGAAGATGGTCATGGCATGGCCGCCGTTCTGCACCAAGGGGTTGAGGTTGTGGTAGTTCAGCTCCTTATTGTCGGGGAATAGGGCGGGTAGCACGCTCTTGATGCTGAACGAGCCACCCATGGCGGGACGGTAGCAGTGACCATCGCGGAAGGGAATGAGCAGGTCGATGATATTACCATGAAGATTCATCAGGTGGGTAGCGAGGTCGGGGTACGCCTCTGCCATTTCCTTGATGCGTCCCTTTTCGAAGGGGTCGTTATATGCCATGATGCAACTGTGCGTCGGTATGTCGCGGCAGAGCGCCTCTGCCAATGCACGGCGTGGGTCGGTGCCATCGCTGGGAGCGAGGAAGGGTGTATGCTTCAGCTCGCCACCCTCGTGCTCGATATAGTGCAGCGAGTACTGGAAGGTTATCTGCTGATATGGACGTGTGCCGTCAAACTGTGGCAACACCTGCTGCATGGTCTCGAAGTCAAGGAAGTAGAGCGGATAGGTCACCTTATCCAAAAACTCCTGTATGCCCTGCTTGTTGACATACTCTGTATTATTGAGTGTACACTCCACTTGCATCTGCTGCTTATCGTTCAGTTTGTCGTAGCGTACATCCTCAAAGGTCACCTTACCTTTGCCAAAGAGATCAAACTTCTTCTTCGCACTCATGCGGTAGAGGTCGAACACCGTGGTTCTGTCGTTCTCCAAATCCAGCCCCACCTGACGGGTACAATAGTTCCAGAAGGCACACTGATAGGGGGCGCTGCAATGTGTGCCGATGCCCTTTTGTGGTTCGTTGCCCTGCAATGCCGTGTGCGCCAGGCGTTGTTGGGCAGGAACTTTCGAGTATTCGTTCTCCACCAGTTCCTTCATATCTATGACGTTGAACAGTTGTTGCACATCCAAGTCGCCTTGACGCACGTAGTCACTATTGAGCGTCACCAGATAAGTGCCAGTTACTTTCACACCGCACTGCACCAGTACCCATTTCTGGAAGGCAATATCCTTGGCATACTTTTCCACCTTGTACACCAGTTCCTTGCTCATCGTTGCCACATCTGCCACGTGGCTGGTTGTGCTCTTCACTTCGTAGATGGCCCAACCGTCAGGCGTCTTGCGCAGGATATCCACGGCACAATAGTTGCTCTCGCCCGCATTTCTGTAACTGAACGATGCTTCGCAAATCACCCCCGTACCGCGTTCCATCTCTTCCTGCGTTTTCTCTATCATGGCACTAAGGTCGAGCTTCCCATCCTCCGTCATAGTAGTTACTTCCACGAAGTCGCCAAAGAGTCCCATAGC
>JAZRIA010000104.1:0-4771 GCA_045645045.1 Bacteroidaceae bacterium | reverse complement strand
TATATTCAAGACCTTTTTACTTGGCTAATGTTATTAAGCCTCTTTCTCAATAGCCAACTTGCCACGATAGTAACCGCAAGCGGGGCATACGGTGTGGTAAACATAGAATTCACCGCAGTTTGAGCATACTGCCAATGCAGGTGCTACTGCCTTGTCATGGGTTCTTCTCTTGAGAGTACGAGTCTTTGACTGTCTTCTTTTAGGATGTGCCATTTTGTTTTATCTTTATTTATTAGTTTTTGTTTTCAACTGTTCCAATGCTGCCCATCGTGGGTCTGTGGGTTTTTCGTTGTCTGAGGCATTGAGTTTTCCAATGACCTGTGCATTGCATTCCCCTTCGGGATGAACGTGACGCATGGGTATTACCAGTGCCAGCATTTCATACAGATGCCAGGACAAGTCCAAGACGCCAGGATTCTCCGCTACGGTAATGAGTTCACCGTCGTCATCGTCCTCTTCGCCCAGCCTTACCTTCAGGCTGCATTCTCCCTGGATGGGCTGGCTCATGAGCTCAAGACCACGGCCGCACTCCACATTCACCGCTCCTTCAAACTGGAAATCCAGATCAAAAGCCTCGGATGTACGTTTCACCCGCAGTGCCACGTCAACTTGTCCCGATTCTATTTCCTGCCCATGAACGGCGGAGAAGAAGTCGTCTGTCAGATGCCAGCGATGCGACACAGCATCCTCTGTCATACCCTTCAGGTCCACTTTATAGCCGTCCATTCTATCCATCGGGGTGCAAAGATACGACTTTTTACTGAAATCCGCCAAGATTACAGACTATTTTTTTCTTTATTGTTCAAAATCTTAGTCTTACGAGTTCAATTCTATACGAAAAACAGTACCAGATGTAGGGTCGCTGCTCTTCACGAAGATACGCCCACGATGATATTCCTCCACTATTCTCTTGGCCAAAGACAGCCCCAAGCCCCATCCACGCGACTTGGTGGTATAGCCCGGCAAAAAGATGGTCTTCCAACGGCCCGCCGGAATACCCCTGCCCGTATCGGCCACCTCTATGGAGCACATGTAGGCCTCCTTCCTTACCGTTATGACAATGTTGCCCTTGCTGTCCATGGCGTCTATAGCATTCTTGCACAGATTCTCCACCACCCATTCAAACAGAGGAGCACATAGAGGCACCTCTATCCTACCCTCGGGCAGGTCTGCCGTAATGGCAACACGGTTGCTGGCCCTACATCGGATATAGTCCACCACATGCCCAACAACCTCGCACACATCAGCATTCTTCAACTCCGGCAAGGAGCCTATCTTGGAAAAACGCTCGGCTATGAGCTGAAGGCGCTCTACATCGCGCCCCATCTCTGGTATAAGGGAATCATCGGGATATGTCTCCTTGAGCACTTCCACCCACGCCATCAGACTGCTGATGGGAGTACCCAACTGATGCGCCGTCTCCTTGGACAGGCCCACCCACACCTTGTTCTGTTCCGACTTCTTGCTACTGAGCAGGGCATATATCGCCACGATAACGAAGATGAACACTATACCCAACTGCACATAGGGCCACAAAGCCAGACGGCGGAGCAGGAGCGAATCGGCATAGTAAACATCCAGCCATTCGTCCTCGGACAAGGTTATGCGTATGGAGCGAGGCGGCTGTTCGCTACGTCGTTCCATATTGCGCTCCATCTGCACCTGCCCGTCACTACCCATAACCCTGACGGGTATTGTATTGTTGCTGTTCAGAACCTTCAGCACCAGGGAGAGGTCGGCATCCGAGTCGGCCTCGCCAAAGGAACGCATGGCCTCGGCCCAGGTTTCCATCTTCACCTGTTCCTCGCGCTTCAGGTCACGCACCAGATAATGACTCACTACCAGCGATGCCACACTAAGCAACACCGCCACAACTATCAGCGCTATCCTGATGCGTTTTATTTTATCCGCCCATTGCATACAAACACATAACGCTGACAGGAGGCATTTTATTATACAAGGTGTCTGTTTTTTATCCACCTTAAATCATCTCTGAAGTTTTCATACAAGAAAACGCATTCGACAAAACGAGAAAAGAGCATCATACCTATTTTATTACATGCACACGACAGTATTCTCATTTATTTGTCCTACCTTTGCACGCATTAAAGACATCAAGAACATGAAAAGAACATTGTACACACTAGGCATTGCACTGAATATACTGACACTCGTATCGTGCAACGACGACATACCCAAACCAAATGAGAAACTGACGAACAACACCGTCATCGTGTACATGGGAGCAGAGAACTCGCTACAGAGCTTCAGCTACAACGACCTGTACGAAATGCAGATGGGAGCAAAGGACATTCCCGAGGACTGCCAAGTGGTGGTATACAGGGATGCAGAACTCAAGCCAGCAATATATCGCATAAATCAAAAGGGAGTTACGACATGGAGGGAGTACAATACTGACATGGACAGCGCCGACCCTGCCACAATGAAAAGCATACTGAAGGACATTGTGAAAGAGTTTCCGTCTGAAAAATATTCATTAGTACTCTGGAGCCACGGAACAGGCTGGATAGACGAAACAAGGAACTCACGCGCCATTATCGTGGACAACGGGAGCAACAGCAGCTCCAACAAGGGCAACTGGATAGAAATCAAGGAACTGGCAGGCATACTGGCATCCATGCCACATCTGGAATACATCCTCTTCGATGCATGCTACATGCAGAGCGTAGAGGTGGCCTCACAACTTTACAGCTATGCATCATACATCATAGGCTCCCCCACGGAGATTCCTGGCGAAGGCGCCCCATACCATCTGATAATGAAAGCCTTGTGCCAGGCTAACCCACAGAGCATCATAGAGGGATACGCCTCTGGGTACAGTACCGGCAACGGAGTTTTGCTCTCGGCCATTTCATGTGCCGACTTCCCCGAGTTCTGCGCCGAAACGGCAAAGTACATCCCCTCCGCCTTTCCCAAGGACGACATGCCCAAGACACAAGGCATACAGATTTACGCTCCTGCCTTCGGCAACTCATACAGCACACAGAATGCCATGCCCGTGCCCTACGACATGCGCTCGGCCATGCACCGCGCACTCAGCCAAGAAGACTTCCAGACATGGGAAATGGCATGGAAGAACGCTATCCTATACCCCACCTGGTCCTACAGCTGGGACACAATCTACCGTCCTAACACCCATGGCAATTTCCACTGCACCTTGCAAGACGAAAAACTCTACGGCGGCATATCCATGAACATACCGAACGAGAAGTACGAAAGCAAGGGATGGAACCGCGAATTCCAGCTTACGCCATGGTACGAAATGACCAGTTGGGAGCAGACTGGCTGGTAAATCCGGCTCTTTCACATTATTTAATTAGCAAGCACTTGAGATTTACAGTTATTTTTTCTATATTTGCACAAGAAAGAACTAACAAACTATACTTAACATGCTATTCAGTAAAGATACATACATATCACGCCGTAAGGCACTGAGCCAGCGTATCAAGTCGGGTCTCATCGTACTGATGGGCAACAACCTGTCGCCCGTCAACTATCCTGCCAACGCATATCGCTTCCGCCAGGACAGCTCCTTCCTGTACTATTTCGGACAGCACCGCGAAGGCCTGGTTGGTGTGATAGATACCGACGAGGGCAAGGAATGGCTCATAGGCGATGACATAGACATAGAGGACATCGTATGGTTCGGTAGCGTGGACAGTGTGGCCGATATGGCTGCACAGTGCGGAGTAGAGAACGCCGCTCCCATGGCAAAGCTGAAGGAGCTTATCGACAAGACCGTCGCCCAGGGACGCAAGGTACACTTCCTGCCTCCCTACCGCCACGATCTGATGATCCAGCTGATGGACCTCACTGGCATACATCCCTCCGAACAGCGTGCCAAGGCAAGCCAGGAACTCATCATGGCCGTTATCGACCAGCGCGCCGTGAAGTCTGCAGAGGAGATTCTGGAAATAGAGCGTGCATGCGCCATTGGCTATGAGATGCACACCACCGCCATGAAGATGGCACGCCCCGGCATCACCGAGCAGGAGATATGCGGACGCATCTCGGGCATAGCATCGGCAAAGGGCTGTATGGTGTCATTTTCGCCCATCGTGACAATGCACGGCGAGATTATGCACGGCTATCCGAGCCCCGCACCCCTGGAGGAGGGCCGTCTGCTCCTATGCGACTGTGGTGCTGAGACCAACGAGAATTACTGCTCCGACCACACACGCACCACCCCCATCGGCGGACGCTTTACCCAACGCCAGCGCGAGATATACAGCATCGTGGAGGAATGCCATGACCTGGCTCTCTCAGTGGCTGCACCTGGCGTGAAATGGATGGACGTACACATGGACGTTTGCCGCTTGATGACAACACGCCTGAAGGAACTGGGACTTATGAAGGGTGATGTGGAAGAGGCAGTACGCCAGGGTGCGCATGCCATGTTCCTGCCCCACGGTCTTGGTCACATGATGGGCATGGACGTGCACGACATGGAGGGTCTGGGACAGATCTACGTGGGCTTCGACGAGGAGACCCGTCCCAATCTGGAGCAGTTTGGCACCAACTGCCTGCGATGCGGCCGTCGCCTGCAGGAAGGCTGGGTAATGACCGACGAGCCCGGCATATACTTCATCCCTGCCCTCATCGACGACTGGAGAGCAAAGGGATTGCACAAGGACTTCATCAACTACGACCTGCTGGAGACCTACAAGGATTTCGGCGGCATACGATTGGAGGACGATATCCTTATCACCAAGGACGGCTGCCGCTTCATCGGCGACAAGCTCATCCCCTA
>JAZRIA010000103.1:0-13272 GCA_045645045.1 Bacteroidaceae bacterium | reverse complement strand
ATGAACTGGAAGGGCATGTCGGGGCGTGTTTCCTCGATCATTTCTATCTTTTTCTCCTCACCCATGGGAGCGTAGAGCTTGTACTGAACTTTAATGTTACGATTTTCCATATTACGTGTTTCTTTGTTATACAATCTTCTGCAAATATACGAAATTATCCCTATTCCCGAGGCGTACATATGGCTAAAATGGAGCATTTGCCCCTTTTTGTCGGAAAATGCGGGCGTTAGTGGCATGTCATAGGACATTTTTAGTTATCTTTGTGCCTTGATGAAGTACATTATTATATTGGCGGCTCTGTTCATGGCAACCGTCTGTGGAGCAAAAACTCCTCTACCCAAAAATAAGCAGGAACAGGTGAAGGTGCTTGGCCAGAACCCCAAGCGCGAGTTCCGTGGTGCTTGGATACAGTGTGTCAACAACCAGTGGACGGGCATCGGACGTGAGCAGATGCAACAGACACTGATTATGCAACTGGACGAACTGAAACGTTGCGGTATTAATGCTATCATGTTTCAGGTACGTGCCGAGGCTGATGCCTTGTACGAGAGCAAGATGGAACCCTGGAGCCGTTACCTGACGGCCGAACAGGGACGTGCACCAGAGCCTTATTGGGACCCCCTGGCATGGATGGTGGAGGAATGCCACCGTCGTGGCATGGAGTGCCATGCATGGATAAATCCATATCGTGCCAAGACTAAGGGTACTATGGCTCTATCGTCGGAGCATCCCTATTTCAAGAATCCTGAGCGCTTTTTCCATTACGATGGCCTCATGCTCTTCGACCCCGGTCAACCGGAAAACCGCGACTACATCTGTCGTGTGGCAATGGATATTGTGGAGAGGTACGACGTCGACGGTTTGCACATAGACGACTACTTCTATCCATACCCTGCCAACGGACTTCCCATCCCCGACGATGCATCATATGAGAAGTATGGCAACGGAATGTCGCGCGATGATTGGAGGCGCGACAACGTGAACAAGTTCATCAAGCAACTAAACGAATCGGTCAAGAGCGTAAAGCCTTGGTGTAAGTTTGGTGTTAGCCCTTTCGGCATATATCGCAACAAGAAGAACGACCCAATGGGTTCCGAAACCAATGGTTTGCAGAACTATGACGACCTTTATGCCGACGTACTGGAATGGGTGCGTCAAGGATGGGTGGATTACAACATTCCCCAAATATACTGGCAGATAGGACATCCTACGGCCGACTACGAAACCCTCATAAGGTGGTGGAGCGAGAATGCCGGTGGCAGACACCTGTACATCGGCCAGGATGTAGAACGCACCGTAAAGTACAATGATTTGCAGAATGCCAACGCTCATCAGATGAAGGCAAAATACACTCTTCAGCGCTCTCTGCCCGGCGTGGAAGGCAGTTGCCAATGGTATGCCAAGGCCGTAGTGGATAATACTGGCAATTATGCCACTATGCTCAAGGAGGATTACCACAAGCACCCAGCCCTGGCTCCCTTGATGCCATGGATTGACAATAAGGCTCCCAAGAAGGTGCGCCGCATGGCCATCATCGGCACGAAGGACGGCCCAACACTCTTTTGGACGGCTCCCAAGGCCAAAACCCGCATGGACGAGGCCGCTTGGTATGCCGTTTACCGTTTCCGAAAGGGAGAGAAACAGAATCTGGACGATGCCACCAAGTTGGTGCATATTACACGCAACACCTTCTACAACTTGCCCGACGATGCATTGGGACACGTGTATGTGGTCACAGCCCTTGACCACATGCAGAACGAGAGTAAGGGTGTAAAGATGAAATTATAAGTTTTTAGGGGCATCAGAGTCCTTAATCAGATTATACTCATGGAAAGCATATACATAAAAGGCGCAAGGGTCAACAACCTGAAGAACATCGACGTGGAGATACCGCGCGACAAACTTATTGTCGTCACGGGCGTGTCCGGTTCCGGCAAGTCAAGCCTTGCCTTTGACACTCTGTATGCCGAAGGCCAGCGCCGTTATGTGGAAAGCCTTTCCAGTTATGCCCGCCAGTTCCTTGGCCGCATGGGCAAGCCCGAATGCGACTACATCAAGGGCATTCCACCTGCCATAGCCATAGAGCAGAAGGTAAGCAGCCGTAATCCACGTTCCACCGTGGGCACAAGTACCGAGATATACGAATACATGCGCATGCTATTTGCCAGAGTGGGACGCACATATAGCCCTGTCAGTGGCGATGAGGTGAAGAAGCAGGGCGTGGAGGACGTGATAAGGTGTGCGGCATCGTACACCCCTGGCACACGCTTCGTGGTGCTTGCTCCCATGCATCTTTGCAAGGAGAATGGTACGGCAGATGTGCGCGAGTGTTTGAAGAAGTACCTCCAGCAGGGTTTTGTCCGCATAGAGGTGGACGGGCAGATAACTACCATAGAGGAGTATCTTGCCGCGGAGGGCAATGCTTCTTCCACAGAAGTGTATCTGGTGATTGACCGACTCTCGGTGCGCGATGACAACGACTCCATCTCGCGCCTTACCGATAGCGTGGAGACGGCATTCTACGAAGGTGGGGGCGAAATGATGCTCAGGTTCCTGCCTGCCGGCATAATGCACAGGTTTAATTCACGTTTTGAGGCAGATGGTATTGTCTTCCAGGAACCCACCGACCAACTCTTTGCCTTCAACTCCCCACTGGGCGCATGCCCCGAGTGCGAAGGCTTTGGCAAGATTATGGGTATAGACGAGCGTCTGGTGATACCCAATTCTGCCCTTTCCCTCTATGAGGGGTGCGTGCAATGCTGGCGAGGCGAGAAGATGAGCGAATGGAAGACCTGGTTCATCCGTTTCAACTCCGAACGAGGTTTCCCCATACACAAGCCATATTACGAACTCACACAAGCCGAGAAGGATTGGCTATGGCACGGCAAACCCAGCGACAAGGCTCTATCCGAGTGGACACTTTTCCCCGAGGAGCAGGAGTGGGGACTTATCTCCATCGACGCTTTCTTTGAGATGCTCAAGGCTGGTCAGTACAAGATACAGAACCGTGTGATGCTTTCTCGCTACAGAGGAAAAACCACTTGCCCTAAATGTCTTGGCCGCCGTTTGAAACCCGAGGCCAACTATGTCCGCGTGGCAGGACATACGATATCCGAATTGGTGGAATGGCCTATCTCCAAACTGGCAGAATGGTTTGCTAAGGATTTAACAAAGGATCTGACGGAGAACGAACAGAAGATAGCAATGCGACTGCTCGTTGAGATAAGGTCCAGACTTCAGTTCCTGATGGACGTGGGCCTGCCTTACCTTACTCTGAACCGCTTGTCCAACTCTCTGTCAGGTGGCGAGAGCCAGCGTATCAATCTTGCCACATCGCTTGGTTCTGCTCTTGTAGGTAGCCTTTATATCTTGGATGAACCTTCCATAGGTTTGCATTCGCGCGATACGGAGAGACTTATAAAGGTACTGCTACAGCTTCGCGACCTTGGCAATACCGTTATTGTTGTGGAGCACGACGAGGACATTATGCGTGCCGCCGATTGGATAATAGACGTAGGCCCCGAGGCAGGGCGCCTGGGGGGACGAATAGTCTATAACGGCCAAGTGAAAACGGAAAGCTTGACGAACGGAAAACGGAAAACGGAAAACGGAAAACTATCCACCCCCTCCCCCCTTCGGGGTACTACCCCTGCAGGGGTAGAGTCAGTTACAACAGGAAATACCGCGCCAGCAGACTGTCCCCCTGAGACAGGGTGGACGAGAGGAGCGGAGGGGGTGGATAAAATCGCTCACCACTCACCTCTCACCGTTCCTCCCTCACCTCTCACCGAAATAAAATCCCACACCCTGGATTTCCTCTCTGGCAAGGATAGCATCCCTGTTCCCGAAGGACGCAGGAAATGGAACCGATACATAGAAATCCGTGGCGCACGCGCCAACAATCTCAAGGGCATAGACGTGCGTTTCCCTTTGAACGTGATGACTTGCGTGACGGGTGTTTCCGGTTCCGGCAAGTCAAGTCTTGTGCGTGACATTCTGTTCAATGCCATCAAGCGCAACCTTGACGAGGTGGGCGACCGTCCCGGCGAGTTCGCTTCTCTGGAGGGCGACACCAATGCAATACAGGCGATAGAGTTCGTTGACCAGAACCCCATAGGCAAGAGTTCGCGTTCCAATCCCGTCACATACGTTAAGGCATGGGATGAAATCCGCAAACTCTTTGCTCAGCAGGCACTTTCCCAACAGATGGGTTTCACGGCGGCATACTTCAGCTTCAATGCATCTGGCGGCAGGTGTGAAGAATGTAACGGTGATGGCACCGTTACCGTGGAGATGCAGTTCATGGCCGACCTTGTTCTCGAATGTGAATCTTGCCACGGCAAGCGATTCAAGCCAGAGATACTGGAAGTGCGATTCCACGAAAAGAACGTATACGACATCCTGGATATGACCATAAACCAAGCTATAGAGTTCTTTACGGAGTGGGGCGAGAAGAAGATTGTCCGACTTCTCAAACCCTTGCAAGACGTAGGACTTGGATACATCAAACTCGGTCAGTCAAGCAGCACTCTTTCCGGTGGTGAGAACCAGCGCGTGAAGCTGGCATACTATCTTGGCATGGACAAGCATGTGCCAACGATGTTCATCTTTGACGAACCTACCACAGGCCTGCATTTCCACGACATAAAGAAACTTCTTGCCTCCTTCGATGCCCTTTTGAAGAAGGGGCACACGCTTGTCATCATCGAGCACAATCTGGACGTCGTCAAGTGTGCCGACCATGTCCTGGATATAGGCCCCGAAGGCGGAGAAAAGGGCGGCTGCCTTGTGGCATGTGGCACCCCCGAGGAAATCGCCCAATGCAGTCAGAGCTATACCGGCCGCTTCCTTAAAGAAAAACTATATAGGTAATAAACAATTATCAATAGAAATACTTATCCCCTCCTTATCTGCTCATTCGTGATAAGGAGGGGATTTATATTATTGAAAACCTTTATCCTGGGATGTCTGTAAATTGTAAAGACCTACTTATACAGACCTATACCAATCTTCAAACCGGCACTGGTTCCGTTCTTGAAGTCATTCAATGCAAAGTCTGCATACAATGCAGGCTCTAAGCTGATTTTATCGTTAAGATAGAAGGTATATCCAACCTGAGGGCAAAGCTGAATAAAGTTACGGTCAGTGCCGGCATGCTCAAACTGCAAGCCACAACCCAGGTTGATACCGTTTGACATAAATGAATAACGGAAGTTAGGCTTAATCTTCAATGCATGTACTCCAGCATATTCATAACTGAGGCTACCACCAACCATCCAGCTGTCCTTAATATAGTAGCCATACTCACCACCAATGCCGAAGCGGAAATTACCCTTGTCATAGCCTATACCCAAACCAGAAAGATATGCACCGGCATAATGGGTTCCCTGTTCAAACTGGGCACTGGCACCAAGAGTCAATACGCTCATGAGCAAAAGTACGAAAATCTTCTTCATAATAGTTATCGTTTTTTAGTTGATATTTGTTTATTGTCTTTATAGCTGTCCTCTAAGACATTTTGTCTTTTCATTCACAAAAATACAACTTTTTTTCATACCTTTGCGCACATGAAATATATTTTCACATTATTTATGATATTATGGTGTGTGGCCGCTGGTGCCATGCCCAAATACGAGGTGCGTGCCGTGTGGCTTACCACCATAATGGGACTTGACTGGCCAAAGACAAGGGCGGTGTCCGAAGAGAGCAGGAAGAAACAGCAACAGGAACTTTGCAATATTCTCGATCGCTTGCAGGAGGATGGCATCAATACCATATATCTGCAGACGCGTACACGTGGTGCCGTTATCTATCCCTCTGCCATTGAACCCTGGGATGGTGCACTGACCGGCAAGTACGACAAGCACCCTGGCTACGACCCCTTGGCATTTGCCATCGAGGAATGCCACAAGCGTGGTATGGAGTGCCATGCATGGCTGGTAACGATTCCTGCCTTCAAGATTCCCGATGCCAAAGCCTTGGGCAAGAAGTCGCTATACTATACCCACCCCAAACTGCTCTACAAGAAGAACGGTTCCTACTATATGGACCCCTCCATGCAGGGCACAGCCGACTATCTCGAGCGCCTCTGCCGAGAGATAGTAAGCCGATATGACATCGACGGCATCCACTTCGACTATATCCGTTATCCCGAGAAGACAGATAAGACCAAGCAGGATTGGCGACGTGACAACATCACACGCATCGTGCGCCAACTCTACAACGCCATCAAGGAAGAGAAACCCTGGGTTCGCATTTCCTCCAGCCCCGTGGGCAAGTACCGCGATGTCTCACGCTATTCCGCCAAGGGCTGGAATGCCTACAATGCCGTATTCCAGGATGCCGTCCTATGGATGAAGGAGGGAATCATGGACATGATTTCACCCATGATGTACTTCAAGGGCGACAACTTCTTCCCCTTTGCCGCCGACTGGCAGGAGCAGAGCCACGGCAAGGTGGTGGCACCTGGCCTGGGCATCTACTTCCTCGACCCCAGGGAGAAGGACTGGCATCTGCACGAGGTTACACGCGAACTTCAGTTCATCCGCCAGATGAACATGGGCGGTGCGGCATACTTCCGTGCTCAGTTCCTTCTGGACAACGTGAAAGGCTTGGAAACATGGGTGCGCAACCACTACTACACCTCCCCTGCCCTCCTACCTCCGCTGAAGAACACCAAGGAGTACAAGACCTCTGCCAAACGTACACCACGCTATGTGCTCTATGCTTCTGACACCTATCCCGTGGATACCACTAATCCCGAGAATATCGTGCGCATCTTCTGGGGCAAGCCTCAGTACAACACACTCATGGCACGCCTCTTCAACAAGCACCTTGCCATCACCCAACTGGACGATTTCGGCAACGAGTCGGAAGCGGTGGAGATAAAGGATTTATAACAACAATTGACCCTCCCCCGTACCCAGTCCTCGCGTCGCAATGGAGATTGCTCCCCTCATGGAGCACAGATTGACATTCAGTCAATCCTCCAAGGACTCCATTCGCCACAAGGGAGGGGAGTGATTACATCCGTGAAAAACATGTTCCCAAAGAGTTATAATCACTCTAACCCACTAACCACCTCATTAAGTACATCATACTCCCCTCCCTTGGGGCAAGCAAGGTCTTCAGAAGAAGCACCTAATGTGCTTCTGTGCCTTGTGAGGGGAGAACTACCCAGTGCGACGCGAGGACTGGGTTGGGGGTGGGTCCTTCTTATCATAGCACTGCTCGTGGGCAGTGCTTTTTTCAATGCCTTGCATGCGCAGGACCTTGTGCCACGTTCCACTCCAGAAGCACAGGGAATATCCTCTGTCCACATACAGGAGTTCATGGACACACTTATGCAGGACACTCGCACCGAAGTGCATTCGTGCATTGTCATGAGACATGGACATGTTGTGGCAGAGATGTACCCCCAGCCTTGGCGCAAGGACTACCGCCACACCATGTATTCCGTATCCAAAACCTTCACGTCCGTTGCCGTGGGCATGTGTATACAGGACAGTCTCATCGCCCTCGGTGATACCATCGGCAAGTACATCAGCCTACCGTCCTCTGCCAACAGAAACATGCGTGCCATCACCGTGCGCGACCTACTCACCATGCAAAGCGGCATACCCGTGGACACAAAGATGAGGATACACGAAACTGAGTGGTTGAAGGCTTATCTTTCCAAGAAACCAACCGCCGCGCCCGGTACCCGTTGGGCATACGACAGCATCATGTCCTACATACTTTCCGACATAGTGCAGAAGGCAACGGGGCAGACGCTGATTGACTTCCTCCAGGAACGCCTCTTCCTCCCCCTCGGCATCACCGATGCCTTGTGGGAAGAGAGTCCCGAAGGCATCACCTGCGGAGGATGGGGACTTTACATCCGTCCCGAGGCAATGGCTGCCTTTGGCCAGTTCCTGCTCAACAAGGGTAAGTGGTATGACAAGCAACTGCTCACCTCCTCGTGGGTAGACGAAATGATGAAACCGCAAAGCGTAAACGGCCGCTACAGTTACCACATCTGGCAAACAAAATACCCCGGTTGGGCAGAGGCAAACGGTGCCTACGGGCAGTTTATCTTCATTATTCCCGAAGCGGACATGGTTGTCAGCATAACCCAATGCACCGGCAAAAGCGCCACCATACAGGAATGGATAAAGACCATGCTCGTGGACAATTGTCGGGCAGAGGCTTTGGCGCCATACGACTACTCCGTTTCCTTCGAGGACTACACCCTGCCCCTCGCTCAGGGCCAGGCATACTGTTCCGACTCCATCCCCTCGCATGGCACAGAAGTGAATATCGTTACTCCTCTCGTACTTGACGACAATCCCCTGCGATGGAAAAGACTTGGCATTTCTCAAAGCAACGACACCATGCTACTGGACATACTCGACACCGATGGACGCAAGTACACCATCGCCCTTGGCTACGGCAAGTGGATAGAATCCGAGTTCGACGCCCTGCCCTACTATAACCCACCCTTCCAGGGCAACTTCAGCAACCTTCCCTCCACCTGGCACGTGGCAGGCTCCTACGGATGGCAAGGCAGAGACACCCTCAACATAGAACTCCACTGGATTGACTGGCTAACAAGCGCCTCCTTGGAAATAAGATTCTCCGAACAAGGTCCACCCTCTATCACCATCACCCCACACGACACAAGGAAGAAAACTGAAGTTATAGCCCAGTAACCACCTCAAAATTTTCCATTTCGTGCACTGAAACAACCAACACAACACCGCCACACCTGGAAAGACTTGTCCAAGTGTGGCGGATAGCAATTAACTAAACATTTACAGATATGGCTCTCTGTCTCTTGTAGGGTCTACTTCTCCGTCTTGGTCACAGTGGCCTTGCGGGTGTTCACCTTCCATGTGCCCAAGGGGGTGGTGAAGGTGTAGGTGTAGGAGTTGTGCTGCTTCACGCCAACGGTCATGCCCAGCACCTCGTAGGTGTTCTTGGCGGTCTTCTTCACTTCAAAGGTCTTGATGGGAGTCTTCACCACGAAACTGCCGTCCTTCTTGGAGGTTACGCCATAGGTGGTGCCTACGGGGTCTTGCTTCAGGATTCCGAACCACTTGTCGAAATCGGTTGCGGCACTTGCATTGAGACATACACAGGTGAGGATGGCACAAAATAACTTCTTCATAACTTAAACTTTTTATAGGGTTAAACTTAATCTTTTTGCTCCTTCGCTTGTTTTTACGATGCAAAGATATGCCACTTTAACCACATGAAAAAGTATTCCGAAGCACGTTGTATGAAATGCCCGCTTTTATGTACGAAACGAAAAAAGGCATCCCTATCGCATGTCTTTCTGCAACGGGGATACCTCTTGTAATATAGTTCTAAGTATCAGGGATGAGTGTTCTCTAATACACCACCTTCCTGCCGCCGATGATGACTATCTGTCCCTTGCGGGCGGAGCGGAGGAGGCGGCCGGTGAGGTCGTACATCCTTTCGTTACCTGTACCCACGGACGCACCGGGGATCTCGTCTATTCCGGTATCTGTTCCGTCCATGCGCACGGCAATGTCGTCGATGGCAACATAGGTGGGAGTATTGACACCATAGGCGCCCTTCTGGTCGTCGGAAACGGAGAAGTTGAACTTCACCGAACTAACCTTGCCCAGTGCGGAAAGGTCGAACCATGTCCATCCCTGCACGTGATGCAAGCCGTCCACCAGTCGCAGGGTGGCGGTACCCGTCTTCTGCCCCTTTGCGTCAAAACCCTCTGCCAGAAGGTCCACAAACGTCTCCTCGGTAGCTGCCGTGCAGAAGGAACTGCCGTTGACTATATTGCTGAGGAAATACGTTGTCAGTGCCACATAGGCATGATCTATTGTCCTTTCCTGTCCGTCGCCAAAGGCAAGCACAGCACGAGTGTCCGTTCCGCTGCTGACAAAGGTATTGTCCACACCGTTTATCACGGCAAAGCGCTCCGAAGCGGCATGTCCGCCCTCGCCACGTCCTGCCTCCGCTCCCTTGCGGAAGACGGCAAGCTGGTCGGTATATGGCACGTTGTCGATGTTGGAGTCAACATAATCCGACACGGCAATGCCGCCATTCCAGTATGCCCACGAACCCCAGCTGTTGTTCAGCATAGACGACAGGAAGGTATTCCCCTCATCGTACCAGCAGTATGCCTCTGCCTCGGAGTACACCCCCGTACCACCCTCGCCGTAGAGCAGTTTGCCGCCATACTGCTGGTCGTCCACCAGAGAAGACCAGTAATCGGATTCCTCTCCCTTGTAGTCCTCGTCCTCGAACGTCAGCACCCTCACGTCCTCACCCACGGAAGGAGCGGTGCCACCGGCAAGGTGCAGGTCTACGGCACCAGCCACCTCTGTACTGCTCTCCCCTATCCAACCGTTGCTCTGCAGCACGGCCGTCTGCACCTTGACGAAGTGTGCGCCCGGCAGGTTGGCAGGATTGCCATCCTCGTCCACCGCCCACGCAAGGTCCAGTTTGCTCGAGGTGCTGTCGTTGGGTTGGTTGTCGGCATATCCCCATGGATAGGTATTCTGCACGAAATAAGAACCGTCACCGTTCTTGTCCATGGTATTCGGTGCAAGGCGCACACCAGTGAAGGTCAAGGTCTGCTCTCCCTTCAGCCACTGAGGCCAGTAGTTCTGACGATGGTAGGCATTCATTGCCAAATAGCCCTCTCCACCCTCGCTGTCCGTCCAGCGGATGTAGGTATCGTCCGTCACGGGAGAGTTGGGAACGGGAGTTGGCGTATGCCCCTGCGGAGTCATGTGGTATGTTACAGTATAGTCTCTCCATGTCCCCGCCTTGCCATACTCGCTTCCTGCCAGTTCATACCACTTGTCGTCGGGCACACCGTTGCCATTGTCGTCATGGCTCACATACACCAGTGCCGGTTCGCTCGAACCGCCCTGCCTTGCATCACCTCCATCGGCAAGATAGGAGTTGCCCAGTATCTGCAGGTCATAGAGCCCAGCACGGTTCTCCACCATGTGGTCGAAACCAAACACCACATAGCCGCCAAAAGCACCCAGGGACACCGTTCCGCCCTCGCGCAACAGTTCCTCTGCCTTCTTGCAGATGGTTTCCCTGGTATCGCCCTCTTCGTATTCGGGCATAGTGTTCAGGAACTGCCCCGGAGCAGGACAATACTCGTAGACACGATGTATCGTGGCAGACACGCCGCGCGTTCCTACAGATTGGGCATTCAAGCGCACGGAGGAGGCGAGCATCAATGCCACAGATGTCACAAACAGATAGTTTTTTCTCATAACTGATTACAATTACTTTTTACATGCCCACAGGCAGGTACACGGCATGCGTGTCCGCCGCTTCGAGCACGGTTTAACATAAAGTTTTATTTCAGCATGATTTCCGTGTCCGTCATCCCGCAGACACTTTGTTACGCTGGCATTGGCAGGTCTTCTGACTTTGTCCTATTGGCAGCACGCCTTCCCGGAATACGCGTCTTCCAGTGGCCCGTCCCCATATATATAATATATACAAGGTATATGCACTGCCCAAAGAATGGACTCACAGCATCGGGTAATGTTGCAGATTCCCACTGCATTCCCATCTTAGCCCTTGGGTCTCACAACCCTCAGGAACCAAATGCGGGAACAAAGATACGATTAAGCGAGCGAAAATCAAAATAAAGTTTACTTTAATTTTGTTTTCCGAGCGTGAGTATCTTAGAAACGAAGTTTCAGAGTACGGATAAGCGAGAGAAAATCAAAATAAAGCTTGCTTTAATTTTGTTTTCCGAGCGAAAGTATCTTAGAAACGAAGTTTCAAAGTACGGATTACTGAAATCAGGAAAAGACAAGCTTCACGGCAAGCGAGCAGTTTTCCTATTGGAGAACTGCAGTTTCCCAATAAGAAAACTCGAGTTCTCTAATTAGGAAACTCATGCGCTAATACTATCAGTCAAACCAGTTGTAAAGTTCCTCGTAGGCATCAAACGGGAGTTCTTCCTTGAAACCTGTGCTACGCAAGGCATTGAGCACCACTTCCTGCTCTGCAGGAGAAAGAGCAATAACACCCCTACGCCGATAGAAATAGCCTCCACGACCGAAGTGCATGACGAGTTCAGACATGAACTTCTGATACTGTTCTGGGAGCAGGTGCTTTTGGAATTGCGTGAACCCCTTGGCATACCTTGCGGGAATAGCATCGCGATAAAATTTGCACTTCCCTTCCTTGGAGCAATGACGAGGATTTACCATGTAGATATTCTCTTTGTTCTCCGTCATCTGCGAATAAGCCACCTGGCGGAGGCATTTGTCTGCCATAAGGCAGTCAGCATGAAGGCAAAGGGAAAAGTTTTCTGGCAAAGTGGTATATGTTTTCTTTGGCATAGTGTTAAGGATTTGCAGACAAAGATACGATTAAGCGAGTGAAATCCCAAAGAAATTTGAGGATTTCCGAGCGTGAGTATCTTAGAGACGTAAACAACTTATTCCACTTACAACTGCAAATTTTTTGTTCTTATACCAACGCATTCATCTGCCCGGATATTTCACATGTCTTTTTTATCAACCTACATGCAAGCACAAATAGCGTTATAGACCAAACTGGTGCCAAAATTATATCCCACTCATCTAATGCAGGTGTTATTAATATTGCATTGCCTAACCAATGTAGGGATATAGGCAGAATTAAAGCCAATGGATATACAATAAAACCTGCCTTATGGCAATGATATGCATAGAAATAAAGAGCACCCATTACTACCCCATAACTGAAATGATCAGTAACAGATAACAACGCACGAGCTATACCTGTAGCAACCCAATTATCAGAAGTCATTATATACAACAAATTCTCATCAAATGCAAAACCCAAACCAACAAATGCAGCAATAACTACGACACCGCCTCCTCTTGGCTTATAGGAAAACTTCAATGTAACAATAAAAACACCGAATTTTAGCAACTCCTCCAACATTGCTCCGGTAATAAACATCCTCCATAATGTTTCGGATATTGTTTGATCTCCCTTAGTATATAATCCTACCTCATATAATATTATACTAATTAAATGAGTAGGAAGCATTAACATAAAGCCTCCTATAAAAGAGGCAACCAGCACTTTAGATAATATTTGATTCCCATCTCCCTTATGATATACATAGTATAACATCAATAAGACAGGAAGCAATGCCAACAATAACTTATAAATCAAAATCATGATGACAATGTAACAGTAAAGTCTTGAGCAATGTAATTCGCTTTAGACATCAATCTTATTCAAATCGTTAAACACCCTTATCAGTTCTTCTACCAA
>JAZRIA010000102.1:0-1086 GCA_045645045.1 Bacteroidaceae bacterium | reverse complement strand
ACACAAACCGACAAGGAGTTCGTCCAGTTCCAGACGATGGCCTATGGCTATCGGGCTGCCTGGAAAACCCTACAGACCTATTATAAAAGGTTAAGGGAGCGGGAGAAGCACTATACGGTGGAGAACATCATCCGCCGCTGGGCACCGCCCCAAGAAAATGACACGAACAGCTACATCCGCACCGTGCTTGCCCTGTCCGGCATCGGAGGTCAGGAGAACCTGCTGCCACCGGAGAATGTGATGAGCTACAACCGCCTGTCCAGCCTGATAGCGGCCATGACGGTGGTGGAGAACGGCATCCGTCCGCACCAGGTGGACCAAGAGGCCATATACCAAGGCTACAGACTCGCCTTTCCGCAACACGCCCAACAACTGGATGAGTGGATGCTGGGGGAAGATGAGTATGGGAAGTGGTAAATAGGATGACACATTTTTTATAAAGCTGTTTTGAAAATAAAATTCTCCCCTCTTGAGAGGGGGTAGGGGGTGTGTTAGAAAACACATGTAGTGGATGATTATCACACACCCCTACCCCTCTCAAGAGGGGAGTTAAATTCAAAACAGCTTCTCAGTATTACTTCACTGCAGAAATACGCAACTTGAAGTTGTAGTTTTCTTCTACAATCTTATATTTCTCCATGGTGTCAGGACCACAAGATGCATTACCTACACCACGATACTTACCATCGATGTGGAGAGTGATGAACGGATCCTTCTTCAACTCATACATGTGGTTGGTATTAGCCAAATGCATATCGTTGTATGGAAGTGCAGAGAACGATACTTCGCCCTGAGCTTCGATACGGATACCCTTACCCTTGGCATCAGTCAAAGTCAATTCGCGGAGGCCTTCGCGGTTACCCATTGACTGAGGCTTCTGATAGTAAACTACCATATCGTCTACAGTTGTCTGATAACGGCCTACCATGGTGCTTTCCTTACGGTCGTTGTAGTTTTCGTCCGGACCGTATGCCCAGTAGTTCACGTTACGCAATCCCGGATTAATGTTAGCCACCAAACCTGCACGGCGCAATTCCTTAGCCTGCGGAGTGAGGGTTACATCCATATCCATGGTACCATTCGGCA
>JAZRIA010000101.1:0-1149 GCA_045645045.1 Bacteroidaceae bacterium | reverse complement strand
TTGTCAATGTTCAGGTCCTTGGTATAGGTTTTGAAACCCATGTAACTGATACGCAGTATGTACTTGCCTCCTTTCTTTGGAGACAGTATGAATGTGCCGGCCGTGTTAGTCGCTGCTCCCGTTACCTGGCTGCTGTCCTTGGCATTAAGCAGTAGTGCGGTTGCACCAGGAAGCACTTCTCCGGTGCTTTTTTCTGTAACTTTGCCTGTGATGCTGAATTTCTGTGCCCACGTCTTCATGGGGCATAGCAACATAGCCATTACCACAAGCGGCAGGATAATGATACTTCTGTTCATATGATAATATTAAAATAAGCGCAATATAATATAAGGACACGCGCGCGAATAAAAGGTTTAAAGGCAGAGCATGTTTTTGTGCAGTTTTATGGATAGGATAGAGGTTGTGGAATTTATAGTATTTCTAGCCGATCTAGTCTGTCTAGTCTGTCTAGTATTCCTAGTATTTCTATACTCTCTATACTCTCTATACTCTCTATACCCTCTCTCCTTTAATCCCGCTTTTGCGGTCTTGACTTTGCTCCCACTCGGCATAATTCAAACAAGTTTGATTCTGCTCTCGCTTAATCGCAAAGTTCTCCTTTCCCCTTCAGCTCTCCCTGTAATAGTCAAGCATCTCCTCTATTTCCTCCATGGATGCAGTCTGGTTTATGCGTATGTCTCCTATGCCTCCCAGCAGGGTGAAGTTGATGTTGCCGCCTTGGTTCTTCTTGTCGTGTGCCATGAAGTCGCATAGCATGTCGTAGTGCTTGCACTCATACAGGAACTTCCCGTAATGCTCCTTTATGTATGCCTCCATCTGGTGCATTTCCTTGGCAGGAAAACCACACTTGCGTGCGCTCAGGTACAGTTCCATAAGCAGTCCCCATGCCACGGCATAACCGTGGAGTACGGTTCGTCCTTCCTTCAGTGCCAGACTTTCAATGGCATGCCCGGCTGTGTGTCCCAGGTTCAGCGCCTTGCGTATGCCTTTCTCTGTTGGGTCTTCATTCACTATCTCTTCCTTGATGGACACACTCTTTGCCACCATGCTCTGCAGAACCTCATAGTCAGGAGCGGAAATGTCAAAGCACAGCAGCTCTGCCCAGTTCTCCTTGCTGCTCAGCAAACCGTGCTTCAGCATCTCGGCATA
>JAZRIA010000100.1:0-4749 GCA_045645045.1 Bacteroidaceae bacterium | reverse complement strand
CCTTCCAGTGTTGCCTTCATATTCATATAGGTGCTGCCTCTCGTCAGGGTCAAGGTTCGTCCTGTCTATCGCTATGAAGTGCCTGGATGTCATGTTCACGTTGTCAATCCACCTGGCGTTGGACAACTTGGAACCTGAAACTATGGCCGATAGCTGGTGCTGAGCATTGTTGGTAAACTTGTTCCCAATTATCGTAAATGTAATCGATGGGGAGATGCTTTCCTGGATTATGTTTCCCGACAACGTACAACCGACAATGTATGGATTCCTGGATGTTATGTTTCCGGATATTGTGGAGTATTCAAGCCGCATCAGATATGTACCGACAGACGGGTTGGCTATACTTCCGGATATTGTGGAGTCCTTTACATTCACTGTCGAGCATATAAATGCCGGTATGTCAATGGTGCTGTTGCCAACTGCATTCAGAGTGCCTGATGTCCTCGTATATGCATTGTGGAACTTCGAGCTGGTGCAAAGCAATGCCGTGAAATCTAGGTCATTGGACTGCGTCAAGTCGGAGTCGACCAGCTCATATGTCATACCTGAATACTGAATTCCGCGTACGAATGAGCCGGAGCAGTTGATGAACTTGCTGTTCTTTGAGTTCACGACGAATCCGTCAAACACTGCGTTCTCGTATGTTATTGTAGTTAAATCGGTTACAATCAATGCACATGTTGAATCCAGTGTCCTGCCGTGCAGGTCAAACCTGGTCACGTTCTGCCTGCGTACTACCTTGCACCAGTTGCTTACAGATGCAAACTCGTCAATCGGCACGACAACGTCATCGTCAACAAGCACCTGGGTAAAGTTGCAGGTGTCAGTGAACATTGACTCCGTTATTGTCATTGGTCCTGAAAATATGCCGCGAGTTATATGGCCAGCTGACAGCATCATGCAGTCATCAAAATGCCATACGGCGTTCTCGGTATCGACTGTACATTCAACCGTTATGCCTTCAAATGTCTTCATCGGCGATAAAAATGGCGAATCCACTATCAGCTTCCTGGAAGGAGTCAACTTCACCGAATAGGCCGGACCATACGACGTCCTCAATGTATCGTCAAAAAGTTGAATTATGCCTTGGTTGGATGTTGAAGTACCGGCATTCTCGCATAGGATGTTCTTGATTCCTCGTACCGTGGCCTTGACTGCATCGGATGCATCGCCGTCTGCCTTCAATGCAAATACGCTCGCATTCTCGTCAGCCCATACGTCATACAGTTCCAGGCCGGTTATGTCATAATGCGTATGTACATTGTCTCCCCATAGGTATATTCCGCATCCGTTCGAGTGGGCATAGCTCCCGGCGAGCTGGATTGCATACCGCTGGGTCACATTCTCCGATGTGGTGTCGGACGGGAATGCGCCAAAATGTCGCACGTCCAGGTATCTTGGGCATTCAACCATCTTCCACCTTCCCATGGTGACTCCAGTCGCCTTTATAACGGAACCACCGTTGTCGGTATCGATTGACAATGCATTCCACTTGTAGAACACGACAGGCTTGTCGCCAGGCTCATTATAGCCCATCAGCATGACTATCTCGCCGTCATTTGCAGATGTCATTGCAGTGCCGCGGAGCTCAGCAATTGTACCTATACTCATGACAGCGCTGCCGTCCAGTTCTATGCCTACGGTGTTGTACTTGTCGACCGCACTCCCCATCTCCTGCCAGGATTCAGTGTCGTAGTCCTCTGCCATCGTGCCGCCGCCTATGTACTTGTCGAACACGACCATGTAGTCGTGGTCAGCAAGGAACACCTGAGGCACCAGCCGGCCTGACGAATTGGTATATACGATATGCCCAAGGTGGACGTAGTGCTGGTGCGCATTGTCCAGGCCGTACACCACTGCAGGCGAGCCATCCAGGTTGTAGAAACGAGCCCTGCCTACCAGCGGGGCTCCAAGGTTGTCAAGATACGATGCATAAGCGGTGAGCTGCCTCATTATTGTCCTCCAAACTTCTCCTTCCATTCGTCATACAGTTTCTTGCCTACCTCGTCATGCGGGGCGAAGCCTGCCTTCCACATCCTAATCATGTCAGGGTCGTATTCCATCACCTGCTGAAGTGCAGTAGTTGGTGCCTTGTCCTCAAGTTTCTTTCCCTGAGTGCGTTGCCGCATTGTCTCCTCACGGGAGAACACGTCCACTATGTCACCGGCATACTTGTCCCAGAAGTTGTCCTTAGGTCCTTTTGGCCCGGCAGACTTCTTGTAGTTGGCAGGCCATTGTTTCTTGGCCCTATTCAAGAAGTCCTCTGCCATATCCGATTCAAGTTTCGGCCTCCCGTTGACATCGATTATGTCATTCGGGCCTGCATTCTTCTTGGACTCAACTGCACTCCTGAAGTTCTCTTCAGTAGGCGGGTTGAAGTATTTTTTGGAACGCACCGGGTCCATCACGATGTCACGCAGGTCATCGGTAGTCAGCGGACCATCATTCAACACATTGGCATGTGACCTCTCGATGAAGTCACGGCTTTCCTCCAACAGGTCATCCGCCAATTCCTTGGCCAACGGGTCACCGGACTCGGCTGCCTTGATGGCATTCACTATCTCGTCCAGCTTGTTCTGCTTGGTTGCAACTTCCTCGGCTGCCGGGTCCACTTCCATTCCATAGACCTTCTTGCGGAACGGCCTCATGAGCCGGCGGCCTGTCTGAAACTTTCCGGCGGCAGATGTAATCAGTCCAACGCCGGCAGGTATCGTGGCCGATACCATTCCAACGTCACGTATGTTCTGCGGGTCCCAGTCGTAGTAGTCAGACATGCCCTGTCTTGCGGCCTCCAGTAAAGCATCAAAGACACCTCCAAGACCCGCTCGTGCCATGGGGTTACTAACTACCTTGCCTGCGATTCCACCCGTATACAGTGAGCCTATCCCCACGAGGGCGTCATTGGCGATTGCCTTGGCTATGTCCCAGTTGCTGGATTCAGTTCCGGTACGTATGTCCTTTAGCCTCAACCCTGTAACCTCAGGTGCGATTGTTCCAAGTACATTGCCGAGAATGCTTTCATCGTAGTCCTTGGCCAGGGAATCACGGTAGCGTTGGCCTTCCATTGCGGCTGCCATCATGTCCTTGCGGAACTGCTCGCGGGCACGCTGTCCGTATGCATCCTGGATATGGGCCTGCAGGTCTTCCGGGGTTACCCCCATCTCACGAGCGGCCAAGTCCATCTCAGCCGGGTCCTGCGCTATCCTCAGCAGGGAGGGAACGGAGTCCTGTGCTCCCCTGGGAAGGTGCTTGAACCTGGACTGTGCGAATGCAGGGTTCTTCTGGAGTTCCTCGTAGGTGCCCATCGGCTTCCTTGGGCGCATCTGCATCAGCGTGTTCCGTTCGAGAAACCGGGTACGCTGTGCAGGACTGCCCTGCGGCATTACCACCTCGCGGTAGTACGGCATCAGGACGTCGCGCTTGAACTGGTAGGCAAGGTTGTCGAACTGCTCCTGCGACCTGGCATTGCGCATGGCAGCCAGCAGTGCATTTGCCATATCCCTACGGCCAGTGCTTCTTGCCCAGGCTACGGACGTAGGTGTCTTGAATGCATCACGTATCTGGTCGTTTGCATCTACAAAGTTGTTCATTGCATCTCCTTAGAGGTCCCGTTCCTTCGTGTACCTACCGTACGGGTCGACCCGCTCAGTCCTGTACATGCGACGCCTCAGTGCCTCGCTGGCACGAACCAAGGCAGCCCTCTGGTCGTACATGGCCTGGTTGCCGTAGCCGGCCTCAATCAAGGCATCCAGCCTCTGGAGGTCCCGGTTGATGCGGTAGCGAGTGTCCTCGTCCTTGTAGAAGTCCGGCTCCCTCATGCGATAGACGGAGCTTTCAGGGTCCCTCGGGTCAATCCCCATCAAGGACATCCTGGAGGCGACCTGGTTGCTGAACTCAGGACCCATGTTGGCCCTGCGCTGTTCCTCGCGCTGGGCGTCCAGCATATCGCGCTGCTGGATTATGCTGGACAGGGACTCACCTGCGGCAACGGCATCCTGCCATGTCCTGGCGTTACGCATTCGTTCCAAGGCGAATCCTGCGTGAGGCCCGTACTTCTCGACCATTTCCGGATTGTCATACCTGTCAAGGAAGCCCTTCGTCAGGATGCCTGCCCTGCGCATGTCATCCAGTTCAGTTGCCGTGGCCTTGTCCTGCTGTTGCTGATAGCGGGCATCCGCAATCCTGTCCCTTTCGACCTGGTAGTCCCACTGCCTCTGGCGGAATTCGTTTGCAAGCCTTTGCTGCTCCTCCGCCTGCCTACGACGGTCGGACTCGCTCCATGCGGAACCTACGTCCTTTACTCCGCTTGCAATCTCGCCGAATATGTCACTGCCAGCCTGCAGCTTGCGGCGCCTTGCATCCTCGTATCTTTGATTGTAGCCCTCAAGTGAGCTGAAGTTCAACGGCTGGAAGTTCATTGTCTGCATGATGCTTTCTCCTTAAACCAACTGAGCACGGGACTGGGCAAGCGTGTTGCCGAGGTTCAACCGGCTGGCCAGCAACGCATCCTTCTGCTGCTGGTCAAAGAGTATGTCACCGCGCATCTGCTCCATCTGTGCAAGCCTGCCCTGCTGTATCGTATTCAGTCGTTGTTGCTGCTGGTTGATGTAGTCTGTGTATGCCCCGTAGTCAAAGTTCCGCTCGCCTGTCATACGTTCGTAGGCATTGTCATACAGGGATTCGTCCTTGTCCACTAGCCCACGGATGATGGCTGAAATTGCCCCGGAGGAATGTCCAAGTCCGGCTGAG
>JAZRIA010000099.1:0-16125 GCA_045645045.1 Bacteroidaceae bacterium | reverse complement strand
CCAAGGGGCAGATAGGGCGCGAGATAGATGCCCTGGGCGGACATACGGGCGAGGTTACCGACCGCACCGCCATTCAGTTCAGGATGCTGAACCGCAGCAAGGGTCCTGCCATGTGGAGCCCCCGTGCTCAGTGCGACAGGGCAAAGTACATCTGGGAATGGAGACAGATACTGGAGAACACGGAGAACCTGAGCATCTGGCAGGATCAGGTGAGGGAACTGCTCGTTGACGAAGAGACGAAGCAGGTGACGGGCGTGAAGACCTATATGGACGTTACCTTGCATGCCAAGAGTGTCATCCTGACGGCGGGCACCTTCCTCAACGGCCTCATGCACATAGGTCGCACGCAACTGGAAGGCGGACGTTGTGCCGAACCTGCATCTAAAGAGTTGACAGATAGCATTATACGACATGGCATAAGGTGCGGACGCATGAAAACTGGCACTCCTGTGCGCATAGATGGCCGCAGTGTGCATTTCGAGGACATGGAGGAGCAGCCTGGCGATACCGTTACGCAGAACTTTTCCTTCATGGGCGAGGCGCGCCCCCTACCCCAGCTGCCTTGCTGGATAACGTACACAAACCCCGACGTTCACGAGCGCCTGAGAGAGGGCCTTCCCGAGTCGCCTCTGTACAACGGACAGATACAGAGCATAGGTCCCCGATACTGCCCCAGCATAGAGACAAAGCTGGTTACCTTTGCCGACAAGGACCAGCACCAGCTTTTCCTCGAGCCCGAGGGTGTGGACACTCAGGAGTATTACCTGAACGGCTTCTCTTCCTCCCTGCCCATAGAGGTGCAGCTGGATGCCTTGCGCAAGATGCCTTGCTTCCGCGACGTGCAGGTGTACCGTCCTGGCTATGCCATAGAATACGACTTCTTTGACCCCACACAACTATATCACACCTTGGAGTCAAAGGTGGTGAGCAACCTCTACTTTGCCGGTCAGGTGAATGGTACCACGGGATATGAAGAGGCGGCTGGCCAAGGTCTCATTGCCGGAATCAATGCCGCACTGAAACTTCAGGGCAAGGACAGCTTCATCCTGCATCGCGACGAGGCATACATAGGTGTACTCATCGACGACCTCGTAACGAAGGGTGTGGACGAGCCCTACCGCATGTTCACATCACGTGCCGAGTACCGCATACTGCTTCGTCAGGACGATGCCGATGCACGCCTTACCGAGCGCAGCTACAACATTGGCCTTGCCACCGAGGAGCGCTACCAGAGGTGGATGGAGAAGAAGGAGTGGATAGAGAAGATTAGCGAATTCTGCCGCACCTTCTCCGTAAAGGCGGCATACATAAACGACGCCCTGGAGGAGATGGGCACAGTGCCCTTGCAGAAGGGTTGCAAACTGATGGACCTCATCACCCGTCCGCAGGTTGGCATCATGTCGATGGCAAAGCACATCAATGCGCTCAGGCAACTTATCGACTCCATTCCCAACCGTCGCGAGGAGATAGTTGAGGCTGCCGAGATACGCATAAAGTATAACGGCTACATCCGCCGCGAGCGTGAGATTGCCGACAAGATGCTCCGTCTGGAGAACATCAAGATACGTGGCAAGTTCGACTACGATAGCATCAAATCACTTTCCACAGAGGCGCGCCAGAAACTTATAAAAATTGACCCCGAAACCTTGGCACAGGCATCACGCATCCCCGGTGTGTCTCCGTCGGACATAAACGTACTTCTCGTTCTGATGGGAAGATAAAGACCCACCCCTAACCCCTCCCTCTATGGAGGGGGATATATACGCCCGAGTATATAACATAAGATTCGGATTACTCGGAATACTCAGATCATTCGGATTACCCAGGAATCCCCAATAGGCCTTATGTTTCACGTGAAACAATTACAACAGCATCAAAACATCAACATACTAGAAATGAACAATAAAACACTTTTAGAGAATCTCAGGGTTATACCCGATTTCCCCATTCCTGGCATTCAGTTCCAGGATGTCACCACCCTATTCAAGAACCCCGAGTGCCTGAAGATTATGCGCGACGAAACCTTGGCCATGTACAAGGACAAGGGTATAACAAAGGTTGTTGGCGTGGAAAGTCGCGGTTTCCCCCTCGGTGGCATATTAGCTGCAGAACTTAATGCCGGTTTTATAATGGCACGCAAACCAGGCAAACTTCCTGGCGAGGTCATTGAACAGGAATACGCAAAAGAGTATGGTACTGATAAGATATGTATGACTTCGGACGCCATCAACGAGAACGATATTGTCCTAATTCATGACGATCTGCTAGCAACAGGTGGTAGCATGAGAGCTGTATACGACCTCGTTCAAAAATTCAACCCCAAGAAGATATATATCAATTTTATCATTGAACTAACCATTGAAGGACTACACGGAAGAGACGCCTTCGATCCTGAAACGGAGATTACAACACTGATGGTTATCTAAGAGCTAAAGGTAACGTCTTTTACATTATATCGTGAACAAGGAAGAAAAGAACAAGTATTTGAAAGGTATAGTCGGCAGTATGCCCGAACTACCTGGATGTTATCAATATCTCGACGAAAACGGCACTATCATCTACGTTGGTAAGGCAAAAAACCTAAAGCGCAGGGTAAGTAGCTACTTCAATAGAGAGCATGATAACTTCAAAACAAGTGTGCTTGTTTCCAAGATATGCGATATTAAATATATTGTAGTAAACACCGAGGAGGATGCACTGCTGCTAGAGAATAACCTGATAAAGCAATGGAATCCTCGCTACAATATACTGCTGAAAGACGGTAAAACCTACCCAAGCATCTGCATCACCAACGAGTACCTGCCTCGCATCATCTACACAAGAAAGATAGACAAGCGTCTGGGCACCTATTTCGGCCCTTACAGCCACATCCCCACCCTGCAGGCACTGCTGGAACTCATCAAGAACCTGTATCCACTGCGCCGTTGCAGAGAGAAAATTAGCGCTGAAAGCATACATAACAGCAAGCATAAGCTATGCCTTGAATATCATATCAAGAACTGCCAAGGCCCCTGTTGTGGTCTTCAAACAAGGGAAGAATACCTGTCATATATCAACGAAGCAAGAGAAATTCTGAAAGGTAACACCGCTGAAATAGAAAAGCAGATGCTCGCGCAAATGCAACAACTTGCCGAAGAAATGCGATTTGAGGAGGCAGAAAGTATAAAGCGCAAGTACATCCTATTGGAGAACTACAGAAGCAAAAGCGAAGTGGTAAGCAACACTCTGCACAATATAGACGTTTTCAACATAGAAAACGACGAAAAAAACGCTTATATTAACTATCTACACGTAGTAAACGGATGCATAAATCAGGCATTCACATTCGAATATTCAAAGAAACTGAACGAGAGTGCAGAGGAGCTTCTTATAGCCGGTATAGGCGAAATGAGAGCAAGATATGGAAGCAAAAGCGGTGAAATCATCGTACCGTTCCACGTGGAACTAAAATTAGATGATGTTGAATTTACCATACCGCAAAGAGGCGATAAAAAGAAACTATTAGAGCTATCTAAATTAAATGCTCTTCAGTATAAAAAAGACCGATTAAACCAAGCAGACAAGCTAAACCCTGAGCAAAAACAAGTACGATGCCTTAAGGAGTTACAAGAAGCCCTGGGTATGGAAAAGCTACCTATGCATATAGAATGCTTTGACAACAGCAATATCAGCGGTGAAGACGCCGTGGCGGGATGCGTGGTCTTCAAGAAGGCAAAGCCATGTAAGAGCGACTATCGGAAATACAATATCAAAACGGTACTGGGCCCTGATGATTATGCCTCTATGAAGGAGGTTGTAAGGAGGCGTTACTCCCGCATGATTGAAGAAGATACTCCCCTACCCGACCTCATTATTACCGACGGTGGAAAGGGACAAATGGAGGCTGTTAGAGATGTTATAGAAGATGAGCTGATGATCAATATCCCCATTGCTGGCCTGGCAAAAGACGACAAACATAGAACAAACGAGCTACTCTTCGGCTTTCCGCAAAAAACAATAGGCCTACGTCTGGATAGCACTCTATTCAGATTCCTTACCCAGATACAAGACGAAGTGCATCGTTTTGCCATCACATTCCACCGCGACAAGAGAAGCAAACGACAGATAGCCAGTGAATTAGACATCATTCCTGGCATCGGTCCCAAAACAAAGGAAATGCTACTAAAACATTTCAAGAGCATGGCAAGAATACGAAAAAGCAGCATACAAGAACTGATAGAATGCATAGGAGAAAGCAAGGGCAACTCCCTTTACAACTATCTCAACGGTTCAACCAAGTAGGCCAAAAGCACTATAACACAGATAAAAAGACTAACACTAACAAGCGATAAAACCATGGAAGAAAGCAAGTATGAACGTATGTTGGCAGAGTACAACACAAACCTCAAGGACGAAGAGGTAAAGCGTATCGTAGCACGCATCATCGAAGACAAAGTTCCAGAGAACAACACCACAGAGGTGAAAAAATTCCTTATGGGCAGTGTAGAACTCACAACCCTTAAGACCACAGATAGCGATGAAAGCGTGCTGAAATTCACTGAACGAGTAAATGAATTCGAGGATGCATATCCCGATCTACCACACGTTGCCACCATATGCGTGTTCCCCTGTTTTGCACAGATTGTAAGCCAAAGTCTCGAAGTAGAAGGTGTGGAAATAGCATGTGTAAGCGGCTCTTTCCCCAGTTCTCAAGCACTTATTGAGGTTAAGGTAGCAGAGACTGCCCTGGCTATAAAGGATGGCGCAACAGAGATAGATATGGTGATGAGTGTGGGCAAGTTCCTAAGCGGAGACTACGAGACAGTATGTGATGAAATCAGCGAATTAAAGGCCGTTTGTGGCGAAAAGAAGTTGAAAGTAATATTGGAAACAGGTCTCCTACCCTCTTGTGCGGACATCAAGACAGCCAGCCTTTTGGCCATGTATGCCGGTGCTGATTATATCAAAACAAGTACTGGCAAGGAACAACCGGCCGCCACTCCCGAAGCTGCATATGTTATGTGCCAGGCGATAAAGGAGTACTATGACAAGACTGGTGTACGCATCGGTTTCAAACCTGCCGGCGGACTGAATACCGTGCACGATGCCCTTGTTTACTACACAATAGTAAAGGAGGTTCTTGGCGAGGAATGGCTCACCAATCAATACCTTCGTCTCGGCACCAGTCGTTTGGCAAACCTACTCCTCAGCGAGGTACAGGGCGAGGAGGTGAAGTTCTACTAAAACGGAAATGTGAAAACGGAAAACGGAAAACGGAAAACTATTCCCTATCACCGCGCCAGCAGACTGTCCCTCTGAGACAGGGGGACGAGGAGCAAAGCGACGGAGGGGGTGGATAAACCGCTCACCACTCACCGCTCATCCGTTAGAGAGCAGTTTTCCGTTCCCCTTTTCCCTCTTGACAATCCAAAATTCACGCCCCTGTGGCCGAAAATGTGAAAGAAAACGATTCTCACGAGGCAAAGAAATGCCCTTAGCAGATGATTATTAGTCTGTTAAGGGCATTTTTATTTGTATCATCCTTTTTGTAATCTAGAAGAACGAGAGAAGAAACAACGATTATAAGTCACGTTAATGATAAAAATTAGCTATCTTTGTGCAAAAGATGGCACTACTATGCAAAAATGGAATACCCTATGTAAAGATGTCTTAGAAAAGAAGACAAAAGAAGCAGGCGAACAGGAGTATCAAGAACTTATATATAATCATTTCCGCCTTCTACTGGGTTGGCACTGCGAACGTGTAGAAAAACAATACAAATTAAGGGTGGGCAGTAGCATTAACTACGTATATCCGGACATCGTTTTCTTCAATAAAGAAACACCCGCATTCGTCATTGAGATGAAAAAGCCCAACCACCTTCAAAACAGGGATGAAGTTGTACAACTACATTCCTACATGAAACTATTGCCCGTACAATTCGGTCTTTATATCGGAGAACACATTGAACTTTATTATTATGAATTCGGCAAAGAACCCATCAGTGTTTTTCAAATCAACTTTACAATAGACTCGCCAAAAGGAAAGACATTCGTAGACCTTTTCAATCAGGAGAACTTTAGCATTATGGAACTTGCCTCCTTCTGCCAAGCACAAATTGAGAAGTTAGAACAGGAAAAAGAAATAAATAGGTATATCAATGATTTTGTAACAGAAAATGGCAAGGAAACTTTAACAAATCTACTGGAGTTACACTTATTGAGCGAAGGGTATAGCGAAAACAACGCTAAAAGAATCATAAGTGAATTAGAAATCAATGTTGGTCTTAAACACAAACACCAAGCCATTAGTACAGAAGAACATACATCATACAAAACAAGAAAGACAGAGAAAAGAAGCAAGAAGGACTACACTCACTACACATTAAACGGCCGAGGACATTACGGGAAGGGGCGCTTGGCCTTGGCAATTGTCAAATTATTTGTAGAAAACAACCCTCATCTCACCTTCTCTGAAATACATAAACAGATTCCGTTGGATACAATGTCATATAGCGCAATACAAAGTTGGAAAGAAAGCACGAATGACATGAAAAAGGACAACAGATGGTTTGAAAGCCAAGAGGACTTAATGAAAAGCTCTGATGGCATACTTTTTGCATTTACCAGAGAAATTGGAAAAAGCAACATCAACAAAATTATTGATTTTGGGCGAAAACAAGGCTATAAAATAGAACCAGTCCTGACAACACAACAAGTCCTGTAAGTTTATTTTGCAGAGGCCAATTGGACTTGGAGCAAGAAACTCACAAAACCACCCCCAAAGACACATAAATATGTCCTCCTGGAGAACAAGGGTTTGTTGTCCCGACAACACGTCCTTGTCACCATTGAGGACAAGCGCTTGTCCTCGGGAGAAGCGAATAACAGCCTCATGGGACCCTAATTTATGGGTCGGTAAACAGGACTGTTATTCCGACGTTCATCATATATTTTCTATCTTAAAACCAAATCGTCCAATAGGCTGTTACGCGCTAAGGAACGAATGGGTAAAACCTCGTCGGAGTAATGTGGATTGTTTGTATATTTGCAGAAATCACAATACTCCTTATAACAATCACGGGCACCGCATGACGCAAGTGCCCGTGATTGTTTTGGTTATTACATTCTATAAATATAGCCTGCCTTACATCGCCCTCTTTGCCACGTAATCGAGATAGTACTGGAGGGTTTGGGCAATGGTGCTCTCCCCTACCTCATCCAGCAATCCTGTGGCCATGCCGGACATGTCGCCCATGGCACTTTCTGCATACAAGACACCACCCTCCTGGCGGGTAAGGTTGACAAGATGCGTGATTTCCTCTTGCGATGCCTCGCCGGCACGAACCTTCAGGGCAAGGGCATGAGCCTCGGGATTCTTGTTGGCAACATAGATGACGGGCAGTGTGAGTTTTCCCTCCTTCATGTCGTTGCCGGCTGGTTTGCCCACATCGTGCTGGTCGTCGTAATCAAATATGTCGTCCTTCAACTGGAAGCATATACCGAGAAGCATGCCAAAGCGCTTCATAGTATATATGTACCCGAGATGGTCCGTAGCAAGCAAGGCACCCACCTCGGCACAGGCGGAGAAGAGAGAGGCGGTCTTCTTGCGCACCACCTCGTAGTACGAACCCTCCCCTATTTCCTTGCTGTCCACGTTGGCCAACTGCAGGAGTTCGCCATCGGAAAGCATGATACCCACGTTGGAGATAAGCGCCACTACCCTACTGTCACCACATGCCACGGCATGCTCAATGGCCTTGCTGAGCAGGAAGTCGCCCACGAGGACGGCTGCCTTGTTGTCCAGAAGGCTGTTCACACTCTTCTGTCCACGACGGCGGTCGCTCTCGTCAACAATATCGTCGTGCACCAGGGATGCCGTGTGCAGAAGTTCCATGGCAATGGCCGCATGGATTACCTGATCGCTGACCACCTCCACACTGTTGTCGGCACCACGGGCAGCCAGCATCACCAGTATGGGACGCATCTGCTTGCCGGTGCGACGAGTCAGGTGATCCAATGCCATTCCAAGCAAAGGATTGTCGGACTTGAGCGACTCACGGAACATTTCATTGAACCGTGCCAGGTCGGCCTCAACGGGTTTTCTTATCTCTTTTAGTAAATCCACTGGACTTAGAATCATGCGTTATCAAATGCAAATTTACAGAAAAAGGCGGAATATTATCACAATTTTCTGTATTTTTGTAGGCAAATAAGATAAATAGTTATGAAATTGTTCCTTTTGGATGCATATGCTCTCATCTACAGAGCCTACTATGCTTTCATCAAAAATCCACGATACAACTCCAAGGGCGAGAACACAAGTGCCATCCTGGGCTTTGTGAACACCCTGGAGGATGTGCTGCGCAACATGCGCCCCACACACCTTGGTGTGGCCTTTGACCCGCACGGCGGCACCTTCCGCCACGAGGCCTTTCCCGAATACAAGGCTCAGCGCGAGGAGACACCCGAGGCAATACGCTTTGCCGTGCCCAAGATAAAGGAGATACTGGAAGCTTACCACATTCCCGTGCTTGAAGTCCCCGGATACGAAGCTGACGATGTAATAGGCACATTGGCACATCAGGCTGACCTACAGGGCATTGAGACATACATGATGACGCCCGACAAGGACTACGGCCAGCTGGTGACGGAGCACGTGAGCATGTACCGTCCGCCCGTTGGCAAGAGCGAGGCACAAGTCTTGGGTCCTAAGGAGATATGCGAGAAGTGGGGCATAGAGTCGCCTCTGCAGGTGATAGACATACTGGGCCTGATGGGCGACTCCAGCGACAACATACCCGGATGCCCGGGGGTGGGAGAGAAGACCGCCTGCACCCTCATCCAGCAATGGGGAAGCATAGAGAACCTGCTTGCCAATACCGACAAACTGAAGGGTGCCATACAGAAGAAGGTGGTGGAGAATGCCGACCTCATCCGACAGAGCCACTGGTTGGCAACCATAGTGAAGGACGCACCCATCACACTGGACATCAACGCATTGGAACTCAGCGAACCCGCCCACCAAGCCCTGCAACACATCTACGAAGAACTGGAATTCCGCCAACTATTGAGGAAGACCCTCCCCCCTGCCCCTCCCAAAGGAGGGGAGTGGTCACAACCGACAAACGATGCATCTGCACATAATACTCCCCTCTCTAAGGAGGGAGAAGGAAGAGGGGCTTCTATGCCTGGGGGCAATTTCCGTTTCAAAGACGGCAGTATACAGGGCGACTTGTTTGCTGACATAGCATCAAATACACCCGTAACTACTCCCTCCCATACAGGGGAGGGCTGGGGAGGGGTCTGCGTGGACGAACCAGCATTCATCCTGGATGGCGACACCATAATAGGGCACGACCTGAAGGCGCATTGGCAGGAACTTACCGAGCAGTACCCCGAGGTGCAAGCACTTGGTTCAGAGGCAAGTGGGGTAGGGGAGAAGCGCCTTTTCGATACCGCCATAGCACACTATCTTCTGCACCCGGAAATGCGACACGGACTTGACTACCTGAAGGAGGCATACCGCAAGACAACACTGAAGGAACTGAAAGAACTATTCGAGAAGGAGTTGCACGAGACAAGGCTTTGGGACATCTTCCAGGATATGGAAATGCCCCTGATGTGCGTACTAGCCAGGATGGAAAAGACAGGTGTGCGCATAGACGAACCAGGACTTGCAGAGACGAGCCGTCACTTCACACAGGAGATGACACTCCTGGAGGAGGAGATATACCAGTTGGCAGGGCAGAGGTTCAACATCGCCTCGCCGCGTCAGGTGGGAGAAATCCTCTTCGATGTACTGAAACTCGACTCCAAGGCAAAGAAGACAAAGACAGGGCAGTACGTCACTGGCGAGGAGGTGCTAGAAGGCCTCAGAAACAAGCACGACATAGTGGGCAAGATACTGGAGCACAGAGGATTGAAGAAACTCCTGGGCACATACATAGATGCCCTTCCCAAATTGGTTAACATCTCCACGGGGCACATACACACCACCTTCAACCAAACCGTCACCACCACCGGCCGACTCTCGTCCTCAAATCCTAACCTGCAGAACATCCCCGTGCGCGATGCCATGGGCAAGGAGGTGCGCAAGGCCTTCATTCCCGACGAGGGACAACTGTTCTTCTCTGCCGACTACAGCCAGATAGAACTCCGCATCATGGCACACCTCAGCAAGGACGAAAACCTGGTGCAGGCCTTCCTGTGCGGAGAGGACATACATGCCGCCACGGCAGCAAAGATTTTTCACAAGGACATCAGCGAGGTGACGAGCGATGAGCGCAGACGTGCAAAAACGGCTAATTTCGGCATCATCTACGGCATCAGTGCCTTTGGCTTGGCCGAGCGCCTCGGATGCAGCAGAAGCGAAGCAAAGCAACTTATAGACGGGTATTTCCAAACCTATCCCGGTGTGAAGGAATACATGGAGCGCAGCATTGCCATGGCACGCGAGAAGGGATACACCGAAACCATCTTCCACCGCCGCTGCCCCCTGCCCGACATAAACAGCCACAATGCCGTGGTGCGCGGATATGCCGAGCGCAATGCCATTAACTCGCCCATACAGGGCAGTGCCGCCGACATCATGAAGATGGCCATGATACGAGTGGACAAGCGCATGCGAGAGGAAGGTCTCCAGAGCCGCATGATTCTCCAGGTGCACGACGAACTGAACTTCAGCGTCCTTCCCGAAGAGCGCGACCAGCTACAGCGCCTCGTTATAGAGGAGATGCAAAGTGCCGCCTCGCTCTCCGTACCCCTCATTGCCGATGCAGGATGGGGCACCAACTGGCTGGAGGCACATTAATAAAAGGAAATGGGTTCCCTTAAAACAATTTGTCTCCAGACATATGCCATTTTCTCATTAAAGATAGACTTTGTTCGAGATTCCTCGTATTCATATTTGGCAAAAATTTTGGTTATTCATTCACTTAATCGTATCTTTGCATCATTATTATTCACCCCCAAAAGTATAAACCTGTATGGCAAAGGAAACGCTCACACCGATGATGAAGCAGTTCTACGACCTGAAGGCAAAGCACCCTGAGTGCGTACTGCTGTTCAGATGCGGTGACTTCTATGAGACCTACGGCGAGGATGCCGTGGTGGCTTCCGGTATACTGGGTATAACACTGACCCGCAGGAACAATGGTGCAGGTGGTTCTGGACAGTTGGAGATGGCAGGATTCCCCTTCCATGCACTTGACACTTATCTGCCACGACTCGTTAGGGCAGGGCAGAGAGTGGCCATCTGCGACCAGCTAGAGGACCCGAAACTCGCCAAGAAACTGGTGAAGCGTGGCATCACGGAACTTGTAACACCGGGTGTTGCCATGCAGGACAATGTGCTCTCGTGCAAGGAGAACAACTTCCTCTCTGCCGTGCACTTCGGCAAGGGTGTGTGCGGTGTCTCTTTCCTAGACATATCCACCGGCGAGTTCATGACCAGCGAGGGAAGTATACAGCACGTGGGAAGCCTGCTGTCCAACTTTTCGCCCAAGGAGGTGCTATACGAAAGGGGAAAGGGCGATTTGTTCCGCTCGTCATTCTTGGAGAAGTACGTTACCTTCGAGATGGAGGACTGGGTATTCAACGAGCAGACGGCCAGAGGCAAGCTGCTCAAGCACTTCGGTGTGAAGAACCTGAAAGGCTACGGCATTGAGCATCTCAAGGCAGGAACCATAGCCTGCGGTGCCATAATGCAATACCTGGAGAACACACAGCACACCCAACTGGGACATATACGGCAGGTGGCACGCATAGAGGAGGACAGATTCGTGCACATGGACAACTTTACCATGCGCTCACTGGAACTCCTGCGCCCGATGAATCACGACGGCAAGTCGCTCCTGGATGTGATGAACCGCACCGTTACTCCCATGGGTGCACGATTGCTGAACCGATGGATGGTATTCCCTTTGAAGGACACGAAGGCCATAAACAGCCGTCTGGACGTGGTGGATTACTTCTTCCGCGACCTGCAGACACGCGACGTGGTGTGCGAACAGCTTCAGTACATAGGCGACATGGAGCGCATCATCTCTCGTATAAGCACCGGACGTGTGTCGCCCCACGACCTGCTTACGCTTACCACTGCCCTTCAGGCACTGAAACCCATTCACGAGGCACTGGTGGGCACGGATTCCCCGGTATTGCAGGAGATAGGCATGAAGATAGACCTGTGCGAGGAGATGCGCGAACGTCTGCACCGCACCATATCGCCCAGTGCTCCGCTATTGGTGGCCAAAGGCGGAGTCATCAATGATGGCGTGAACGAGGAACTGGACGAACTTCGCTCGCTATCTACCGGTGGCAAGGAATACCTGCTCCGGCTTCAGCAGCGCGAAGCGGAGAAGACAGGCATACAGAGCCTGAAGATAGGTTACAACAACGTCTTCGGCTACTACCTGGAGGTGCGCAACACCTACAAGGACCAGGTGCCTGAGGAGTGGATAAGAAAACAGACTCTAGTAAATGCCGAGCGATATATAACACAGGAACTGAAGGAATACGAGGAGAAGATAGTAAGCGCCGAGGAACGCATCCTGGCACTGGAAACAAGGCTCTTCTCCGAATTGGTGGTATGGTGCGCACGCTTCATTCCTGCCATACAAGCCGATGCCATGCTGGTGGCACGACTGGATTGCCTGATGAGTTTTGCCATACTGGCCAGGGAAAACAGATACATTCGCCCAGTGGTGGACGACTCTATGGAACTGAATATCCGCCACGGACGCCATCCCGTCATAGAGACGCAGATGCAGGCAGGAGAGCACTACGTGCCCAACGACGTGCGCCTGGACACAGAAAATCAGCAGATAGTCATCATCACAGGTCCCAACATGGCTGGTAAGAGTGCCCTGCTCCGCCAGACGGCGCTCATCACACTGATGGCACAGATGGGTAGTTTTGTACCTGCCGAGAGTGCACACATCGGTTTTGTGGACAAGATATTCACCCGTGTGGGTGCCAGCGACAACATATCTCAGGGCGAATCCACTTTCATGGTGGAGATGAACGAGGCAGCATCCATACTGAACAACCTCTCTGCACGCTCGCTGGTACTCTTCGACGAACTGGGACGAGGCACAAGCACCTACGACGGAATAAGCATAGCATGGAGCATAGTGGAGTACATACACGAATGCCAGCGCGGACGTGCACGTACGCTCTTTGCCACGCACTACCACGAACTGAACGAGATGGAGAAGTCCTTCCCTCGCATACATAACTATAACGTGAGCGTACTGGAAAAGAACGGTACCATCATCTTCCTGCGCAAACTGGAACCCGGTGGTTCGGCACACTCCTTCGGCATACACGTGGCTCGTCTGGCTGGCATGCCACAGAGCATAGTGTCGCGCGCCGAGGTGATACTGGGCCAACTGGAGGCTGAGAAGAAGCACGACGATGTGGGTACCGGTATAGCGGCAGGAAGCAAGATGGATAGCGACACGGGTACCCAACTGAACTTCTTCCAACTGGACGACCCAATCCTGGAGGACATCCGCCAGCAGCTCCTCAACCTGGACATCAACAGCCTCACTCCGCTCGAAGCGCTTAACAAGCTCAACGACATAAAGAGGCTGGTAAAGTCTTGAAAAACGGAAATATGCGAGTAAGCGAGAGCTGAATTTGGTAGGGACGCGCGTCCCTACTATGCCAAGCATGATAGAGATACAAAGTTTTCCGATTACTCCGATTACTCTGAAAACTCAGATTACTCCGACCATTCCGACCGTAAAACTACAACCCATATATTACACTATGAAGACTACATTAATTAAAGTTCTGTCGCTTGTCATGGCATTCTTGTGCCTAACCAACGTACATGCACAGGACAGTGCGCCAGTAAGCATCATCCCCCAGCCATTGAAGATGGAGACTAAGGCTGGAGAGTTTCTCCTGCCCGAGAAGGTAGTTATTGCCTACGATGGCCAACTGAAGGCTCAGGCCGAATACCTGCAAGAGATGCTGGCACGCTCCACCGGACGTGTAGCAGTACTGAAGGAGGGAAAAGGCAAGGGTACCTTCGTCATGCTACGAGACTCCGTTACTGTGCCCGTAGCCGAGGCATACACTCTTTCTGTAACACCAAAGTGTGCCAAGGTTATTGCCGCTGATGCCAATGGCGCCTTCTATGGCATACAGACCTTGTTGCAACTCTTCCCTGCCGAGGTGTATAGTGCCAGTTGGCAGCGCAACACAGAGTGGAAGGCTCCATGTGTGGAAATTTACGATGCTCCAGAGCGCCCCTGGCGAGGACTGATGATGGACGTGGCACGCTACTTCTACGACAAGGAGTTTATCAAGAAGACCATCGACATGATGGGCATGTACAAGCTGAACAAGCTTCAGTTCCACCTCATCGACGACTCCGGTTGGCGCCTGGAGATAAAGAAGTATCCCCGACTCACCGAGGTTGGTGCATGGGCAGGTCCCGACACCCGACGCCTGGGCGGATACTACACACAGGACGACATTCGCGAAATGATAGCATATGCCAAGGTGCGCGGCGTGGAACTTGTTCCAGAGATAGAGTTCCCTGCCCACATCCTCTCTGCCGTGGTGGCATACCCATGGCTCAGTTGCACTGGTGTCCAGCACGAAGTGCCCACCCAGCACTTTATCAGCCGCGACCTGCTTTGTGCCGGCAAGGAGACAAGCATTGAGTTCCTGCGCAATGTGCTGGAGGAAACCTGCGACCTCTTCCCCTCTGCCTATATAAATATAGGTGGTGACGAGGCCGTCTACACCCGTTGGGAGAAGTGTCCCGACTGCCAGGCTCTGATGAAGCGCGAAGGTTTGAAGAAGGCCTCTGATATTCAAGGCTACCTGACCAATGTGGTGGCTGAGATGATGAAGAAGAAGGGACGTACGCTCATCGGTTGGGACGAAATCATTCAGCGCGGCAAGGTAAACGAACAGGTCGTTGCCCTGTCTTGGCACAACCCCAACGACACCCTCGTGGCCACAAAGACCGGTCATAAGGCCATTCTCACGCCTGCTTCCCACATGTATCTGGACTTCCCCGAGAAGAGCATCCCCGGCGAGATACAGGCAGCCACATGGTGTCCTCCCATTTCCCTGGAGAAGTGCTACTCCATGCCCATCAACGACTATTCCGAATCCTCCACCACCATCGGTGTGCAGGCTTGCTACTGGAGCGACCAGTTCATCCATGGCAATGCCTTGCAGGAGTTTGCTCCCTTGCACGAGAACCGTTCCGAGAACTATGCCGAATACCTGCTCTTCCCCCGTCTGATGGCCGTCAGCGAGGTGGCTTGGCAGAAGCAAAGCAAGCGCAATTGGGAGGACTTCCGCCAGCGTGTGGGTGCACACTTTGCACGCCTGGACAACAAGGGTTGCCACTACCGTATGCCAGAACCACGCATTGTCAAGGAGGAGAAGAATGCCGACGGCAGCACACGCTTCACTCTTACTACAGACGTTCCTGGTGCCGAAATACGATATACCACCAACGGCAGATACCCCAACGTGCACTCTGCCAAGTACACCGGCCCCATCACCGTGGCAAACCGTGAGGACCTGCGTGCTATTGCCGTAGTTTCAACCAGCCGCTACTCTCTGCCTCTCTACTTCGCCCCTGACTACTCCGCCTATAAGGCCTATGGTCAGCATGTATTTGGTTGGGAACCTTTGCGTATCCAGCCAAAGCCCTCCAACTGGCGTTTCGAGGTAACTGGCAAGGTTTCGGGCAACGGTGCCTACGAACTAACGGTTATCCCCACCCGTGGCGATAACCCCGTCCGTCTGGGCACAATGAAACTATGGAAGCGCAACGAACTGATGGCAGAGGTCAAGGCCGACAATACCGTCAAGGCCGGCCAGCAGCCCGTCACCTACCGCTTCACCCTGGATGCCTTCGAGGCCGGCACTCCCTTCCACATTGAATTGGAAGGCTACGCCCCTCAAGGCAACAACACCACCGGCATGGCATTCCTGCGCAAGGTGGAGTAAAAACCATGTCACCTATATCGTTATATACCTTATACATAATTATTACCTCCAGGTAAAACATCTTTTACCAAATTCGCTAAAGGGCTAATCTTCATTTTTGAAGTGAAGCCCTTTTTGTTATATTTTATTATTGTCCGGTAAATATTGTTCACAATGCCCT
>JAZRIA010000098.1:0-1842 GCA_045645045.1 Bacteroidaceae bacterium | reverse complement strand
AAATGCTCCTCATGCAATGGGAAGCTCCGAAGCCTTTGGAGCCAACGCCCTATAACTTTGTGACAGTAGAGCCGGACTTCAGCTCGTTGCTGTTGAAAGTTCCTATGCAGGTAGATTCACGTTGCAAGTCCTATCATTGGGCCATCAAGACCAATGCCCTTTACGACCTTTTGCTGGTTCCCAACATCGGTGTAGAGTTTGGTTTCGGCAAGAACTGGTCGGTGGGTGCCAACTGGATGTATGGCTGGTGGAAACATGATGCCAAGCATTGGTATTGGCGAGTGTATGGAGGCGACCTCTATGTCCGCCGGTGGTTGGGCAAGCAGGCCAAGCAACAGGCGCTGACCGGACATCATCTCGGTGTCTATGCCCAGATGCTGACCTACGACTTCGCTACGGGCGGCCGTGGCTATATGGGTGGCAAGCCTGGGGGTAACTTGTTGGACAAGGCCAGTTATGCAGCCGGCATTGAATATGGCTATTCGCTCCCCGTGGCTACACGCCTGAACCTCGACTTCAGCATCGGCATCGGCTATATGGGCGGACAGTATCACGAATATATCCCGATGGACGATTGCTATGTGTGGCAAACCACCAAGAACCGCCATTGGTTCGGACCAACCAAGGCCGAAGTGTCGCTGGTGTGGCTTCTGAATCGCGATGTGTTCAACAAGAAGAAAGGAGGAGGCCGATGAAGAATTTTGTATGGATACTCCTGTTGCTACTCACTTCCTGCAATCATAAGGAATTGTGCTATAACCATCCGCACACCACTCCGGTGCGTGTCAATGTGGATTGGAGCCGTTTTGAACCTTACGAAAAGCCTACGGGTATGACCCTTACCCTCTATCCCGAGGCTGGGCAGCAGGTGTTTACCCGTCAGACCAACACCACTAGCTATGCTGTCATGAACTTGCCGGCCGACCGTTATCTGGTGCTTGTCTATAACCAGAGCCCCTCGGAATTTGGTTCATTCAAGTTCCAGCACATGGACAACCCTCTGCAGGCATCCGTCATTGCCGAAGAGCATTCTTCGCGTTGGTATGCTACACGAGGGGAAGAAGAGCGAGTTGCCACCGAACCCGAATGGTTGGGCGTGGGAAACTATGCAGATGCCCAGGTGACGGAAGGGATGGTTGAAGAACAAGCCTTGATACTCCAGCAAGCTTCGGCAGAGACTCGTGCCGGCGAGCCGGTCATTGCTTCGGTTACTCCATGGAACGTCATCCACACCATATCGGTGGAAGTACATATACAGGGAATTCATAACCTCCGTTCTGCCCGCGCTTCGCTCACCGGCTTGTCCCAAGGTTACTATCTGGCGCAAGGCAAGCGCATGGATAGCGAGGTGACGCATCTGATTGAGGAATGGAGTGCCACTCGCAATGAAGTGGACCCCACCAAAGGTTACATTCAGTCGTCGTTCACCTGTTTCGGTTTGCCGGACAACCATGCCGAGCAGGCGGAAGAGAATGTCTTGACGCTCGACCTCCTGTTGGTGGATAACCGCACCATCAAAACCTTTGTCTTCCATGTGGGCGACAAGTTTACGGAGTCCTTGGACGAGAGTGGTGTTGAGACCGAAGTGCATCTCGAGTTATATTTGAAGATTTTGCACGACTTGAATGGAGACCCTATTGTCTTGCCCGATGTGAAGCCCGAGGGTGGCTCGGGCAGTGGCTTCAGCGCCACGGTGGACGATTGGGGTGAAGAAATCGAGCATGACATTCAGATGTAACCCTGCTCAATCCCCTTCACTTCCTCTTGTCATCCTGAGCGAAGCGAAGGATCTGAATACATAAAGAAACAGAATATAGAATATGTTTAACTAATAAATAATAG
>JAZRIA010000097.1:0-1865 GCA_045645045.1 Bacteroidaceae bacterium | reverse complement strand
GGTTAACCTTTCCGCGCAGAATGGTTAACCATTATTGCAATAATCCTTAACCTAATTGGCAATAATCCTTAACCTAATTGGCAATAATGGTTAACCATTTTTTTCATATAGGTGTCTGCAAAAAAAATAAAAACAAAGCCTGTATGATTTATAAGTAAATAGCCCGGGGACGATGCCCTGGGCTATTTGCGTTATGCGCCTGTTGGTGCGTTCGGAAGCCCCACGGACGACAATAGTCGCTCGGAGTGCTTACAGACTCCACCGCTATTTCCTTATAAACTTCCTGCCGTTCTGGATATAGACGCCACGCTTCAGGTTGCTGGTCTCTATCTTGCGGCCCTGCAGGTCGTAGAGCGTTCCCTTATCGTCCTTGTCCGACTCGATGTTTGCAATGCCATCGGGGTCTACCTCTACGGTAAGAATGCCGTTGACATAGGTGAAAACATAGTTCTGTGCTTCGGCACCACTGACGACAATCTCGTATTCGCCGGCAGGACTGGACTCATCGGCCAGACATGTGATGACAGGCATCTGCAGGAATACCTCTTCGGGTAACTCGTGGTTGCGGAGCGGCGTTCTGGTGTATTCGAACTCCGGATTGGGCTGTCCTTCCATTCGGGTATAGGATTTGGCCGTCACAGTGACGGGAGCAGGTTGCACAGTCAAGGTGCCCTCGTTCACCTGCAAATCAAGGCTGGTGATGATGTCGATGTTGCCGATGCCGATGGGATAGGTGCCTGTGGCAAGGGTGGCAACATTGTTGACAGAGACAACAGGGACAACATTGACAGGAGCACCGGTCACCTCAAACGTAGCCTTTGCATTTGTACGACCATACTCACGCTCGGCATCGCTGGTCTGTATGACCGGAATGCCGGTAAAAGGCAGGATGGTGTATTTCTTCCAATAGGTGTCGGCCTTGTAAGCCTCAACCATATTCTCGGGAACGAAGACAATGAGGGCACGCGAAGGCATGGCAGCTTCACGAATGTCCACTACGGTTGTGGCATTGAGTGCTGCCACATACTTCAGCGCCGAGCAGGACGCAAAAGCATACTTGCCAGCCTTCGTCACATTCTCCGGCAGAATGATGGACACCATCGTCGTGTTGGAACGGAAGGCCTCGGACGGAATTTCTGTCAGACCCGTGAAGTGGCGCAGGTCTTCAAGACTGGTAAGAGAGGTGTTACCCTTGAAGACAATGCCGATATCCTGAACAGATGTAGCCTCATCGAAACTCAACTCGCCATCGTCGTCCTCGTCCCATGTATTGACACAGAACAGTTCTACATATTCGTCGACGAAGGGCACGAGGCGCAATTTCCTACGCATCGAAACAACAGCCCTACGGAGTTCAGTCGATGTGCTGGCAGGGTTTTCGTAAACAACCTGTTCGGACGTGGCATCGACCGTGCTGCCCTGAGCCTTCATGATAAGACTATACAGTTCTTCCCCAAGACTTTGCTTGGCACGGCAGGCCTTGACCTTCGTTACTTCCATGAAGCCCCATTGGCAGTTCTTGGGGTTAGTCTGGTAATCAATATCCCAATAAACACCGTAGGTCGGGCTGACATTTGAGGCATGCTGAAGGTCAACACCGGCATACTCTCCCTGTACGTAGTCGGCATTGTTTGTGGGCGGCTGGAAAGTATAAACATTGTCGAGTGAGTCGACAGGGTTGATAGCCCAGTAAGAATGAACATTGATGTCAGTATCTGTGAACGTGGACTTTCCTTCGCCGATGTTGCGGTCAGTGAAGACTCTGCCCCATGCTTTTTTAGGACGGTCCGTCAGGTCTTCGGAATAGAAGTAGTAGATTCCAGGCATCGTGTTGCTCGGACGCCGGAGCTGCCACGTCAGAGGTG
>JAZRIA010000096.1:0-9396 GCA_045645045.1 Bacteroidaceae bacterium | reverse complement strand
GTGAAGGCTGCACTGGAGGCACGCCCCGACTTGGTGGAAAGCATAACTTATCACAAGCAGGATGAAACGGGACTTCTGTATCCCCTGAACGGGCACACCGGTTGGACATGCGACAACTATGGTCCTATCTGGATTCCTGCCAAGGGCGAGACCATACAGTTGACTATGGAGAATCTTCCTGTCTACGAGCGTCCCATACGCATTTATGAGGGCAATGACCTGCAGGTTACTGACGACGGCCGTATACTGATAAACGGCAAGGAAGCCAACGAGTACACCTTCAAGATGGACTACTACTGGATGCAGGGCGACAATCGTCACAACAGTGCCGACTCACGCTACTGGGGGTTTGTTCCCGAGGACCATATCGTGGGTAAGCCCATTGTCATCTGGTTGTCTATGGACCCCGACCGTGGTGGTTTGAATGCTATCCGCTGGAACCGTCTGTTCCGTTTGGTTGATAACATCAAGTAGTCTCCAATATATAATATATAATAAGGTGTATGTCAACATCCACAAAGCAGAAGGTTGCCCTGGTACTTGCAAGTGGCGGAGCCAAGGGCTTTGCCCACATAGGTGCCATAGAGGCATTGGAAGAGTGTGGCTATGAGATAACTTCCATAGCAGGTGCTTCCATGGGGGCACTGATAGGTGGCATTTATGCCGCCGGAGGCCTTGACAAGGTAAAGGAGTGGATGTACGACCTCACCGACCGCGAGGTATTCCGACTGGTGGATTTCACCCTTAGTACCAATGCCTTGGTAAAGGGCGACCGGATAATGGATGCCCTGAAGGCTATCGTGCCGGATTGCAATATTGAAGACTTGAACATTCCTTATTGTGCCGTGGCAACGGACCTGAAGGAGGGTAGTGAGGTTGTCTTGCGTAGTGGCAGCCTTTATGCAGCTATTCGTGCCAGTATATCTATTCCTATGCTGTTTAGTCCTGTGGAGCACGAGGACATGCTTCTCATAGACGGTGGTATTACCAACGGCCTGCCTTTGGATCGTGTTGTACGCAGTGAGGGCGACAAACTGGTAGCGGTGAATCTGGAAGATTACGAATGGGAGGATGATGATGCCGAGATGCCAAAGGCAGATTCAGAAACTTCAGCGCTGACTCGTCTGTCGCGCAAGTTCCAGGCAGGCTTGAATGCACTGAGTAACAACTACATTTCCCTGACCTACGACACCATTTCCATACTGATGAAGCGCAACACGGAAATGGCACTGCGCCTCACACCTCCTGATATATATCTTAATGTTTCCCTTGGTGAATATGGCAGTCACGACTATGACGAGGCCGAGGCCATAGCCCAATTAGGTTACGAGCAGATGAAGGCAGTGCTGAAAGGTGCAAAATAACCGGATGGCGCCTCTGTATTTGTGTCCTTTGTGTGAGAAGAAACGATTACCGGATGATTTATATTTTCACGCAAAGGGCGCAAAGGGTTTATTTCCTTTCCTTTCGTATTCCACGCTTGCGCTGAAGGGGTCGCAAACTTCGTTACGGAAGGAGAGCGTAGATAGTTATTGTTTTCCGTTTTCAACTTTCCGTTCATTAAACTGATGGGTACAAGCCATACAGTTTTCCTTTGCGTCCTTTGCGTGAGATAAAGATTAGCATGTTGACAAGGAGGATTGGTTTTATGCAACAAAGTCCAGTTTTGTTTTGCTCTCTTGGGAAATAGTCTTACCTTTACCACAGAATTCCGTCGCCACTGGGGTGGTGTGAGGAAGGATTTTACCGAAAAAGGTGTTATTGAAATTACTAATCTATAAACAATATTTTATGAATAAACATTTACCCAATTCCCTGCGAGCACTGTTCCTGTCCCTTGCAGTGCTCCTGTCCCTACCCATGCTGGCGCTAAAGGTTGAGATTGATGGGATAAGGTATGAACTTGTTCTTACCAATGCAAAGCAGGCTACTGTTATAGCGAAAAGCAGTGGCAAGTATTCTGGTGAAGTTGTTATCCCGGAGTCTGTGGAGGACTATGGTTCTACCTATAGCGTGACGAGCATAGGGGAGAGTGCTTTCTCTGGTTGCTCTGGTTTGACCTCGGTTACTATCCCCAATAGTGTGACGAGCATAGCGATTGGAGCTTTCTATAATTGCTCTGGTTTGACCTCGGTTACTATCCCCAATAGTGTGACGAGCATAGGGGAGAGTGCTTTCTTTCATTGCTATGGTTTGACCTCGGTTGTTGTGGAGGATGGGAATCCTGTATATGACTCTCGAAACAACTGCAATGCTATAATAGAAACAGCGACAAACACACTACATTCTGGGTTTAAAACAACAATTATCCCCAATAGTGTGACGACCATAAGGAGTGGTGCTTTCCGTGATTGCTCTGGTTTGACCTCGGTTACTATCCCCAATAGTGTGACGAGCATAGGGAGGGAGGCTTTCCGTGGTTGCTCTGGTTTGACCTCGGTTACTATCGGCAATAGTGTGACGGGCATAGGGGATGGTGCTTTCTATGGTTGCAGAGGTTTGACCTCGGTTACTATCGGCAATAGTGTGAAGAGCATAGGGGAGAGTGCTTTCTCTGGTTGCAAAGGTTTGACCTCGGTTACTATCCCCAATAGTGTGACGAGCATAGGGGAGAGGGTTTTCTATGGTTGCTCTGGTTTGACCTCGGTTACTATCCCCAATAGTGTGACGAGCATAGGGAGGTTTGCTTTCTTAGTTTGCTCTGGTTTGACCTCGGTTACTATCCCCAATAGTGTAACGAGCATAGGGATTTGGGCTTTCGCTGGTTGCCCCAAACTCCTTGATTTCTATTGCTATGCCGAGAAGGTGCCTTCTACACATAGCGACGCATTTGATGATTCTTATCCAGAAAATGCCACCCTGCATGTTCCTGCTGCTTCAATTGATAGTTACAAGGCAACATATCCTTGGAGCGAGTTTGGCAAGATTGTTGCATTGCCTGGGCAATACAGCCTCACGGTCTCTACCGTTGGCTATGCCACATTGTACCTCGATTTCAATGCCGAGATTCCCGAGGGTGTTGAGGTTTATGTTGCCAAAGAGGTGGTAGACAGTCGTCTTAAAATGGAGCGTGTAGAGGGTGTGCTTCCTGCTAATACTGGTGTTATCATCATGGCTGAGGAGGGTACATATGCCTTTGTTGAAAGCAATGAAACTCCTGCTGTGATAGAGAAGAACCTTTTGAAGGGTACAGTAGAGAAAACGGAGATAACAGCCGAGGCCAATACTTCTTACTATGTTCTTTCTGCACCAGATGGTGTGGTGGCAATGTATCTGGCTAAGTTGACAGAGAATAAATTCTGGAATAATGCCAACAGGGCTTACTTGCCCATCAATTATGGCGACCAGTTGAGCCGCAAGTTCGTCTTCGACTTTGGCGACGAGACAGGCATTGCTGAAACGGAAAACGGTAATGTGAAAGCGGAAAACTCTGCTATCTTCGACCTCTCTGGCCGTCGTGTGCAGAAGGGGCAGAAGGGTATATTTATCCGCGATGGCAAGGTAGTGGTTAAGTGATGAACAATTAGCGACTAACGTTCAACAATTTTAGTAATAACCCAATCCGCAGGCACCCCAGTGATGGCAAGTGTCTGCGGATTGATGTTTTGTGCTAAGGGTGATTTACGTTTAGCAGTAGTAACTAACTGTCCCCCTGAGACAGGTGGGCGAAGAGGGTCTTTAGAAGAATGACTTGATGTCATTCTGTACCCTCTGAGGGTCGCAATTCCCATTGCGACGCTGGGTAAAGAGCGTAGCGACGGAGGGGGGATTGTTTTCACCTTTCACCTTTCACCTTTCCTGTCCCAACAGTTGCAAGGCCTCTTCCATTTCTTCCCTTTCTTCCGGTGGCACTTCTTCTTATCTACGGGCGCCCCCGTCGCCACCAACAACCTATTTGAGTTTATTGCACCTTACAGATGGTAGTAAATATGCCATTTTTTTTGAGGAATTGGCAAAAATGTTCGGTAATATATCTAATATCAGGAACAATTCATTATCTTTGCGATGTCTTTGCCATCGCTGAAAGCCCCTTGGGGGTGGAAGCGGGCAAGACACATGTACATAAAAGGCGTAACTGAACGCTTTGGTTTTGACGGTAGAAGAATCTCGCAAATTCCAACTGTTAGTCAAAAACAAAGCAACGGGAACGCCTCATGGGATGTTTATATACAGCCCTCATTGGATATTTACCCTTTTGGGTGATATGCTTTTGAGTGAGTTTTATATACTCATCGGCGTGGGGCTTTCAGCGTTGCTCGTTTCGACTAACAGGGCAATGCGAGAGCCTTTCTATCGTGGAACGAGCATCAGGACTGGTTCCACGCTTTTTTTGTATCCATGTCAGAACCCAATTAAGTCTATTAATGTCCTCTACGGAGCCACGAGGCGACACAACTTTCGTTGTGGTGCAAGTGATGTGTATATGTAGTGATGAGAAAAACTATTTTTAACCTTTAAATATTAATCAATTAACCAATTAAAACTATGAAGAAGTCTTTTATTTTCAAGAGTGTGTTGGCTGCATTTGCTTTCTTTGCATCTGCAGTATTGGTGTCTTGCGAAAAGACAGATGATGATGACAAGAAGGTGGATGAAAATAAGCCTGCGTACGTGCTTTTTAGGTATATAAATGAAGAGTCTGCTGATATGTTGGAGTATTGCGACATAGTGATAGAATATACAGATGCAGATGGCACAAAAGTTGATACTATTACTACCGAAATCTGGGAAAAGAACTGCGTGAAGATTCTTCCATGCTCTTACACCTTTAAAAAATATTATACATTGAAGGCAGATAAAGATATGGCATCTGAAGAAAGTATTACTATTAAAAAGCGCGGTTATAAATATACGTACACATTATATACAGCAAATGGAGATACATACAAACAAGGTCCAAGCGTAAATGTTGCTGGTAGTACAGAAAGACCCACAGTAAAAAAACTTGCCGAATTAGTTTCTCAAGGCAGATACAATGTAACCAAAGAATTTGTCTTTGATTCAGACGGTGAATTGAAATTAGACCCTAAAGAATCAGAATAATTCGTAGACATGGTTCATATGTCTGCCATATCAAGCCCCCAAGGGTAATTATAAGAGGTAAACAGATCATCTTTCATCATCATTTTACTTGCGGGCACCACAATCCAAACATCAACAAAAAAACAAACTTCAGAAATGAAAAAGTCATTAATTTTCAAGAGTGTGTTGGCTGCAATTGTATTATTTGCATCTGCTGCATTGGTGTCTTGTGAGAAGGAAGTAGAAACTCCCAATCCAGATACAGATGCAAAAAAGCCTGTAGCAGTATCATTTAAGTATACTGATATTGAGTCTGAAGACATGCTGGAATACTGCAATATTATTATGGAGTACACAGACGCAAATGGTACAAAAGTGGATACTGTCACAACAACGGATTGGACAAAGGTGTTAACCGCTCCACTTCCATGCTCTTTGACATTTAAGAAATCTTATACATTGAAGGAAGATAAGGATATGACGTCTGTAGAGAAAATAAAAATAGCTTTCAAGACTTGTAAATATCATTATAATCTTCTTGATGTAAATGGAGAGATAATAGATGGTAATGGAGACTCTAAAGGCCAAGGTGATATGACGCCATCAAGCAGCAATGCTGCAGCAATGGTTTCCGCAGGTCGTTTAGATGCTGTGCATACATTTACATTTGATGAAAATGGTGAAATGGTATACTAATATGCAGATATAAGATATTCTGTAACAATCAGATTATTTAGAAATCAGTTATCCCCTACCATGTATTTGATGTGTAATATGCATATGTATACATGGTAGGGATTTTTCTTACAATTAACTACAACGAAAAATGAGACAGAGCAATTTTTTTTCAATACTGGTGCTGTGGTTATGTATACCATTATGCACATTTGCCCAGGCAGATAGAAATACAATATATAAAGTTGCTTTTGGCGAAATAGAATACACGCCAAAGCAGGAAAAAGTATCAGTTGGTTCTGTACTCGGGACCATTGGTCAGGCACTGGCCATGGGTTCTGTGACTACGCATAGAGACAAATATGCAGCTTCCGTTCGAGCATGTGTTCTGTCTGGTTTAGGCAAGGTAAGGAGATTCCATACCATTGAAGGAGAGTTTAAGGATGGGGAGATTGATGAGGATACACCGGCGTTTTGTGTCAGCGGTACAATAAACAGCATAAGTACCACTACAGAACTTTTTACCCCATTGGACAAGAAAACCATACCATACAATGTGTATAAGGCACAGATAGAGGTGACGGTTCATGTAAAGGATGTACACGATGGTCATATCGTAGACAGTCATACCTTTTACATTACCAATCATGACTTGAATTGGGTGAAATCGGAGGACAAGGCCATCAACGAAGCATTGATACTGCTTTCATCAAGGGTGGCACGTCATTATAACAAACTCTACCCCCTGAATGCCTCCATCATAGAGGCAGGACTGGCAAAGAAGGACAAGCAGAAAGAGGTGTACATTGACATAGGTTCTGCTAATTCCGCAAGAGTGGATATGCGTTTTACCGTCTATTCCGTAAAAACTATTGGTGGAAGGTATGCCAAGAGAGAGTTGGGCGTAATCAAGATAGTTGAAGTAATGGGCGACGACATCAGCCTCTGTAAGGTCAAGAGTGGCGGTAAGAACATCAAGGCCTCACTGGAAGAAGGCGAGACAGTCGTTGTCATGAGTTATGAGTAATATCTCTGAAAATAGAATATGTAACAAGTATTCATCATTTACCATACTAAAATGAAAAGAATCCTTTTAATGTGCATTGCAGCATACAGCCTGTTGGGTAATGCACAAACTCAAATTAAGTTTGAGAGTGAATATTTTGCTGATTCGATAATAGCCGGTAATACTAAGCTTACTTTTGAGAGGTTGATACCTTATGCTCCCAATCAGGAGATAGAGGAACGCCATCGCAAGGCAGGTTTGCATTTATGGTATCTCGTTGAGGCCCCGGTGGAAAAGTTTGAGGGGAAAAAGGGCATTAAACATGTTAGGGCCACAAAGTTAATTGAAATGCCTGATGTTCCAATCATGCCTGTGGAATCTCCCGTCATTACAAGTAAGAGTACACGCTCTGTTTCTATGAATGACCCTCTTTATGAAAAGCAATGGCATTACAATGATTCATGTCCTGGCGCTATAAGGTTGGACAAGGCATGGGAAAAGGAGGAAGGAAATCCAAATGTCCTTGTGGCTGTTATGGATCAGTGGATAGATTACACCCATCCTGATCTTGCAGCTAATATGTGGGTTAATCGTGTTGAGCAAGACGGTTTGCCCAATGTAGATGATGATGGCAATGGGTATGTTGATGATATTCATGGCCTAAACCTTACAAGCAACAGCGAGTTTGGTAATCATGGCACGCATGTGGCGGGTACAATTGCAGCAGTAAATAATAATGGTATTGGTGTGTGCGGAATAGCGGGAGGCAACGGCAATGATACTGGTGTAAAGCTGATGAGCGTGGCAATTATACCAATTGACAATAATAAGGTAGAGGATTATATGTTGGCTCGTGGATATGTTTATGCAGCCGATATGGGAGCCATTATTTCATCAAACAGTTGGAAAAGGACAAATGACGAGCAAGTCGAAATCATTTTAGAAGGAATAGAATACTTTATGAAGAATTCCGGGCAATACGAAGGTAGCCTTATGAATGGTGGCCTGGTCGTATTTGGTGCGGCAAATGACGGTGGCGAGAAAACTCCATTCCCGATTAGCGGGCTTTCGGAAAAACGCGACAATCTGATTGTTGTGGCCTCTGTGGCAAGTAATGGAATTCGATCTACATTTTCTAATTATGGCGACTGGATTGATATAAGTGCACCTGGTGGCGAAGAAGATGGCAAGGGAGTCTATAGTACTTATACAGATAACAGGTATGGTTTCCAGAATGGAACATCTATGGCGTGTCCGCATGTCTCTGGTGTTGCTGCTCTGGTAGTTTCTAAGTTTGGCGGTGCGTCTCTAACACCATCACAGGTAAAAGAAATCATCATCAATTCTTCAGCAGAGGTGGATAAGTATCAAATTGGTTATCCCTATGCTGGAAAACTTGGTGCTGGTATTCTAAATGCAGATGCAGCATTGAACTCAAATCTGCAGACGGCGCCAGATAGTCCTAAATCCTTTAGGGTTACTCGCGATTCCCAAAGGCGCACCTACTTTGAGTGGGCAGTGCCATTGGATGCTAATAGTAGTCCTGTAGCATATTGTGCCGTATATGCAGATGATACAGAAAAGCCTTTGTTCACAGCAAAGACATCGAACTCGGAGGAGTTCTGTGTTGTTGCACAGGACGTTGAAGCTTCGTCGTTTACTATTCAAGCTATTGATGCCTTTGGAAACAGTTCGCATCATTCTACAAAAACATATCTTGAAGAAATCAGCGCACCGATAATAAAGAATACGTATAACAACTCAAACGTGATTGTCCATCGCCCTGGTAATTATTATGAGTATGCGCTGCCCGTTTGTGAGGTGAATTTGTTCTGTGCGAATGTGGAATCTTACAGTGTGGAAGAGCCCAACAATATAGTGAGCTCGTTCTACAACGATTCATCAGACGTGCTATGCTTAAGGTTTAATGCTACTCCAACCACACCTTTAGGAGACTATCCATTGACTGTTAAATATGGTGTTTCTGGTAATGAAGACAAAACTTTAGAGCTGCGATACAGTATATTGCCAGCACACGATAAGATTGTAGGTCCGATGGTCAGACCAAACATGGAACACATATATACTTCAGATTTTGAAGGAACAATAGAAATGAATCTGAGAGATTATATTTATGATCCATTGGGATTAGACTTTATTATTCTTGATGATGTCAAACCAGAAGATCCTGGTGATTTTGAATATTTCGAAGGTGAAGTCGTAAACGAAAGGTTAAAAATAAGATATAGATTTAACGATTTAATTTGGCCTGGTTCAAATATCCCATTTGTTGTCAAAACCATAAATTCATATTTGGAAGAAGGTAGTGCTACATTCTTACTCCATTATATTGAAGAAACAAACATAGGAGAGATAACAACAGACGGGATACATCGACAGGATATATATAATATGCAAGGAATGAAGCAAAATAATGGTTTACAGAATCTGAAACCAGGTATTTATATAATCAAAGGCAGCAAAAGAAAAGTGATTTTATAAGTTATTATCCCAAATCGGTCATTAGTGCGTAACAGTCTAATGAACTGTAGTAAAAAAATGTATGCTGTTAACAATTATTAGCGTTTTGTACCGATTTGTACTCTCCCATGGGGGCTTCTCGCCCCCAAACCCCTCGGTGTTTTCAGGTATTAGACTATCTATGCTGATACACTTCGGGAAATAGCAGGAAC
>JAZRIA010000095.1:0-1013 GCA_045645045.1 Bacteroidaceae bacterium | reverse complement strand
CTGAACGAGGTGTATATGTGCACCAATCTGAAGGGCAAGTCCTCTTTCTTCCTGCCCTTCAACAAAGGCTGCGGCGAGGGCATCAATGCCGGTAAGGGTAACCCCCACAATCCCAACGGCATCAATGTGTCCTATATGTGGGAGGATATCCTGAAGAAGGATACGGTACTGTATCTGATCGACAAGATCATTTTCTTGCAGAAGGAAACGAAGAAGAACCCCGACACCGGCAAGCGGGAGACCAAGGAAACCCTTATCTTCCCCCGGTATCATCAGTTCAATGCCGTGCGTAAGTTGGTTGCGGATGTGGTGGAAAATCACAGCGAGAAGAATTACCTCATCCAACATTCTGCCGGCAGTGGCAAGACCAACACCATTGCGTGGTTGGCTCACCGGCTGGCATCTCTGCACGATGCCCAGGATAATGTGATTTTTGATACGGTCTGCATTATCACTGACCGTATTGTAGTTGACCGCCAGCTGCAAGCCGCCGTACTTGGCATGGAGCATAAGGCCGGTCTGGTCAAGGTTATGGATGAAAAGTGCAGTTCCAAGGATCTGGCAGATGCCCTGAATGGCAACACAAAGATTATCGTTACCACTATCCACAAGTTCATGTACATCCACGATTTGGTGCAGGAGCTGAAGAACAAGACTTTTGCTGTTATTATCGATGAAGCACATTCCTCCACAGCCGGTACCGCTATGGAGTCCGTTACTTATGCGTTGTCCGAAAGTCGGAAGCTGAGTGAGGCGACTCCTGTTGGTGTGGAAGAAGAGGAAGAGTCCATGGCAGATGTCATTGAGGACGAGATTGCTCGCTGTGGTAAGCAGCCCAATGTGCCTATGATTGCCTTCACCGCAACTCCGAAGCCCACCACATTGCAGTTGTTCGGCTGTCTGAATGAACAGGGCAAGAAGGTTGCCTTTGATCTGTATTCCATGAAGCAGGCCATCGAGGAAGGCTTCATTCTCGATGTTTTGCAGAACTATAAGTCGGAGGCCAAGCGGTC
>JAZRIA010000094.1:0-3452 GCA_045645045.1 Bacteroidaceae bacterium | reverse complement strand
GGCTAACCCCATGTTGGGTCACCGTGGTTGCCGTCTGGGTAACACATATCCCGAGATCACCGAGATGCAGACACGCGCCATCCTGGGTGCTGCCGTGCAGATCAAGAAGGAAGGTGGCGATCCCCATCCCGAAATCATGGTTCCTCTGACTGGTATCCTCTACGAGTTCGAGGCTCAGGAGAAGGTTATCCGCGAGACCGCAGCTGCTCTGTTCGCAGAGGAAGGTGTAGAGGTTGAGTTCAAGGTTGGTACAATGATTGAGATTCCTCGTGCTGCCCTGACCGCTAACCGCATCGCTTCTCGTGCCGAGTACTTCTCATTCGGTACCAACGACTTGACACACATGACCTTCGGTTACTCTCGTGACGACATCGCCAGCTTCTTGCCCGTATACCTGGAGAAGAAGATCCTGAAGGTAGACCCCTTCCAGGTTCTCGACCAGAACGGTGTTGGCCAGTTGGTAGAGATGGCAGTAGAGCGTGGCCGCTCAGTTCGTCCCGAACTGAAGTGCGGTATCTGCGGTGAGCATGGTGGTGAGCCTTCATCTGTTAAGTTCTGCCACAAGGTAGGTCTGAACTACGTGAGCTGCTCTCCCTTCCGTGTGCCCATCGCACGCTTGGCCGCCGCACAGGCTGCTGTAGAGGAATAACGAACGATACTTAATACGATAAAAACGAGGCAAGTACTTAGCAAATAGGTACTTGCCTCGTTATTTTATTTTGTTAATACCTAATTTGTCATTGTTTATCTGCAATCAATCTACTTAAGCAAAAAACGGTATATTCAAATTCTGTTGTTCCTCAAAATCTGTCCCCAAAAAGATTTTATTCAGTGATTTAAAGTAACGAATCGTTTATATAAATTTGATACGCGTGTCCAACACTATAAAAAACATTATTTTTTATTATATCTTAAAATAAAAGATGGTTATAATTCATTGAAATCACGTTAAAATGGTTAGTACGAGACAAATCGCATGTCTTGTGCTTGTGTATGCAAATAAAAAAGTGTAAATTTGTCGCCCGAAAGAATAATAAAGCACTATATATGAGCAAAAAATTTGCTGAACGCACAAAACTGAATCTGAGCGAAGTGAATCGCGAGGTTCTTGGACAATGGGACGCCGAGGACGTGTTCCACAAGAGTATGACCGAGAGAGAGGGCTGCCCCTCGTTTATCTTCTTTGAGGGTCCTCCATCAGCCAACGGACATCCCGGTATCCATCATGTTCTAGCACGTTCGCTGAAGGACACCTTCTGCCGTTTCAAGACCATGAAGGGCTTCCAGGTGAAGCGCAAGGCCGGATGGGATACACACGGCCTGCCCGTGGAACTCAGCGTGGAGAAGGAACTGGGCATAACTAAGGAAGACATCGGCACCAAGATTTCCATTGAGGACTACAACCGCCGTTGCCGCGAGAACGTAATGATGTACACCTCCGAGTGGACCGACCTTTCCCACAAGATGGGCTATTGGGTGGACATGGAGAATCCCTACATCACATACGACAACAAGTACATCGAGAGCCTGTGGTGGCTGCTCAAGCAGCTCTACAACAAGGACCTGCTCTACAAGGGCTACACCATCCAACCCTATTCTCCCGCCGCAGGTACAGGCCTCAGCAGCCACGAGTTGAACCAGCCCGGTTGCTATCGCGACGTGAAGGACACCACCGCCGTAGCACAGTTTACCGTTCTCTCTGTGGATGGATGCGAAGCTGCTTCAGCCCTGCCCAAGGAGAACCTTTACATACTTGCATGGACAACAACCCCTTGGACCCTGCCCTCAAACACCGCACTTTGCGTAGGTCCCAAGATTGACTACGTTGCCGTGAAGGGCCAGAACCCATATAGCCAGCAGGAGGCCGTGTACATCGTTGCCGAGAACCTTGTATCCGCACACTTCAAGGCAGAGGAAGGCAAGGAACTGGAAATCCTCTGGAAAGGCAAGGGCTCGGAACTGGTTGGCATAAAGTACCAGCAGCTCATGCCCTGGGTGAAGCCCTGCGCCATTGAGGGCGGCAAGCCCGTGGTAAAGGAGGACGAGGCATTCCGTGTAATCCCCGGCGACTATGTGACCACCGAGGACGGTACCGGTATCGTGCACATCGCACCTACCTTTGGTGCCGACGATGCCAAGGTGGCAAAGGATGCTGGCATCCCCAGCCTCTTCATCATCGACAAGGCTGGCGACACACGTCCCATGGTGGACTTCACCGGCAAATACTTCATGCCCGAGGACATGAACCATGAGTTCTATGACCTCTGCGTCAACAAGGAAGCCTATGCCAAGCACCAGGGCCAGTACGTGAAGAACGCCTACGACCCCAAGTATAACGTGAACGGCTACGACGAGAAGGCTGCCGCCAAGGATATGGACCTCAACGTACTGCTCTGCATAGAGATGAAGGAAGAGGGCAAGGCATTCAAGATAGAGAAGCACGTGCACAACTATCCCCATTGCTGGCGTACGGACAAGCCCGTCCTGTACTATCCCCTGGATTCTTGGTTCATACGTTCTACCGCCGCCAAGGAGCGTATGATGGAACTGAACAAGACCATCCTGTGGAAACCCGAAAGCACCGGTACAGGTCGCTTCGGCAAGTGGCTGGAGAACCTGAACGACTGGAACCTGTCACGTTCACGCTATTGGGGCACACCTCTGCCCATCTGGCGCAACCGTGACACTCGCGAGGAAATCTGCATCGGTTCCGTGGAGGAACTTTACAACGAGATAGAGAAGGCCGTGGCCGCAGGTGTGATGGAAAGCAATCCCCTGAAGGACAAGGGTTTTGTGCCTGGCGACATGTCTCAGGAGAATTATGACAAGATAGACCTGCACCGTCCCTATGTTGACCACATCAAGCTGGTTGGTGAGAGTGGGGTAGTTCTTACCCGCGAACTGGACCTCATCGACGTTTGGTTCGACTCCGGTGCCATGCCTTATGCCCAGATTCACTATCCCTTCGAGAACAAGGAGGAACTGGACAACGGCATCTGCTTCCCCGCCGACTTCATTGCCGAGGGTGTTGACCAGACACGCGGCTGGTTCTTCACCTTGCATGCCATCTCAACAATGGTGTTCGACTCCGTTTCCTACAAGGCAGTTATCTCCAACGGTCTTGTTCTTGACAAGAACGGCCTGAAGATGTCCAAGCGTCTGGGCAATGCCATCGACCCCTTCGGCGCTATCGACCAGTATGGCTCGGATGCCGTACGCTGGTACATGATAACCAATTCCCAGCCTTGGGATAACCTTAAGTTTGACGTGGATGGTGTGAAGGAGGTATCGGGCAGTTTCTTCGGCAAGCTGTATCAGAGCTACTCATTCCTGACCATGTATGCCAATGTGGACGGATGGCATTTTGCTGAGGACGAGGTGCCCGTGGCCGAGCGTCCCGAGATGGACCGTTGGATCTTGAGTTCGCTGAACTCCCTCATTCGCGATGTGGA
>JAZRIA010000093.1:0-1278 GCA_045645045.1 Bacteroidaceae bacterium | reverse complement strand
GCAACCGCCTTGTGGAGAATTCCACAAGGCGGTTTGATTGTTATGGGGTTAGTTGCCTACTTTTACATAGACGGAATCCAAAGGATAGGAATCTGCCACAAGGCAGTTATCCACCACCTTAAGCTCATAATCCCAATGATTGCCTTCCTTTAAATAGGAATCTATTTTTTGTAGTCCCTCCATTGCCAGGAGCGTATCATATACTCTCTTATTCTGCTTGCCATCTACCAAGTCTTTTGTTTTTACACGAACAACATAGCTGTCTAGGTTGCATTCTGGCTCACCAATAAAGTCCACGGAACAACTGCTGAGGATATACTTAATATTGGTACCCGCATAATGAAAAGAAATCTCTGAAAGAGACTTATCAAAGTAGACATCCAGATAATAGCTGTCAGGCTCTCTGGTAGTGACGGTCACAATATCGCCCTTGTAGGACCATGTGGCATTGTCGGTTCCCAAATAAGAGCAGGTTCCGTCTTTGTACAGAATGATCCTGTTGATGGCATTATTGGGGTTGCTCGCGCTGTCTCTTACGTACACGCCAACCAGAGCGTCCTGGTTAGAGCAGCCAAATAAGGAAAGACAGCAGACAAAGATTAGAAAAATCAAAAACAGGGAACGAAACAGTTTCATTAACAGCACTGCCTTTGTTTTTACAAATTACTTCACACCGGAGGTGCTTCTCAGGGTAACATCGTGAGCGCCGCCCTCGATGATGGAGGTGGCGGAAACCAGGGTCAGCTTGGCATCGCGCTGCAGGTCGGGGATGGTGATGACGCCGACATTGCACATGGTGGACTTGACCTTATAGAGGGAAGCCTCCACATTGTCGTGCAGAGTACCGGCGTAGGTGACATAGGAGTCAACGCCTTCCTCAAAACTCAGTTTGGAAGAGCCGCCCAGGTCGTAGCGCTGCCAGTTACGGGCGCGGTTGGAGCCTTCGCCCCAGTACTCCTTCATATATGCGCCATCGACCATGACCTTGGGAGTGGGAGACTCGTCGAAACGAGCGAAGTAACGGCCCAGCATCATAAAGTCTGCGCCCATAGCCAGAGCCAGGGTCATATGGTAATCGTGGACGATACCACCGTCGGAGCAGATGGGAACGTAAATGCCGGTCTCCTTGAAGTACTCATCGCGAGCTGCAGCAACCTCGATCAGTGCGGTCGCCTGGCCTCTGCCGATGCCCTTGGTCTCACGGGTGATGCAGATAGAACCGCCGCCGATACCGACTTTAATAAAGTCTGCGCCGGCCTCAGCCAGGAAACGGAAACC
>JAZRIA010000092.1:0-5476 GCA_045645045.1 Bacteroidaceae bacterium | reverse complement strand
GACCGCTTGGCCTCCGACTTATAGAGACGCCAAAGGACATGTCGAAGTATTTCGTCATGCTCTTTGGTGTCTCTATATGTATTTGAGACTAAATCTATACATTATATATTATTATTGACTTCAAAAAATATTTTTATTTATCTATGAGAAAGATTTTACTAACTATGGCAGCCCTGCTGATGGTAGGAACTGCTTTTGCTCAGGTTAGCTTTACCTTTAATCGTACATCTAAAACAGAGGCAGATGTTATTGTTTCAAAAGATGGCGAGATCACTGAAAAAATTATTGCAACTGTAGCTATTTCTGGAGCTACTGAATACAAGGTGCAAGCTGAAAACGGAAATAATGGCGCAAATGGCGCATTGTACTCTCTGCCTTCGGTTCTATGTATTGCTAGAAATACAAATCAAGCCAGAGAGGCAGACCCTAATAAATACACATTAACAATAACCAACAATTCTGGTGAGCCTATACAGTTTAGTAGTGTAATACTTAAGAATGGTGCCTTTAATAATTCTGCAAATTGGCAGGGGGAAAATGTGCTTAATTCCATTAGAAAATTCAAAATAGGTTATAATGGTGAGGATGCTGATGCTGTGGAAAAATATGTCTGCAATAATTCGCCGGTACGGACTGACTATACTGGCCTTTATCGCTACAACTCATTTACAGCACCAACACCTCAGATAGTAAATGTTGGGGAAAAATACACATTGACAGTATCTGTCTATACCGAACCAGGTGCTTCAGGTATGTATTACGGATTGGCCGAAGTTTACTTGGTTGAACCATATTCATTAGAAGTAGGTGAGGCAGGATATGCAACGTTGATGTTAGGCTATAATGCCCAGATTCCAGATGGTGTAACATGCTATAAGGCCAACGTTGATGGAAATAGAGCCGTTTTAACAGAAATAGCAGACAATGTTGCTGGTAGGATTGATGCAAACACTCCCGTTCTTGTTAAAGCCGACGAGAGTGGGGAATATGTTTTTGAACCTTCTGAGGATGGTTCAAGACAAATAAATCCATTGAATGAGATTGATACAAATGCTGGCAATGAACTTCTCGGCACTCTTTCTACAAAGTCCATCACTCCCGCAGGTACTACTTGCTATGTTCTGGCTAAGCCAGAGGAACAGGAAGTGGGTTTCTATCGTGCAGCTTTAACAGATGGTTCATTCCTGAACAATGCCAACAAGGCTTATTTGCCCGTAATTGCTGGTGCAGGCGCTCGTTTCCTGAGCTTCGACTTTGGTACCGAGACAGCAATCGAGGGCGTTGAAGGTGAAAACGGAAATGTGAAAACTGAAATCTATGACCTCGCTGGCCGTCGCGTTAAGGCTGCACAGAAGGGCCTGTACATTGTTAACGGCAAGGTGGTAATCAAGTAATCCGAACCAAAGGCCTGGGATTTCAGATAACCATAGAAACAGAGATATTATAAATTTAGTTAAGTTTATAGTCAGAGTCTTATGACTCCCGTTCCAATCTCCGTTCCTTAGCCGTGAGGCATGGGAACGGAGAGAGGGACGGAAAGATAAACCGACTAAACATACCAATCGACTAATATAAATACTACAACAATATGAAGAAGACATATATCACTCCCTCAGTGGAGACAATAAAGGTAAGTGCCGTAAACATGCTGGCAGCAAGCTTGCAGATTAGCAATACAGAGGTTGATACTTCTGAAGCAGGTGTTCAGCTCGGCCGTGAGGACAATGGTTCCTCTGCTCCCGGTGTTTGGGACAGTGAATGGTAAGAAAAACTAAAGAAAGTAATATTTTTTCATTCTACGCTATGTGATATAGCATTAATGAAGCAGAACCGCTCCGACGTGATGTCGTGGCGGTTTCTACGTTTTAGACAAGGAAAACATCACTAAACATACTAAACCATCTTTCTAATATGACAAAGGTAAGAGAAATCATTATGGCCGCAATGGGCATACTCCCAATAGCTGCCAATGCGTCCTCGCCAGCCCCTGTGGCAGACGGGAATGAGACGCAACGCCGCCCCAACATCATCTTCATCATGTGCGATGATATGGGTTATGGCGATCTTGGCTGCTATGGCCAGCAGCGTATAGAGACTCCCAATCTGGACCGCATGGCCAGTCAGGGCATGCGCTTCACCCAGGCCTATGCCGGCAGCCCGGTGAGTGCTCCCTCGCGTGCCTCGTTTATGACCGGCCAGCACACGGGCCACACCCATGTGCGCGGCAACAGGGAGTATTGGAACAAGGTTGGAAAGACAGCAAATCTCTTTGGCAATAATTCCGACTATTCCATCATCGGCCAGGAACCTTATCTGATGACCCACAAGATAATTCCCGAGGTGATGAAGGAGGCCGGCTATACCACTGGTATGTTCGGCAAGTGGGCTGGCGGATACTACAACATGCAATATCCCGACACCTATGCGGTGGATGCCAACGGCAATTCGGACACCTCCAAGTATCAACAGAGCAGCAGTGCATCGCTTCCAAACAAGCGTGGCGTGGATTGCTACTATGGCTACATCTGCCAGTTCCAGGCACACACCTATTATCCCAATTTCCTGAACCGCTACGACCCCGAGAAATATGGCGACAAGCATGTGGTGGTAGATGTCTTGGAACAGAATATCCAGCACAAGGACGTTGCTTCAGGGGATAAGGATTATGAGAACCGCGAACAGTACACCAGCGACCTCATACACCAGTATGCCCTGGATTGGATTGACCGCCAGGACGGTACGAAACCCTTCATGGGCATCTTCACCTACACCCTGCCTCATGCCGAGTTGTGGCAGCCCCAGGACAGTCTGGTACAGAAGTATACCGAGAAGTTCAAGGGACAGGATAGTGAATATGGCGGTAATTTCGGTTCTTGGTACTATCGCAACTATGGTCGCCGTGCACAGTTCGCAGCTATGGTGAGCCGTTTGGATGCTCAGGTTGGCGAAATCTTCGACAAACTGAAGGAGAAGGGGCTCGACGAGAATACACTGGTTATCTTCACCTCGGACAACGGCCCTCACGAGGAAGGTGGTGCAGATCCCGCATGGTTCAACCACGATGGCCTGCTGCGTGGAACAAAGCGTTCAACACACGAGGGCGGTATCCGTATTCCATTTATTGTCAAGGGTCCCGGTGTCCCTGCAGGAGAAGTCAACGACCACCAGTTGGCATTCTACGACGTGATGCCCACACTGCTGGACTATGCAGGATTGGACGGAAGTCAGTACAGCAAGAAGTCAAGCACTGCAGAACGTTGCTACGACGGTATTTCCTTCAAGGAGACTATGACAGGCAACGATGCCGCCCAGGAGAAGCATGAGTTCCTATACTGGGAGTTCCACGAGACCAATATGATGGCCCTGCGCATGGGCGACTGGAAGATGGTGGTAAAGAGTGGTACTCCCTACCTCTATGACCTGACGAAAGACCTGCACGAGGATACCGACGTTGCAGCCCAGCATCCCGATGTGGTTAAGCAGATGATAGAAATAATCCATCAGGAGCACACCGAGAGCAGTATGTTCAATGTTACCCTGCCCGAAATTCCCGAAGATGACGGCTCAATTGTGGTAACCTCAATAAACGGCAGCAAACTCTACACCATGGAGTGCCAGCCTAACGACGGTCATACAACTCGATTCATTTCGGACAATGCCGGTACACTCAATGGCCAAAGCAGCGAGGGCAGCAAGTTTTCTTTTGAAAAGGCATTGAATGGAGGCTACTATATCAAGAGCGAGGTGTCTGGCAAGTACATCAATGCCAACGACGGACAGACAGACATATCCTTCGACTCCAATCCAAAGACAGCATGGACATTGGGTCAGCTTAACAGCAACGACACTTATGTTTACTTTACAATAGGAGATACCAAGAAGTATCTTAATAATCATCAGGGTGGAGCAGACAATCTCCGTGTCGCTTCGCATGTTAATCCAGTAATAAGCACTACCAACAAGTGTTCTCTTTGGACACTGCATCAGTATGATGATCCTGCTGCAAAGTCTGGTCTTGCCTCGGGATTCTACCGCTTCAAGCACGTAAGCAGTAGCAAGTATTTGGCCGCTCCTGCAGAATTGCCAAAGGAAAATACCTCAGATAATACAAAATACAAGGCCACCTTTATTGATAATATTGACGAGAGTGATGCCCATCGCGATGTATGGTATATAGAGAACTTGGGAACTAACGACATGACTGAAGCATACAAGGACAAAGTAATATATAAGGTATGGTGCTTCCAGGGAGGATATGGCTTGGCGACGAATCCTCAACCTTCTGTTTATGGCAGTTATACTAACCAATACTGTCCTCGTCTGTATAGCATAGTAAAGACCGATGCAGGATACTATACATTGGCTGGCCATCCTTATGATAATACTGATGTAAAAGATAGCAAGAATCTGTTCGGTCTTATCTCTGGAAGCGGTGCCATAGGCGACCACGATCCTCTTGCTCCAACCGATGAGACCTACGCCACTCTGAGCAGAACCGGTTCGGCATCAGCAGAGACCTCGTGGTGGAGAATACTGCCCGTTGCTCCTATCAGCAAGAGTGTGACTATCGGCTCTATCGGTGTCGGCACTTTCGCCTTTAACTCCGATGTGCAGATTCCCGAGGGCGTAGAGGCTTATGTGGCAACAACAGAGTCTGACGATACAATATCAGTTACTAAGTTGGAAGGCGATACTATCCCTGCACGTATGGGTGTGGTGCTGAGAAAGACCGACAAAAACAAGGATGACTTCCAATTTGAGGCTGTGCACGGCTTGGGTATAGGTATGAGCGCCGTAGGTACAGACGGTAATTTGACCGCAGTTGGCAACCAGAGTAACAAGCTTGTAGGCACATTGGCAGAAACGTCACTTGTCAAAGGCGACTACATTCTTACCAAAAAGAAGGTGGACGGTGTGGCAACAGACGAAGTGGTCTTTGGCAAGATATCAACAGAAGGATCAAAAATTGCCGCCAACAAGGCATATCTGCGTGCCGAGACAGTGTCCCAGACTCGTGGTTTCTATACCCTGATGTGGGATGATGTGGAAACCGGCATAGAAGAAATCCAAGGCGCCGTGCAGAAGGACGGTATCTTTGTGGAGGGCCAGCAGATTGTAATCGTAAAGAGTGGCCTGAAGTACAATGCCAAGGGCCAGAGAGTGAAGTAATGAATACACAACACAATAAATAGGAAATTATGAAAAAATCATATATTGTACCTAAGAGTGAGGTTATAGAGGTTGAATACTCCACTAATTTGATGAGTGCCTCCTTTACAGATGCTACTGGTACTATTAGTATGGATAATGATGGTTTCTATACTGGCGAAGATGCGTTATCACGTAAGGGCGCTACCAGTATATGGGACAACGAATGGTAAGAAAAACTAAAGAAAGTAATATTTTTTCATTCTACGCTATGTGATATAGCATTAATGAAGCAGAACCGCTCCGACGTGATGTTGGGGCGGTTCTT
>JAZRIA010000091.1:0-1092 GCA_045645045.1 Bacteroidaceae bacterium | reverse complement strand
CCTCATATGACTGTGAAGCAGAATATTCTGTTCCCTCTGCAGAACCTGAGAGGTAAGGACAGACTGTCTAAGGTTGAGATGCTGGAGCGTGCTCACGAGGCCGCTCGTCTGGTGCAGATCGACAATTTGATGGAGCGTAAGCCCAGCGAGTTGTCCGGTGGTCAGCAGCAGCGTGTGGCTATCGCCCGTGCTCTGGTTAAGATGCCCAGAGTGTTGCTGTTGGACGAGCCTCTGTCCAACTTGGACGCTCGTCTGCGTCTGCAGACCCGTGAGGAGATTCGCCGCATTCAGAAAGAGACCGGTATCACCACCGTATTCGTTACTCACGACCAGGAAGAGGCCATGTCCATTTCCGATATGATCGTAGTTATGAAGTTGGGCGTGGTGCAGCAGATCGGCGCTCCCCAGGATGTGTATGACGATCCTCAAAATCTGTTTGTGGCCAAGTTCCTGGGCACTCCTCCCATTAACGTGTTAGAGGGCCGCGTAGAGAACGGTGTCGTATACATTGGCGAGGACGCCGTGCTGAGCATCTCCGGTGTGGAGGATCAGGATGTATATATTGGTGTGCGTCCTGAGGGCTTGGAGCCTGCTGCTGACGGTGCTCTGAAGTGTTCTCTGAACTCCTTGGAGGTTATGGGCCGCGATTCCAGTGTGGTGTGCACGCATTCTGCTTCTCTCAATCCCGTTGTGCGCGCTATTATCAATTCTGATATTAAGGTAGATACCTCTTCTGAGACGGTCTGCTTTAATGTGAAGCCTCACAAGTTCTTCCTCTTCGACAAAGAGACGGAGAAGCGTATTCAGTACGAGGTGAAGTAATATGGTAGAAAGTAAGCATCAATGGAAAGCATGGTTGTATTTGGCACCGGCGATTATCCTATTGTTGATTTTTACCGTGTGGCCGATTATTAATACCGTGCGCATGGCCTTTATGGAAGGCTATAACTTGGCTCAGGCCTCCAACCCCTATGTGGAGTATACGTTTGAGGTGGGTGTTGGCAACTTTACGAATGTAGTCAAGTACCCCGGTTTTATTACTTGCTTGAAAAACACATTACTGCTTTGTGTTCTGACGGTGCCGATTTCCAC
>JAZRIA010000090.1:0-3616 GCA_045645045.1 Bacteroidaceae bacterium | reverse complement strand
ATTAAGGGTTAATGTTTCAAGATTCGGGTAGTTACCGAGTAGTTACCGAGTAGTTGTGCACATCCTACACTATGTATATACTGACAAGGTAGGCAAAATGAAAGCGATTTCTCGCACTTGTGCCCCATTTTTCTCGCACTCTGCAAACCAATCCTCATAACCAACTGATAAACAAGAAAATGCGACCGCTTTCGCAAATCGCATTTTCTTCATCTTTCAGGTATTTTTTTGGCACTTATATACCTTTTTGGGCACTTATATACCTGTTAACACTATGTATCTCTCCTTGTCGCTCACCAATGTTGGGTGAGCGAAATGTTGTTTATGTTGTCTTTTCTAATAAATAATCCTCAGAACAGCAATTGTCGCTTCATCTGATCCACGTAGAAGTCCAGCATTTCGCGTGTACCTTCGGGGAAAGCGCTCACGATGCTGCGTTTGAGGTTCTTGATCATGCTCTGGTCGTTCTTCTCATACAGGCAATCCAGTATCTTCTGTGGCTTACCATTGATGATTTCTTTCTCTACGAGGTACCCAACCAACCCGAGATAAGTCTGTGGGTAGAAGAGGTCTTTGGGGTCTTTGTGGCACTTATCGCGACGATCAATAAGGATAGTCCAGATATTCTCCTGCACGCTCACAAAATCCTGTCCCCCGCCTTGCTCCAGCATGCCGAGGGCTTTGCGCAGGAAGGTGGTGAGGTGAACGTAATCCATGCGTTTGCCCGTCTGGTCATAACCAATCATCTCGTGCTCCAGGTTCTCCAGTCGGCTGCACATCTCGTTGAGGGCTGCCTGCTTGCGGACATTGCGCTCGTCCGCTGGTTCGCTGGCTCCCTCAATCTCTTGTTTGGGTTGTGATGGGCTGTCGGCATATTGGTTGACGGTCACCTGAGACCCTGGCAGGGTGAATATCCCCCCATGGCTATCGCCCATGATCACATTGCAATTCTCCATCGTGATTTGGTAGTTAGGTTGTTCTTTTTTCATATGTTGTCTAGTTGTTTTTTGCTTAGTTGTTTCGTGAGTTGTGGGTTGGGTGGTGCTGATGTTCGCCTCCAGTTCCACTTGTTCGTAGTTGGCATGTTTGATGATCTGTCGCATGTCCGCATCGAAATACACCCATGACATTCGCCAGTCGCCATCGCCGTCGTAGTACCCCGTGCGGTCGTCGCGTAGCTGTTCCAGCTCGTGCCAATAACCCGACAGGCATAGTGCCATGGCCTTGCGCATGTATGGACAGCCTATCGCACGCAGTTGATCCATAATCTGCTTGTCCGTATAGGCATAACGCAGCATATCCTGAACCTCAAATCGCAGGTCCTCCTCTGTGGGGATATTCAGATATCCAGAGGGAAATATGTGGCTCAGGTTAGTCATGATGGGTATAGGGTATGGGGTATCGGATTCGGGTACAAAATTACTATAATTTTGCTAATTTACCAAATACTTTCTCTACTTTTTTTTCATTTTTTTGAGACTCACCTTGGACTGAAGATTGACTCAGTCCAGACGCAAAAAAACTTGCATTTACTAATCAGCCACTTACGAAGAAAATCACACAGACTGAGCCAATCCGCTTTACAGTCCATTTGTCCATTGTACTTTTGCAGTAGAAAAACAACCCATAAAAATCCATACTAACTATGAGTGAAGAAAACAAAAACCGTCAACAGCTGGCATGCCACTACATCCAGGATAATTATGTGGCTTTCCAACGCCTACGTTTTGATTGCATTGCTCAGAAAGTGCAACTTCGCGAAGAGGAATCCTCCCCCCAACACCTACCTGATGGGCAGGGAGATTGCCAAATGCGATGGCGTTACATCACCAATGCCGACATCAACAGCATGGTCTGCGACTGTTGTGCAGAGACTGGAGCCAACATCTCCGCCAAGGAGATTCTCACTGTCCTCAACGCGGGCAGCAGGTATATCCCGCGTGTGCATCCCTTGCGCGAATATGTGCTATCCCTACGTCCCTACACCCCCGACCAACCCGACTGGATCGACCTCGTCGCCCAACAAGTGAGAATGCGCAATAGCGCACAGGATATTGGGGGTGTCCATGATCCATTAGCGCAGCGTCCATTATCCAATAGCGCAGCGTCCTGTAGCACCAACGGGGCGTCCAGCGGCAGCAATGCTACCGCCCTCTGGCACCAATGCTTCAAGAAGTGGTTCGTCGCCATGGTGGCTTCGTGGCTCAAAGATGAGGTAGTCAATCACCAAGTCCTTGTCCTCATTGGTCGCCAGGGCATCTTCAAGACCACTTGGCTCGAGCACCTCATCCCTCCGCACCTGCGTGTATACTGCTGCAAGCTCGCCAATGCTACCCAGCTCAGCAAGGACGACCGACTGCGTATTGCCGAGTTCGGACTCATCAACATGGATGAGCTCGACGCCATGACCCCACGCGAACTCAATGCCATGAAGTCCGTCATCACCTCCACCGATGTCAATGAGCGTGCTGCCTACGGCTATACCAAGGAGCGCCGCGTGCGATTGGCTTCATTCTGCGCCAGTAGCAACAAACGCGAGTTCCTCACCGACATGACAGGCAACCGACGTTGGCTTCCTTTTGAGGTGGACAGCATACAAAATCCCTTCCACACCACGCTGCCCTACGACCTCATGTATGCTGAGGCATTGTACCTCATTGACAACGACTTCAACTACTGGTTCGATCTCGAGGAGATAGACACGCTGGAGCAGCATAACGAGGTTTTCCGTGCGCAAGACTCCGAGGAGCAACTCTTGCCTATCCTCTTCGACATCCCTGCGGAAGGCAAAGGCGAGTTCATGACCACTGCACAGATCAGCGAACGCATCGTGAGCTACGGCAATATCAAGAAACCGATGCCCGTGTCACAGCTGGGCATGCTGCTGGGCAAAGCTGGATACAGAGCTGTGTCCAGAAGAATCAACGGAATCAAAGCGCGCGGATGGATTGTCTATCAGAGAGATACGAATGAAATAGATAGCCTAAAAAGACTGCTAAAAGAATAATGCGGAACAGCGGAACGGCTATTTTCTAATATATATACATATACCCGCGTACGGGTGATGTTATAGAATTACCTGTTCCACTGTTCCACTGTTCCGCCGCCTCCTCAAAAAAATATTAATTATTAACTTTTAATTATTAACTTCTTATGAAACCTCAACAACTAACCACTCAGGACCGTTTTACATTGGCATTGAATGCCACTTGGTCCGTACTTCGTGACCCAGTCCTCACCAAGATCTACATGCGCCAATGGAAGCGCTATCTTTCTCGCCTTAGCCACTCCCTCGTGCCAGGTGCCAAACTCATCACGCTCTATGGCTATATCTTCAATCTCATGTACAAAGAACTCTAACCTCTCGCCTTTAACCTTTCGCCTCCCTAGTTCGGCTAGCGCTACTAGTGCGGCTATAGTCCCCTCCCTTCCTAGCGCGGCTTCTGCGTTCTTTTAAGTCCTTCCCTTCAGGGAGGGGCCGGGGGTAGGCTTTTCTCCCCGCCTCCCACTTGGCTGCAACATTTTTTTGCAAAATGCAAATTTTACTATTCTCAATCAAAATGCCAAGTAGGATTAAGATCCTGAGGGCTGCGCCAAACCATATGGTATTCCGTGC
>JAZRIA010000089.1:0-5194 GCA_045645045.1 Bacteroidaceae bacterium | reverse complement strand
TACGGATCAAAACAGAACACATACCTACACGTGGTGCTCTTACATCAGCGATCACGATGCTGTAGAAAGCGTAGCTCTTACGGCCGTGGCGCTGTAAACGAATTTTTGTTGCCATAATTTTAAATTAATGGTTTTATAGGTTTGAAATATGCAATTAACACGTAATTGCGGGTGCAAAGATACATCTTTTTAATGAAAGATGCGTTATGAATGGGTAATAAAATGACGAAAAAGGCTGATATTTCTTATTTTAAAGGTCGTCTTAGCTTTTGGATGAGGTGAAATGTATGTCCGAAGGTCAGTAAAATGTTACCTCTTGTATTACTTGAGCCTTTACAAAATTGTTCATTTTCCGTGCTATTTCGGTACGCATCATCAGCAGGTTCTGCCTCAGTGCCGGGCTTTTTATCTGCACTCTCAGGACGTTGCCATATATCCTGATGTCTCCTGTGTATTGCGCCACGGTGGCCCCCATCACTTCCGGCCATCCTTTTATCAGACGGTGTTGGAGTAGGGGAGTTTCCAGTCCTTCGTTGCGCAACCATAGGTCTAGAAGGTTATTGATGGGTAAGCTCTTGTGTCTTTCCATTAGTGGCTATACTTCTGAATTGTCCGTTCTCACAGAGAAATAGTTTGTAGTCCTGTGTGGTCATGCTCAGTATCTTGTCCAGATGGTCGCGGTTGGTGTCGGTGATGAATGTCTGTCCGAAAGAATCTCCACTCACCAATGCCACTATGCGTTCTACTCTTTGTGCATCCAGACGGTCAAAGATGTCGTCCAATAGCAGGAGGGGACGTGTACCGTTGCCGGTATGATGCAGGAACTCGTATTGTGCCAGCTTCAGTGCTACCAGCATGGTTTTGTTCTGCCCCTGGCTGCCCTCGCGACGTATGGGATAGCCGTTAATCATCATTTCCAGTTCGTCGCGGTGTGTGCCGTGCAAGGAATAGCCTATAGCCAGGTCCTTGTGGCGGTCACGTTGGATTACTTCCAATAATGGACCTCTCTGGCAATGGCTTATGTACGACAGTGTTACTTTTTCGTGTTCCTGTGCTATAAGGTCGTAATATCTTTGGAATATTGGTGTAAATTGGTCTATGTATTCCTGTCTGCAGCGATATATGAATTCACCCTCCTTAGCCATCTGTTCTTCCCATAGGGCGAGCATTTCTGTATCGCACGGAGGGTCCATCTTTAGCAGGGCATTGCGTTGCTGAAGTGCCTTGTTATATCGTGTCAGTGCATCGAGATATGGCAGATTCATCTGCGAGATTACCACGTCCATGAAATGTCTTCTCTCCTCGCTGCCGCCTGCTATCAGCATACTATCCGAGGGTGATACCAGCACTACGGGTATCAGACCTATGTGCTCAGCCAAACGTTTGTAAGGCTTACCCTGGCGGCGCATGATTTTCTTCTGCCCGCGTTTCAGCGAACACTGTATCTCCTCCTGTGTAAAATCATCTCTGTCGTACAGCCCCTTTAGCATGAAGAAATCTTCATTGTGCCTGATGCATAAGGAGTCCTGTGTAACCCCCAGGCTTTTGCACAACGACAGAAACCTGATACTGTCCAGCAGGTTTGTCTTTCCCTCGCCATTGCATCCGATTATGCAGTTCAAGCCGGGAGAGAAATCCAATTCTGCCTCGGCAATGTTCTTGTAATTCAGTATTGACAGATGTTTCAGTGTCATATCACTTGCAAAATTATGTAAAAACACTCGTATTGCCAAAATATAGCCATGCAAATTTCGGTATGTTTGGGAAAAACATTATCTTTGCACCTTGAATGGCCCAAATTGCATATAAAGTAAATAAATAAAAACAAGAACATATAAACATTATGAGCAAAAAGACAAACGCAGCTCCCGTAAACGAGATTGACGAGACAATCAAGGCGAGCACCAGTTTCATCGAGAAGAATTTTAAGACATTGGCATCCGTCATTTGTGGCGTACTTGCTGTTATCTTTATTTGCGTGCTGGTAAACCAGTTTTACATCCAGCCCAATAACGCAAAAGCAGCAGACAGCATCGCCGCTGCTCAGGAGCACTTCCAGCAGGGCATGTATGAGCAGGCTCTGAATGGTGATGGTACCAACCTTGGTTTCCTGCAGGTTATTGAGCAGTATGGTTCTACTCCCAGTGGCAACATTGCCCGCCTCTACGCAGGTTTGTGCTTTGCACAGACAGAAAAGTACGAAGATGCAGTGAAGTATCTTGAGGACTATGATTCATGCGACGACCTTATGGTCAGCAATGCAGCCATTGCCGCCCTTGGCAACTGCTACGCTCAGCTTGGTCAGAACGAGAAGGCAGCAAGCTACTTGCTGAAGGCTGCAGAGCGCGCAAACAGCATTACACTTTCCCCCCTGTTTTACCAGCAGGCAGGTCAGATTTATGAGTCTCTGGGCAATAAGGCCAAGGCTTTGGAGTGCTATGAGACTATCAAGAGCGCATATCCTCAAAGCATGCAGAGCCAGGATATCGACAAGTACATCGAGCGTGTCAAGTAATCAGGACTAAAAACTACATTGTATATGGCAAGTGCCTTGCACAATCTCAGCAGTTATGACCCCACCACCGTCCCTGACGGAAACGGTTGGAAGATAGGTGTCGTCGTTAGCGAGTGGAACGATGAAGTTACTGGTGCCCTCCTTGAAGGAGCTTACAACACCCTGCTCAAACATGGTGTAAATGCAGAGGACATCATTGTGAAGACTGTTCCAGGCAGTTTCGAACTTATTTACGGTTCTGCCGCTATGATAGAGGATACCGATGTGGATGCCGTCATAGCCATTGGTTGTGTTGTCCGTGGCGATACCCCACATTTCGACTATATCTGTCAGGGTACCACCCAGGGACTTGCAGAACTGAACCGTCAGGCCGAGGTTCCTGTCATCTATGGCCTCCTCACCTGCAACACCATGCAGCAGGCTCTTGACCGCTGTGGCGGTGCTTTGGGCAACAAGGGCGACGAATGTGCTATCACCGCCCTGAAGATGATACAGTTCTGCCAGGACCTCTAGTACTTGCCATATATATTAAGGTATAAATACAGCGCACTCTCCAGTTCAGGAGGGTGCGCCATTATTTTTATAGTATACTAAAATCCTCCTGCCATGAGGACTGGTCATTCGTTTTAGCCAATATACGTACTGGCTGTAGGAATTGGATTTAGAATAAAGGTTTACCTTTTAGCAAGGTTGTTTCTGGCTTAAGCATTTCCAGATATATAGGCATCTGTTTGTCGCTAATAGATTCTGTGCCCAAATATGCTGCTTCCTATGCGTACTATGTTGCTTCCCTGCTCAATTGCCAGCTGAAAATCGTCGCTCATTCCCCATGAGCGGAACTGCATCGATGATGCCAGGTCGGGAAATTCCTTCTGGCATTGCTGGAAGAAGGCGTTGGCTGTGGCAAAGTCCTGTCGGATGCGCTCCTCGTCGTCGGTATTTGTGGCCATGCACATGATTCCCGCTATGCTTACACTGGCAAGAGTGCGGTACTCTCCTGTGCGCAGGTATTCCAGGCATTCCTGCGGTGTGAAGCCAAACTTGGTTTCCTCCTGTGCCACATGCAGCTGTAGCAGGCAGGGGATTACACGTCCGCATTTCAGTGCCTGGCGGTTTATTTCCTGAAGCAGTTTCGGGCTGTCCACGGCATGAATCAGGCTTATGTATGGCGCTATGTACTTTACCTTGTTTGTCTGCAGGTGCCCTATGAAGTGCCATTCTATGTCCTGTGGCAGTACGGGCTGTTTCTGCCTGAGTTCCTGCACGTGGCTTTCGCCAAAGATGCGTTGTCCGGCATCGTATGCCTCCTGTATCATCTCGGCAGGATGGTATTTGCTCACGGCACACAGCTGCACCCCTTGCGGCAAGGTGCCGAGTATTGCCTTTATTCTTTCAGAAACCATTTTCTCTTTTATTTGTTGGTTTAGCAGGTTCCGTTCAATTACGAACGGAAATGTGAAATCGGACTTGCTTTAGCTTGATGAACCAAAGGTGAATAAATCGGAAAACTAATCCGCTCACCGCTCACCTTTCACCGCTCACCCGCTCCTCCCCCTAAGGGGGATTGAGGGGGGGCTTAATCCAATCACTCCTCTACCTTGTGGCGGAACACGTCCATCAGTGGAGTTTCCACCACGCTGATAATCTTGTAGTCGCCCAGTGTGCCCTGCATGCATTTCTCCAGGGTCTCTATGGCGTTCTTCAGGTCGGTGGCCTGGACTAGGTCGGTCTGTGTGATAATCTTCTCCTTCTCGGTCTTTTCGTCGAATGAGATGAATCCCACCTTCACGCGATACCAGCGGTCGGCATTCAGGTCCTCGTTCTCGAAGAGTTCTGCTATGCGTGCGCGCTTTATGTCGCTCACCACGAACTCGCCGCTCATAAAGGGCTCCATCTCCTTGGTGATGGTTTCCTCTGCCTCGGTGAAACTGAGGGCATCCACCAGATATGCCTCCTTGGTCGACTTGATGAGTCCGTTTTCCTGTGTCTTGTCGTATTGTACTTTACATTCAAACCATTCCATAGTAGTGTATATATATATTAATAATGTGTGTTTGTATTCTTGTTATTGGTTCCAGACCCCTCCCCAGTCAGTCCGCGCGTCGCAATGGGGATTGCTCCACTCAAAGGACACGAAAGTATATTAAATACTTTCTCTAAAGGACCTTTTCGCCCCTCTATGGGAGGGAATGGTTACATCATACAAGTTAGATTTTCTGAGCATTATGCTCTCCTCCCTTGTGTGGGGGGTAAGGGGGTGGGGCCGCCCTTCCCGTTTTTCGCTTTTCCTTGCTTTCTTTCGAAGAAGAAAGACTTCTGCCTTTTCTTCTCCTCTGCATCGTGCTCGCAGAACACCTGCTCCATGGTGTAGGGATGGTAGCCGGTGGCAAAGATTGTTGTTGCCACGGTGAGCGGTGTGGGCGTGAAATCCTGCACCTGGTCGGTGTCCAGTCCCATGCTCCTTGTCTCCCTGGCCAGGTTCTCCATGTCGTGTATGGTGCATCCGGGATGCGAGGAGATGAAGTAGGGGATAATCTGCTGGCGCAGACCTGCCTCGCGGTTCACGCGGTCGAAGATGCTCTTGAATCGGTGGAACAGTGCAAACGAGGGTTTGCGCATGATGTCCAGCACGTGGTTCTCGGTGTGCTCCGGAGCCCCCTTCAGCCTGCCCGACACGTG
>JAZRIA010000088.1:0-8403 GCA_045645045.1 Bacteroidaceae bacterium | reverse complement strand
AGAGTGGCTTTTCTTTTATAAATCCATATACTCCATCGTACGGCAGAGACAGGCGAATAAAAACATAACAACGATATAAAGATGAAAAAGCAACTCAAGAAAGTTCTCGTATTGGGAAGTGGCGCTTTGAAGATTGGTCAGGCTGGCGAGTTTGACTATAGTGGTTCACAGGCATTGAAGGCTCTGCGCGAGGAGGGCATCTACTCAGTGCTCATCAACCCCAACGTGGCTACCATCCAGACCAGTGAGGGCATTGCCGACAAGGTGTATTTCCAGCCCGTTGATGCACACTTCGTAACTGAGGTTATCAAGAAGGAGCGCCCCGACGGCATCCTGTTGGCATTCGGCGGACAGACAGCCCTGAACTGCGGTACCGAACTCTACCTCAACGGCACTCTCAAGGAGTACGGCGTGGAGGTTCTTGGCACCAGCGTGGAGGCCATCATGAACACCGAGGACCGCGACCTTTTCGTTAAGGAACTGAACAAGATAGACATGAAGTCTCCCGTAAGCAAGGCTTGCGAGAACATCGAGGATGCAATTGCCACGGCACGCGAGATAGGCTATCCCGTCATGATCCGTAGTGCATACGCCCTTGGTGGCCTGGGCAGCGGTGTCTGCAAGGACGAGGAGATGTTCAAGGAGATTGCCGAGAGTGCCTTCACCTTCGCTCCCCAGGTGCTCGTAGAGGAGAGCCTGAAGGGCTGGAAGGAGATAGAGTTCGAGGTTATCCGCGATGCCAACGACCACTGCTTCACCGTGGCAGGCATGGAGAACTTCGACCCCCTGGGCATCCACACTGGCGAGAGCATCGTTGTTGCATCTACCTGCACTCTGCGCGAGGATCAGGTTGCCATGCTTCAGGACATTGCCGTCAAGTGTGTGCGCCACCTGAATATCGTGGGCGAGTGTAACATCCAGTACGCCTTCAATGCCGAGACCAACGACTATCGTATCATCGAGATCAACGCCCGCCTGAGCCGCTCTTCTGCTCTTGCTTCAAAGGCCACCGGCTATCCCTTGGCTTTCGTTGCCGCCAAGATTGCCCTGGGCTACACCCTGGACCAGATTGGCGAGATGGGCACCACAAACAGCGCCTACGTAGCACCCCAGCTTGATTACATCATTGCCAAGATACCCCGTTGGGACCTCACCAAGTTTGCCGGTGTAAGCCGCAAGATTGGTTCCAGCATGAAGTCTGTTGGCGAGATCATGAGCATCGGCCGCTCCTTCGAGGAAATCATCCAGAAGGGTCTCCGCATGATAGGTCAGGGCATGCACGGTTTCGTTTGCAACGACAACGTTCACTTCGACGACCTCGACGAGGAACTTGCCAACCCCACCGACATGCGCATCTTTGCCATTGCTCAGGCCTTGGAGGACGGCTACACCGTGGAGCGCATCGAGGAACTCACCAAGATTGACCCCTGGTTCCTGTCTCGCCTGAAGAACATCGTTGACATGAAGCACAACCTGCAGAGCTACAACTCTGTGGAGGAGGTTCCCTTTGACGAACTCCGCAAGGCAAAGGCCATGGGCTTCAGCGACTTCCAGATAGCACGCTGCGTGTTCAAGGGCAGCGAGGGAGGCATGGAGCGCCAGGTGCTCAAGGTGCGCGACTTCCGCAAGAAGGTTGGCATTCTGCCTGCCGTTAAGCGCATCCCCACCGTGGCAAGCGAGCATCCCGACCTCACCAACTACCTCTACATGACCTACGCCGTTGAGGGTTACGATGTAAACTACTACAAGAACTCAAAGAGCGTAATCGTCCTTGGTTCAGGTGCTTACCGCATCGGTTCCAGTGTGGAGTTCGACTGGTGTTCTGTTAACGCCATACAGACAGCACGCAAGCTCGGCTACAAGAGCATCATGATAAACTACAACCCCGAGACCGTATCTACCGACTATGACATGTGCGACCGCCTCTACTTTGATGAGTTGAGCTTCGAGCGCGTTCTGGATGTCATCGACCTGGAAAGTCCCAGCGGTGTTATTGTCAGCGTGGGCGGACAGATTCCCAACAACCTGGCCATGAAACTCTTCCGCCAGGCAGTTCCCGTACTGGGCACCAACCCCGTCAGCATCGACCGTGCCGAGAACCGTGGCAAGTTCAGTGCTATGCTCGACCAACTTGGCATCGACCAGCCCCGCTGGAGCGCCCTCACCAGCATGGACGACGTGAAGAAGTTCATCGACGAGGTAGGTTACCCCGTGCTCGTACGTCCCTCTTACGTCCTCTCTGGTGCTGCCATGAATGTGTGCCACAACGACGAGGAACTGGAGCGCTTCCTTGCCGAAGCCGCCCAGGTGAGCAAGGAATTCCCCGTGGTTATCTCCGAGTTCATGACCGAGACCAACGAGATAGAGTTCGACGGTGTTGCACAGAACGGCGAGATTGTAGAGTACGCTATCTCCGAGCACGTAGAGTTCGCTGGTGTACATAGCGGCGACGCCACCATGTGCTTCCCTGCCCAGCAGATTTCATTTGCCACCACACGCCAGATCAAGCGCATCTCACGTGCCATTGCCAAGGAACTGAACATCTCTGGCCCCTTCAATATCCAGTATCTGGCCAAGGGCCGCGATGTAAAGGTTATCGAGTGCAACCTCCGTGCCAGCCGTTCGTTCCCCTTCGTCAGCAAGGTGCTCAAGCGCAACTTCATCGAGACCGCTACACGCATCATGCTCGACGCACCTTACCGCAAGCCCGATAGCAGCGTATTCGACATCGACCGCATCGGTGTCAAGGCCAGCCAGTTCTCCTTCAACCGTCTTGCTCCTGCCGACCCAATCCTGGGCGTGGACATGAGTTCTACTGGTGAGGTTGGTTGCCTGGGCGACAGCTTCGAGGAGGCTCTGCTCAATGCCATGATTTCCACCGGCTACAAGATTCCTTCTAAGGACAAGGGCGTTATGCTCTCCAGCGGTGGCACCAAGGAGAAGGCCTCTCTGCTCGATGCCGCACAGGCTCTCTGCAAGGCTGGCTACACCATCTATGCCACCGAGGGTACTGCACGTTTCCTCAACGAGAACAATGCCAAGGCCATCCCCGTATGCTATCCCGACGAGGTGGGTACAAAGACCGACATGCTCAACATCATGGACCTGATTGCCCAGCATAAGTTCGACCTCATCGTCAACGTGCCCAAGGACCACACCAAGCGCGAGAAGACCAACGGCTACCGTATCCGTCGTGGTGCCATCGACCACAACATCCCCCTCATCACCAACGCCCGTCTGGCCAGTGCCTTCATCGAGGCATTCTGCCGTCTGCCCCTGGCCGACATCCAGACAAAGGCTTGGCAGGAGTATGAGTAAGCCGGAAATAAACAATCATCAATAGAATAGAATGCCCGGTAATGCCGGGCATTCTGTATTCTTAAAGTATAAGCTTTAGAACCTCTGTTCCTATAGTTTCTTATAGTTCCTATAACTCTTATCCCCCTTTTACCATGCAACAATCTCTGAAACGTATAGAGTCCTTGGACATACTCCGTGGCCTGGACCTTTTCCTGCTTGTCTTCTTCCAACCGGTACTGATGCAGATATGCGCCCGTGTGGATAATCCAATGCTTAATACTATTAGTCAGTGGTTCTCCCATGCCGATTGGGAAGGGCTGCATTTGTGGGACATGGTCATGCCCCTGTTCCTCTTTATGGCTGGAGCATCCATGCCTTTTGCTTTCTCAAAGTATAAGACGGCAGATAGCAAGTGGCCCGTCTACCGCAAGGTGGTGAAGAGGTTTGTCATCCTCTTCATCCTGGGTATGGTGGTACAGGGCAACCTGTTGGGGCTTGACCCTCAGATGTTCCGTTTCTATAGCAACACCCTTCAGGCCATAGCATCCGGTTATCTCATTGCCTCCATGCTAATGCTCCACCTGGGGCAGAGGGCTCAGATTATTGCCACCTGTATGCTGATGCTGATATACTGGATACCCATGCACTTCTGTGGCGACTATACGGCAGAGGGCAACTTTGCCGAGATGGTGGACAGGGCAGTTCTGGGAAGCCATCGCGATGGTGTATATTGGGACGAACAGGGCCAGTGGCATTATGCGCCATGGTATCACTACACATGGATATGGAGCAGCCTTACCTTTGGAGTGACGGTGATGCTTGGAGCCTTTGCCGGGCAGGTCATCAAGGCAGGCAGTGCATATCGCCAGCATACGGCCCTGCGCCTTGCGGTAATTGCGGTTGTCCTGCTTCTCCTTGGCTATGTGCACAGTATGCACACCCCGGTGAACAAGCACCTGTGGACAACCAGCATGACCCTTATATCTGGAGGCTGGTGCTGGGCACTGATGGCTCTGTTCTACTGGCTTGTGGATGTGAAGGGGTGGAGTAGGGGACTTGCCTGGCTCAAGATTTATGGCACAAACTCCATTGTTGCCTATATGCTTGGCGAGGTTGTCAACTTCCGCAGCATAGTACAATCACTCAGTTATGGCCTACAGCCCCATTTGGGCGACTGGTACAGCGTGTGGCTTGCCTTTGGCAATTACCTGATTATATTCCTTATCCTCAGGGCTATGTACAAGGCTCATGTGTTTGTAAAAATCTAAATAAAAAGGCAATGAAGAAGATACTGATATCCAGTTTGATATGCATCTGCCTGTTGGTGGTGCTGCTGGTGGGGGCATCGTTCTATATGGTGGATTATGCCCTGGCGCGTAGGCACACCACGTGGACGGAGGAGAAAGCCTGGCAGAGGGTGGGGGAATACTACCCCTGGACAATGGAGTGGATGGATTCCATCCGTACCGACGGGGTCTTGAAGGATACCTTCATTGTGGCCGAGGATGGCCGCAGGCTGCATGGCTGGTATCTGCCTCGTCATCCCATGCATGATACCGTTAGCGTGGCTCGCACCGCGCTGTTGATACATGGCTATCGCAATTGTGCCATTGACATGATGCACTTGGGTTATATGTACCATCACTCCATGGGTTATAACATCGTGTTGCCCGACCTCCATGCGCATGGTCAGAGCGATGGCGAGAGCATACAGATGGGGTGGAAAGACCGCCTTGATGCCCTGCTATGGTGCCGGGTGGCAGACACGCTATTCCATACGCCTATGGTGGTGCACGGCATATCCATGGGTGCGGCTACCACTATGATGCTTTCGGGCGAGGAGAACCTGCCCACGAACATAACCCACTTCGTGGAGGATTGCGGTTACACCAGTGCATGGGACGAGTTCCGGGGTGAACTTTCCAGCCAGTTCTCGCTTCCTGCCTTCCCCTTGCTGCATCTCACATCCCTGCTTTGCGACGCCATGTATGGCTGGAACTTTACCGAGGCAAGCGCTCTCAGGCAAGTGGCAAGGTGCCCCAAGCCCATGCTCTTCATCCATGGCGATGCCGACGGCTTTGTTCCCACATGGATGGTGCACCCTCTGCACGAGGCCCATCAGGGGCAGAAGCAGCTCTGGCTCACCGAGGGAGTGGATCATGCTCATTCATATCGCTATTTTCCTGATGAGTACACCGACAAGGTGAGGAGTTTCTTGCTACCGTGATGTCCTCTGCAGAATCTCCGCAAACATGAAAATGCCATCAAAAGTTGTCGTCCGCGACGATAAATCCCCTCATCCTAATGGGAACGAGGGGATTTATTATGAAGTCTGTGTCTTATTTCCCTTTCTTTGCCGAGAGGGCAAGCAGTACGCCCAGGGCTATGCCCAAGAGGGCAGCAAAGAGCACGCGCTGCTCAGATGGGAGCAGGAAGGTGATGGTGTGTGCTGGGTACCAGAAGAAGGGGATGGTCTTCTTGAACACGAATCCCCATTGTGCCTCCCAGTTAATGCCGGCAAAGCGTTGTGCCATGGGTATGGGTGTGAGAAGCGCCTTGAGGCTTCCGCCATTGGCGGCGATATGTGCATCGGTAATCTTGTGCAGGGTCATGAACACAGGTGCAAAGATGGTGTTCATTGCCACGGACACGGCAAGGGCTACCCAAAGCTTGTCTATGGAGAAGGCTTCTGCCGTAAAACTTTCCACCGCACTGGTCATGCCCATGTATTCCATGAACATTGGCGTTCCCTTGGAGAAGATTATCATGGCCATGTTTATTCCCATGCCCAGCACTCCCCACACCACCATGCGTGGCATAACACCGAAGGTGGGTGTAACGTACCGCCCCGTGGAAATCCTGCATCCCAGCATCTCGCCCATGGTGGAGAGGATGGCGAACTTCAGGAAACTCATCACCATGCCGTGTGCGGCATTGAAAGCCTTGTACCACTCGTACAGTGTGGGGCACAGGGCAAAGGGCAGGAATATGGCTGTAATGGCCAGTGCAAAGTATATGTCTGTTCTTTTCATAGCGTAAAGTGTGTGATTGAATGATTTCGTTTGCAAATTTACGACATTATTCTGAAATACTATACTTTGAGGGTGTTGATAAATAAGCCAATAACATTAGCATTCTACTATAATGTACTGCCGATGTGGCCACTTAGTCGGTAGTAACTGACTCTCCCCCTGAGACAGGGCGAATAAGGCCTTTAGAAAAATGACTCAATGTCATTTTGTGCCTTATGAGGGTTAAACTCCCCAGTTTAACGTCGGGCTCGGAGAGAGTACCCCGCAGGGGGGGGAGGGGGTGGACAGTTTTCAGTTTTCCGTTTTAACCTTTCCGTTCATTAAGCGGAGGGGTGGATAGTTTCCGTTATCGTTCGTCAAGGGACCACTGATGACACTGATGCGACTGATATTCACAGATTGCCGTGTGCATCAGTTATCTGTGCCAATCGCTGCTATCTGTGTCCTCTGTGGGCAAATCTTCATGTTTATGTTTGTTGTCTCGGGAAATTGTATTACCTTTGCCCTTGAATTCCGTCACTACAGCGGTGGTGTGAGGAAGGACTTTATCGAAAAAAGGTGTTATTGAAATTATCTTCTTAGATTAAACTTCGCAACTTTACTCTGACACGAAGATGATAGCAGTAGCACCACATCGTTGGTATGTATAGCCATAATTGGCTACCTACATAACCTTTGGTGTGGGCTATTGCTTTATCCGCGTCAAAGGCAATGCGAGGGCCTAATCTAAGGAGAAAGCAAATAGAGTTCCCACACCTTTATTTTATACTCACTGCTTTCTTCTGGGAATTGGGAGGCGCAAAACAAATGAAAGATGAAAAAACATCTGCACAATTCTTTGCGGGCACTGTTCCTGTCCCTGGCAGTGCTCCTGTCCCTACCCATGCTGGCAGAAGAAGTTGAGATTGATGGGATAAACTACTATCTTAATGTAGAGACAAAGCAGGTTGCTGTTGTAAGGAAGAGCAGTGGCGCGTATTCTGGTGAACTCGTTATTCCGGAGACCGTTGAATATCAAGGCACTACCTATAGTGTGACGGGCATAGGCAGTAATGTTTTCTGGGGTTGCTCTGGTTTGACCTCGGTTACTATCCCCAATAGTCTGACGAACATAGGCAGTGATGCTTTCTGGGGTTGCGAAGGTTTGACCTCGGTTCATATCTCTGATATTGCAGCTTGGTGCAATATTGATTTTGCTAACTATATTTCTAATCCTTTACGTGATGCTCATCATTTATATTTGAATGGAGAAGAAGTAAAGGATTTGATAATTCCCAATAGTGTGACGAGCATAGGGGAGTATGCTTTCTATGGTTGCTCTGGTTTGACCTCGGTGACTATCGGTAATAGTGTGACCAGCATAGGGGGGAGTGCTTTCCAACATTGCTCTGGTTTGACCTCGGTTACTATCGGCAATAGTGTGAAGAGCATAGGGCAGGATGCTTTCCGTGAATGCTCTGGTTTGACCTCTGTTACTATCCCCAATAGTGTGACGAGCATAGGTGATGGTGCTTTCTATCATTGCTCTGCTTTGACCTCGGTTACTATCCCCAATAGTGTGACGAGCATAGGGGGTAGTGTTTTCTCTGGTTGCTCTGGTTTGACCTCGGTAACTATCCCCAATAGTGTGACCAGCATAGGGGATGGTGCTTTCTCTCATTGCAAAGGTTTGACCTCGGTTACTATCGGTAATAGTGTGACGAGCATAGGGTCGGGTGCTTTCTATTGGTGCTCTGATTTGACCTCGGTTACTATCCCCAATAGTGTGACGAGCATAGGGGAGAATGCTTTCTGGAATTGCACTGGTTTGACCTCGGTTACTATCGGCAATAGTGTGGAGAGCATAGGGGATGAGGCTTTCTATGGTTGCACTGGTTTGACCTCGGTTCATATCTCTGATATTGCAGCTTGGTGCAAATTTGATTTTCTAGATAATACTTATAATCCTTTACATTATGCTGAACACTTATATCTGAATGGAGATGAAGTAAAGGATTTGGTAATCCCCAATAGTGTGACGAGCATAGGGGAGCGTGCTTTCTTAGGTTACAAAGGTTTGACCTCGGTTACT
>JAZRIA010000087.1:0-5659 GCA_045645045.1 Bacteroidaceae bacterium | reverse complement strand
TGCGGCTTTGGTGACAAGGCTGCATGAAGAGCAGCCAAGCTACCAGACAAAGGACATACTGGCTGTATTGGACGAGGAAAGGATGCTCCTGCCCAATCAGCTGAAGCTGTGGCAATGGGTTGCCGAGTACTATATGTGCACCTTGGGTGAAGTGTACAAGGCCGCCATTCCATCGGGACTGAAGGAAAAGGACGGGGTGGTGCGCTACAGGCCCAGGACTGTGGATTGTGTACGTCTGGCAGGAGAATGCTTTGATGCCTATAAGCTGAACTCGGCCTTGGCATCGATGAAGTCAGCCCCCAAGCAGCAGCTGCTGATGATACGCTATATCGAACTTGCAGGAGTGAATGCGGCGCTGACTGTGGGAAATCCTAATATCCTGAAGGAGATAACGAGAGAGGAGCTGCTGAAGGCTGTGGGCTGTTCCCCTTCTATACTGAAGGCTGTCTGTGAAAGAGGATTGCTGGAGGAATATGAGAAGACTATAGGCAGAATACCAACAGCCTGCATACCTGCTGAACTTGTCCTTCAGCCCCTGTCGGAATCACAGCAGACGGCAGCGGACCAAGTCAGGGAAGTATGGAAGAGCAAGGACGTGTGCCTGCTGCATGGTGTTACATCGAGCGGCAAGACAGAGATATACATCCATCTGATAAACGAGATGCTGTCTCGGGGCAAGCAGGTTCTGTACATGTTGCCAGAGATAGTGCTTACGAGCCAGTTGACCGACAGACTGAGAAAGGTGTTCGGTGGCAGACTCGGTGTGTATCATAGCCGTTACACCGATGCCGAGAGGGTGGAGGTGTACCGTAAGCAGATTTCCGACACCCCCTATGATATAATTGTGGGAGTGAGAAGCAGTGTGCTTCTGCCATTCCATAATCTTGGTATGGTGATAATTGATGAGGAACACGAGACCAGTTTCAAGCAGTCGGAGCCTGCACCTCGATATCACGCCAGGAACGTAGCACTTGTGATGGCCAGAATGGCAGGTGCCAAGACATTGCTTGGCACGGCAACACCATCCCTTGAGTCATTCAGCAATGCCGAGGCAGGTAAGTATGGTTATGTTTCACTGACGACAAGGTTCGGAAACGTCTGCATGCCTGAAATAGAGGTGGTGGATATTGCCGAACAGAAGCGCAAGAAACTGATGAACGGTCCCTTCTCGCCCCTTCTCCTGAAGGAAATAAGGCTTGCGTTGGATAGAAGGGAACAGGTAATACTTTTCCAGAACAGGCGAGGCTTTGCCCCGGTAGTGGAATGTCATGTGTGCGGCTGGACTCCGCAATGTCCTCATTGCGACGTGAGTCTGACTTTTCATAAACGTACCAACCAGCTGACATGCCACTACTGTGGATTCTCCACTCCCGTGCCCCAGCATTGTCCCCAGTGCGATGCGGACCGCTTGAGCAGTAAGGGTTACGGTACAGAACGCATAGAGGATGTATTGGCTGATATTTTTCCCGAGGCCAGAGTGGCGAGGATGGACCTGGACACTACCCGTAGCCGAAGTGCCTACGAGGGGATAATAAAAGGATTCCAACGAGGGGATACGGACATACTGATAGGTACCCAGATGGTGACCAAGGGTCTGGACTTCAGGAAAGTCAGTGTGGTAGGTATATTGAATGCAAGTACCATGTTGAACCAGCCGGACTTCAGAAGTTATGAGAGGGCTTACCAGATGATGACTCAGGTTGCCGGCCGTGCCGGCCGTTCAACGGGCAATGCCCCTCAGTCTGTTAGGCCCGGCCGTGTGATATTGCAGGTACATGATGCCAAGCAGCCTACGGTAATGCAGGTGGTGAGGGGAGACTATGAGGCGATGTTCCGCACGCAGATGGAGGAGAGGCGGCTGTTTTCGTATCCCCCCGTATGCCGTCTGATATATGTATATATGAAGCACAAGGACGAAGTCGTGTTGGAGCATTTGGCCGAGGAGATGGCAGGCTTGCTGAGGCAGGTGTTCGGCCAGCGCGTGCTGGGGCCAGACATGCCACCTATAGCCCGTGTGCAGACCATGTATATAAGAAAGGTGTGTCTGAAACTGGAGCTTGCCGCCAATATAGCAGAGGCACGTAAGCGTCTGCACGAGATTCAGCGCTACATGACGAGCAAGCCGGAATACAAGTCGGCGCTGATGTACTACGACGTAGACTGAGGGAACGGAAAACGGAAAACGAGAAACTGAAAACGGAAAGGTGAAAACTACGAGTTGCGTCCGCAAACCTGTCCTCCAGCGTTCCTGCTCGCTAAGTTTTCCATTGCGCCAGCCAATTCTCGCCCTGTTTCAGGGGGGGCAGTTGGCTGGCGCGGTGTTGGTGATGAGCTTTCCCGTTTTCCGTTTTCCGCTGCTGTTTACTTTTTAAGTTCCGGATATTGGATACGCGTGTGGTAGATAGTCTGCAGCTTCTTCTTCATGACATCCTTGGCATTCTCAATGTCCAGGAATGTGATGGGTGCCTGTTTGAAATGACCTTCTGCAAGCTGGCCGTCCACAATCTTGTCCACCAGAGCTGATATGCTCTCCTCTGTGATTTCCTTCAGGCTTCTGCTTGCCGCCTCCACGGCATCGCACATCATCAGGATGGCTTGCTCGATGGTAGTGGGCTCGGGACCGGGATAGGTGAAGTTGGTTGGGTCTATTTCTATATCCTTACTCTTGTTCTGGGCTTGGATGTAGAAATAGCGTGTCAGGCTCTTGCCATGGTGGGTAACGATGAAATCACGTATTACTTGAGGCAGCTTGTGCTTTTCTGCAAGTGCCAGTCCTTCGCGGACATGGCTGATGATAATCTGGGCCGACTGTATGTCGGTAAGTCGGTCGTGTGGGTTTATTCCACGCTGGTTTTCCGTAAAGAACGCGGCATGGCGAATCTTGCCTATGTCGTGATACAAGGCACCTGTACGTACAAGTTGATTCTTGGCTCCCAGGCGTTCTGCCACGGCAGCAGCCAGATTGGCAACCTGCATGCTGTGCTGGAAGGTACCTGGCGCTTCTTCCGACATGCGTCGTAGGATTGGATTGTTGGCATTGGAAAGTTCAATCAGCGTCACGTTGCTGGTGAAACCGAAAACCCTTTCAATGGGGATAAGCAGAAGGTACGAAACCATGAGCAGCAGACTGCTTATGGAAATGCTGATTAGGTCGTTGTAATTGACGTCCTCGATATATAGTACCCGGCGGTTTATGAGCTGTATGCTGATATAGGTCAGGATGTATACCGCCAAAACTATCAGTATGGCCCTGAACAGTTCCGAACGCTCGTTAAGCTGACGCAGGCTGATGATTGCCGTAAGTCCGGCAAGAACCTGTATGGTTACGAATTCTGCAGGTTGTGAAACGGCGGGCACACACATCATTATGGTCATAAGGTGCGCTATGAATGCCGTGCGGCTATCCATGAATATTCTGGTGAATACCGGAGTTATGCAGAACGGCAGTATATAGGGACTGAGATTGCTGTGCACCACTATTGCATAGGTGAGCAGGGGAAAGAATAGGAACAGTGTGCATATCAGGCACATTGCTCGCGGTGTGCCCAGATAATCGTTGCGGAATTGCTGGAAATAAAGGAAAAACAGGATTACGATGATGCATGTGTATGCTAACTGTCCGGAGAGATTGAGAAGAATCTCTGCAGTGGACTTCTCTTGGGCATCAAGGTGATAATGCATGCTTTCCAGGATGCGGAACGTATGTGCATTGATGATTTCCCCTCGGTCCACTATTTTCTGTCCCACAATCACCTGTCCCTGGTATGGAGTGATAAGGCTTTCTATATCATGGAGTTGCTGTTCGCTCTTTGGTTCGTCATAAAGCAGGTTGGCCGTCAGGAATCGGTTCAGCTGGCACTGCATGAGGTCAGAGCGCTTGTATTTCGTGCTGTCGGCTGAATTGATAAGTATTTCGTATGCAGCCTTGGGCGAGAGGATTTCCGAGGTGGAACGTTTGGAGGAAATATTTCCGGTAATCACTCGTATGGCGCTGATGCGATGGTCGCTCACTATGTTGTACTCTTCGCCGGAAATGATGCCACGGTCATAAACCTCCATCAGCTTGGAGGTGACGTAACTTTCGTAATGAGCTGGTATCGAGTTCTTCAGGTCATTCTGGAACACATAGTGCCATGCTTTGATTACGCTGTCGGCAACCTTAGGCATAATCCTAAAGTAAGGCTCGTAGAAATGTATTACGCTGTCCTTTTCTCTCTGTAGCTGTGTCTCGCTTTTAAGTATGGGGAAACTGTCCTCGGCAATAAGTGTGCCATAATCCCAAATACCTCCTTCGTGGTAGTGGTATGTACGCACGCTTTCACGGGGCATGAACGTTACAAATACGGCTATTACGAATGCTATGGACAGTAGACGTGTGATGTAATCGCGTTGTGTCCACTTGTTACGATGGTTGAATCTGCTCATATCCTATAATTATTTCTTTCGAGCGCTAAATTACAAAAAAATGCCGGCTAATAGAAAAAAAAGTTGTATTTTTGTGGCAATAATACCTATAATATAATAATGTAATGGCAGAAAGAAGAGTAAGGGTGCGCTTCGCTCCCAGCCCAACGGGCCCTTTGCATATCGGTGGTGTGCGTACGGCACTATATAATTATCTTTTCGCCCGTCAGCATGGCGGCGATTTCATTTTCCGTATCGAGGATACAGACTCCGGACGTTTCGTGCCCGGAGCAGAGGAATATATCATAGAGTCTTTCAACTGGCTTGGCGTGAAGTTCGACGAAGGTGTTGGCTTCGGTGGCGAACATGGTCCTTATCGTCAGAGCGAGCGTAGAGACATCTATCGCGAATATGTGAAGGTGCTGCTGGATGCCGGCAAGGCATACATTGCGTTTGACACTCCCGAGGAACTGGATGCCAAGCGTGCCGAGATAGAGAATTTCCAGTACGATGCCAAGACCCGTGGCATGATGCGTAATTCACTGACCATGCCTAAGGAGGAGGTGGATGCCTTGATAGAGAGCGGTCATCCCTATGTGGTACGTTTCCTTATCGAACCCGGTGAGGATGTGCATGTGGACGACATTATCCGTGGCGATGTGGTTATAAATTCAAGCATCCTGGACGACAAAGTCCTGTACAAGAGCGCCGATGATCTGCCTACATATCATCTGGCCAACATCGTGGACGACCACTTGATGGAGGTGACCCATGTAATCAGAGGCGAGGAGTGGTTGCCCAGTGCCCCCTTGCACGTACTGCTGTACCGTGCTTTCGGTTGGCAGGACACTATGCCCCGTTTTGCACACCTGTCCCTGTTGTTGAAGCCTGTAGGCAACGGCAAGCTTTCAAAGCGCGACGGCGACAAGCTTGGTTTCCCCGTATTCCCCCTGGAATGGCACGACCCCAAGAGCGGCGAAGTGAGCAGTGGTTATCGCGAGAAGGGCTATCTTCCCGAGGCAGTGCTTAACTTCCTGGCTCTGCTTGGATGGAATCCCGGCGAAGAGGGTTCCGAGTTGTTCTCTCTTGAGGAGCTAGTTAAATTGTTCGATCTTAGCAAGTGTTCCAAGAATGGTGCCAAGTTCGACTTCGTGAAGGCAGCATGGTTCAATCATCAGTATATGATACGCCGCGAGGACAGCGAATGGGCACCCGAGTTCGGCAAGGTGTTGGCTGCAGAAGGCATCGAGGCTAC
>JAZRIA010000086.1:0-5475 GCA_045645045.1 Bacteroidaceae bacterium | reverse complement strand
TACCAACTTCACCATTTGCACCTTTATTCAATTCTGCTTTATAGAAACCAACACCATTCTTATTTGCAAGAACATAAGCTTGACCTTCAATATAATCATCCACAACACTTCCTAAAAGTTTGTTACCGTCAACGCTAGATGGTGTAAGCTTAGCATTTGCCAACTTAAATACGTGAGAACCTGCATTCTTAAGAATTACACCTGTATTTGCAGGCAGTATTCCTTCAACCTTCTGCAAAGTAGCATAATTACCAGACGCACCTGATACGATATATGCTTCCACCTCAGCAGGTATATATGTCTGATAATCCAGCATAAGAGTTGAGTAACCTACCGTATTATTTATTTCCGCGCTGTACTCTTTATATTCCTCAGGAATCAAGACACTGCCAGGATCTTGACCATAAAATCCAACTTCATAACTAGCTCCTCCATTTAAACAGTTATCATTACCGTTAGATTTGCTTTTTAAGAAAAACATTTCATCACTAGTGGTATGGTCTTTATTACGTTCTATCTTGAAATTGCTTGGGACACCAACCGATGGAGCACCATCTCTGTTACCTTCTGCGTTTAAGTTAAAGTGAATTCCGTTTTCTTTGTTTGCTTTGTTAATTATGTTGATTATGCGATTTGTATCAGTAACTTTTATTTCAACAAAACCCCACAGATAATTATCTAAGGCATCCTTATTGATATTAGATGCCTCTGCTCTCGTTAGAACCGAACCATCTGCGTAGACATATCTGCTTTGGTTCTTGTTCAACCTCAAATAATACCATTTGGTTATATCTTCCGCGCTCTCTGCAAATTCAATTGTAAGGAAATAGAATGCAGATGATTCATTATTAAATGCACCAGAAAAGTCCCAATAAGCCAATTTACTTCCACCACCACAGTCAAAACATTTATTATTATCTTTACCTTCAGTGATACACCATGCTCCTGGTTTTTGAGACTCTCTAATGTAAAACTTTGTTGTATAACCCTCGGCACCAGGTGCTTGCATTGATGGTGCAGGATTTGTAATACTCATTGCAAGAACCTTGTCCGTTCCTGTTCCCTTGTTATAAAAATAATAGCCATTTTCTGCATCTCCAACCACACACCAACGACCATTATCACCATTTGCAGCTTTGCGTACTGATAAATGCGTTCCACTATTAATTAAGTAAAAGTCGTTTACTGTTCCAATCGTAAACCACGTTGTGTTTGGCGCCCACTTACCGTTAACTGGCGAATCAGAAGCTGCTGGTTGTGCCCATGCTCCAACAGTAGCCAGCAGGGCAACTAATGAAAGTAATAGTTTTTTCATAAAGTGTTTGTGTTTAGTTAATATTTATAGATTGTTGATTACAAATTGCTGTATCCCACACCCGTTGGCATGACGCAACGAAGCATTGGGCGTACTGAAACAGTACACCTAAGAAATGGGCTTGCAAGAGATTTGGCAAAGCCTATGAATAAACGGAATGGGGGGGGGGGGTAACAGACTGATTATCAGTACATACCAAAAGCATGCCACAAGGGCGTTCCTGTGACATAAATAATTGTGAATTTGGCAGAGAGTGCTGCATTACAGAACGTGTATTGCGTTATTTTACATGGTTTTAGGCCACAAAGGTACAACATTACATGTTCATAGCAAAATATTTAAGGCAGAAAATGCATGCCTTCCTAAAAAATACCTAGCTCCTACGCTACAACTCTATCTCGTCCAGTTTGACCAGGCCGTTTACTATGGCATATATGGTCAGGCCGGCAGGAGAGTGTATGTTCAGTTTCTTGGAGATGTTGCGACGGTGGGTCATGACGGTGTTCACAGAGATAAACATATTCTCGGCTATTTCCTTATTGGACAGGCCCTTCACCACCTCCACGATAACCTCCTTCTCGCGGTCGGAAAGAGTGTCTGTAGCATCTACACGGGAAGCGGGAACAGCCTCGGGCTCCTGCGTGCCTCGCATACGAACCTCATCCTCCAGACGGTGCACACATTCGGCAAAGAGCTGGTCTTCCAGTCGGCAATGGCTGAGCATATCCTCCTCCATCATATAGATATCCATCAGCACCTCGTTGAGCAACTGCACATTGCTCTTTGCAGGATAGTACTTGATGAGGATGTTTTTCAGTTCCGACGAACTTTTCTCTATGCTGCTATGATTGTCCTGATGGCGATGGCTGAGGATATGGAAGCCATGCTCCGAGTCGGGCAAGCGCCCTGCCAGCAGCTGCTCCACATAGGGATGTACATGGTTGTTCTCATAGTCCATGTGGCGCGACATCTCGGCGGCATACTCGTCGTAGAATTTAAGTATCAGTACAGCTATCTGGTTGCTAGACACACCTATTGCATCCAGCAGTTTGCGCTTGATAGCAGGCAGGCGGAAGTCAACAAAATACGAGTGTGAACGCTTCAGGTACTCCATCAGAGCACTCACATCCACATCCTCCACCAGTTCACTCACCTTCACATGATCACCACCACGGATGAAATTCACCACAGCCAGGAAAGTAGGCACATCCACACCACACTCCCGGCATACGGTCTGTATGCTGGCATCGCCAAAACCGAATGCCAATCCAAAGCGGCTGATCACCTGCAACATGCGGTAATCATCGCTTATCAGTTCACTCATGGGGTCGGAAGCTCTGTACTTGTCGGTCATAACTGCTATGCAGAGGCACTGGGGGCCAATAACTGTGTTTGTGTATTTCTTGCGCAAAGTTATAAATAATTCTGCACCACACGTACTTCGTTATTCATTTTTTTGTACCTTTGTCGCATGAAATACCTACAAACAAGTATCAAGGAACTGGGTGTAAAGATAGAAATCTCTGCCTTTTCCCCTGGCAACGGCACCAGGGAGTGGCATGCCATCCTGCATGTGGAACCACGCGGCGAGATGTTTCAGGAGCAGTATAACCGCATACGCCTGGCCGAAGCCCGACTAATAGGGATGCCCGAACTGGAAGGTGCGCAAACCGTATTCAAGCGCTACTTCCTGTCTGACAGTACCAACCAGCAGCCCTTCATGCAGGAGGAAGAACCGCACTGCACGATAAGTTACATACAGCAGCCTCCCCTGGATGGCAGCAAGGTGGCCCTGTGGATCCACATGCTACAAGGCGCAGATATAGAATACCAGGCCGACCAAGCCGGTTCTACCATTGTGACTCACAACGGATACCGCCACATCTGGACCATGGGACTGATGGACAACCAGGGCGATAGTCACCAGCAAACTCACACTTTACTCACCAAATACGAGCAAATACTCTCCACTCAGCATGCTACCATGGCAGACAACTGCATACGCACATGGTTCTTTGTACGTGATGTGGACACTCAGTACCACGGACTTGTGGTGGCACGACGCAACTATTTCAACTACATAGGCCTGACGGCAGACACGCACTATATCTCGTCCACAGGCATTGGGGGCAATCCCTCCGACCCTAAGGCCCTGGTACAATTAGGGGCGTATGCCGTAACAGGTTTCCAACCCGAGCAGCAACGCTATCTTTATGCTCCAACGCACCTGAACCGCACCAGCGACTATGGCGTCACCTTCGAGCGCGGTACACTGATGCAGTATGGCGACCGCGACCATGTCTACATCTCTGGCACGGCAAGCATAGACAATAGTGGTGAGGTGGTGCACGTAGGAGACATCCGCAAGCAGACCCTGCGCATGTGGGAGAATGTGGAGAAACTCCTTGAAGAGGCAGAGATGACAATGGAGCATTGCGCACAGATTATCGTCTACCTTCGCGATACTGCTGACTATAAACTGGTAAGCCAGATGTTTGCCGAGCGCTTCCCCGAGATTCCTACCGTAATAACGTTGGCTCCCGTTTGCCGTCCCACCTGGCTCATTGAGATGGAGTGCATAGCCATCAGGGAGAGCATCAATCCACAGTACGCTGATTTCTAAGCCCCTATATAAACCAAAATCGATTTGAGTTAAAAAATAAAGACGGAGGAAGAACTGTCGATGTTCTTCCTCCGTCTTTATTTGTATATCAACACTACTACTTTCTGTTGCCAAAGAGGCGCAGGATGTAGAGGAACAGGTTGATGAAGTCCAGATACAATGTCAGGCTGCCCATCAATGCCAGCTTGTTTGTCTGGTCGCTGATGCCGGCATACTGAGCCTGCTGGAGCATAACCTTAATCTTCTGGGTGTCATAGGCAGTAAGGCCAACGAAGATGATTACACCGGCATAGTTCAGGATTGAAGCCATCATGCTGTTCTGCCAGAAGATATTAACAATGGTAGCGATGATAAGTCCTATGAGCGCCATCATCAGGGTGCGGCCCATGGCAGAGAGGTCCTTCTTGATGAAGAAACCTACCAGCGACATTGCGCCGAAGGTGCCGGCGGTAACAAAGAAGGCCTGTGCGATGCTCTCTGCGGTATAGGCAAGCATGATGATGGACATGGTAACGCCATTCAGTATTGCATAGGCGGCAAACATGAGGCCAGCCGTGGCAAAGGACATCTTGTTAATACGGGCAGAGAGGAAGATAACCAGCACCACCTCGGCAATGAGCAAGCCCCAATACATGCCACTGGTGGCAAGGGTATATACCCAGTTCTCATTGCGGCCAACGATCATGGCGGTAAGGGCAGTCATGGCCAAACCACATGTCATCCATGTATAAACGTTTCTCATCAGTACGGCGAAGACACTGCTCTGAGCCAGTGTCTGGCCTTTGTCGTAATAATTGTTGTATTCCATATATATATTATTATATAAGGTGTAAGTTATATTATTTCTCTTCGGGCAGTATTACCACGGTAACTTCGTTCTTGCTCTTGAGCAAGGCCTTTACCGCACGCATGATGTCCTTCTGTGAAACCTTCTCCAGAGTGGGAAGATAGTCCTTCTGTACGTCTATGCCGTAGCGATAATAGCTTTGCAGATATGACAACCAAGCATGGTTCTTGTTCTGGCGTTCCTGATAAGTCTTGCGCATGTATTCCTTCACACGCTGCATGTACTCGGCAGGGATACCATTGTCGGCCACCTTCTGCAATTCCTGGCGCATAACGGTAAGACAGGTATCGTACATCTCGGGCTTAACATTGCCCTGGACGGAGAACATGTAGTTATATTTGCCGTCATTGCCGTCGTAATGGCTGCCACTTGCTCCAACACCATAGGAGGCGCCGAGGTCCTCGCGGATGGTCTTGGTGTAGTTCATCTGCATTGCCTGACCAAGGATGCTCATCACTATCTCGTCCTTGATGTTCTTCTTCTTGGCAGGAGCATGCAATATCAGAGAGGCCATTGCCTGGGGCTGCTCCATCTTTGCCTTGTAGATGTTCTGGATATTTCCCTTGCGGATAACAAGGTCGGTATAGACAGGCTTGTCATTACGCTTTACCGTAGGCAGAGTAGCCAGATACTGGCAGCAATACTTTGAGAGAGTATCCTCGTCGAATGTGCCCACGAAGAAGAAGGTAA
>JAZRIA010000085.1:0-33141 GCA_045645045.1 Bacteroidaceae bacterium | reverse complement strand
GACGGGAAGTTGAATAGCCGCGGGTTTTCAAACCCGTGGAGGGCGAGTCGGTTCAACTATAGGACCGTCTGCAAAGACGGGGATTTCAATACCGATGGACTTTCAAGTCCTCGGAGACGTTGCCGTTCCGCGTCTTTACAGGCGCCTTTTTCTACTCTTCCTTTTATTTCCACGGGTTCAAGAACCCGCGGCTATTCGCCTTCGGCTTCGCGTCTTGTCAGACGCCTTGTCTTTGTGTGTCATATTTGACAGAAAACCCACCCCATTTTGGTGGGTTTTGTCAGTTTCTTGTAGCATTTCAATGCAAGAACTCCCCCCTCAGAACGCCCCATTTCCGCCCTTTTGCAAAGAAAAGCAAAGGTTTTGCAAAGGATGAAAAAGCGCATCTAATGGATTATCAACACTTTACAATATGTTTTGCATTTTTGCATTTTTGCATTTGTGCGGTATTCCTCCCGTTTTTTAGGAATAGCGGGTAAGACAACAAGACGGGCGAGGCCATTGTGTGCCGTCCGTTCTCAAAAGTGATGAACTTCAGTCCTTTATGGTGTCTTTTATACACAAGAAAAATGGTTCCATTCGTCCTGTCTCCAGTGTAAATCCTCCGTAATGCCAAAATTGTAATAAAACCAAAACAAATCTTAAAGGAAGTTAAAGTCTGCATCACGTTTAAACCAAATATTTGTAATGAAGTCAATACAATAGAAGGCAGAAAAAAAGGCCTCAAAAAAATGAGAGAATAAAAAAACAATGATAAATAACAAATAAAAAAGAATACGAATATGAAGAAGACTTTGATTACCCTGAGTGTTATTTTGGCAAGTGTTACCACCGTTTTGGCAGACAATCACCGCCCCGTACAAATCAGCCAGTTGCCACAGCAGGCGCAGGCATTCCTAAACAGCCACTTCAAGGGCGGAAAGATTGCGATGGTCACCGCAGAGCGCGAGTTGCTGGGACAGGACTACAACGTGGTGTTCGCCAACGGAGACAAGGTGGAGTTTGACAGCAAGGGCAACTGGGAGAACATTGAGTGCCGCCACTCGGCCGTTCCCAGGGCAGCCGTTCCCGCAGCCATCAGCAAGTATCTGGATGAGAACTTCCCCGGAACCCAAGTGAGGGAGATTGACCTGGACTTCCGCGGATACGATGTGGAGCTGTCCAACGGACTGGACATTGAGTTTGACAAGAACTTCCTGGTGCGCGAGATTGACAGATAAAACCCCAGCCAGCTGCAATTACGATAAATAGGACGAAAACGGAAAAGGGCCGCCCCCGGAGAGAGGGCAGCCCTTTGTTGTTATGGTCTGCGGCCGTGAAATCAGTCTTCCAACAGGATGTTCATGATTTCGCAGGCAGCCTTTGCTACGCTGGTACCGGGGCCGAACACGGCAGCCACACCGGCCTGATAGAGGAAGTCGTAGTCCTGAGCGGGAATTACACCGCCGGCAATGACCATGATGTCCTCGCGACCCAGTTTCTTCAACTCTTCGATGAGCTGGGGGATGAGGGTCTTGTGGCCGGCAGCCAGAGAGCTGGCACCCACTACGTTTACGTCGTTCTCTACAGCCTGGCGAGCGGCCTCTTCGGGAGTCTGGAACAAGGGTCCCATGTCCACGTCGAATCCGCAGTCGGCATATCCTGTTGCTACCACCTTTGCACCGCGGTCGTGACCGTCCTGGCCCATCTTGGCCACCATGATACGTGGACGGCGTCCTTCCTTCTTGGCAAATTCTTCGGTGAGCTGGCAGGCCTTCTCAAGGTCTGCATCGTTCTTGCTTTCTGAACTGTACACTCCTGAAATGGTTCTGATTACTGCTTTGTAACGTCCTACGATAGCCTCGCAAGCGTCGCTGATTTCTCCCAAAGTGGCACGGTGGCCGGCGGCTGTAACAGCCAGGTCGAGCAGGTTCTGCTCGCTCTTCTTGCCCTCGGCAAACTCCTTCACACAAGCGGTGATGGCTTCCAGATCGGCCTTCACCTGAGCTTCGTCGCGGTTGGCCTTCAGTTCCTTCAGTGCCTCTTCCTGCTGCAGGCGAACGGCTGTGTTGTCAATCTCCAGGATGTCGATGGGATCCTCGTGCTCCAGACGGTACTTGTTGGTACCTACGATGGTCTGAACGCCAGAGTCGATGCGGGCCTGTGTGCGTGCGGCAGCCTCTTCGATGCGCATCTTGGGCAGACCGGTCTCGATGGCCTTTGCCATACCGCCCAGCTTCTCGATTTCCTGGATGTGCTCCCAAGCCTTGTAGTAGAGTTCCTGGGTGAGCTTCTCCACATAGTATGAACCTGCCCAGGGATCGATGTGCTTGCACACCTGGGTTTCGTTCTGGATATAGATCTGTGTGTTACGTGCGATACGTGCGCTGAAGTCGGTGGGCAGTGCGATAGCCTCGTCCAGAGCGTTGGTGTGCAGTGACTGGGTGTGGCCCAACACGGCAGCCATGGCCTCGATACAGGTACGGCCCACGTTGTTGAAGGGATCCTGCTCGGTGAGTGACCAACCAGAGGTCTGAGAGTGGGTACGCAAAGCCATTGACTTGGGGTTCTTTGCGCCGAAGCTCTTCACAATCTTCGCCCACAACAGACGGCCTGCGCGCATCTTGGCGATTTCCATGAAGTGGTTCATGCCGATGGCCCAGAAGAAGCTGAGGCGGGGTGCGAAGGCGTCCACATCGATGCCGGCATTGATACCTGCACGCAGATAGTCCATACCGTCGGCCAGGGTGTAGGCCAATTCGATGTCGGCTGTGGCGCCGGCTTCCTGCATGTGGTAACCAGAGATGGAGATGCTGTTGAACTTGGGCATCTTCTGGCTGGTGTACTCAAAGATATCAGCGATGATCTTCATTGAGAATGCAGGGGGATAGATATAGGTGTTGCGCACCATGAATTCCTTCAGAATGTCGTTCTGGATGGTACCGGCCATTTCTTCCAGCTTGGCACCCTGTTCCAGACCGGCGTTGATGTAGAACGCCAAAACGGGCAATACACCACCGTTCATGGTCATGGACACTGACATCTTGTTCAAGGGGATGCCTGCGAAGAGGGTCTTCATGTTCTCCAGTGAGCAGATGCTTACACCGGCCTTGCCCACATCGCCCACAACGCGCTGGTTGTCGGGGTCGTAACCGCGGTGGGTGGGGAGGTCGAACGCTACGGACAGACCCTTCTGTCCGCTGGCCAGGTTGCGGCGGTAGAATGCGTTACTCTCCTCGGCGGTAGAGAATCCGGCATACTGGCGGATGGTCCACGGACGGAAAGGATACATCATGCTGTAGGGACCACGCAGGAAGGGAGGGATACCGGCGGCAAAGTCCAGATGCTCCATGCCTTCAAGGTCTTCCTTTGTATAAACGGGTTGGATGTCAATCTGCTCAGGAGTCTTCCAGTTGGCAGTGATACCATTCTCCTTTTGCCATTGCTGGCCGTTCTTTGCTTCAATTCCGGCAAAGATGTCTATGTTGTTGAATTGTTTACGTGCCATAATCTTAGATTCCTAATTTAGCGTTATACTCTTTCAATGTCTTCAGCTGGTCTACGCGGACATGGATGAAGTTCTCGATGCCGGCAGCCTTGAGGTCTTCCGCGCAAGCGGGAGCACCTGCCACAACGAACATGGCGCGGCCGTCCAGATACTTGTATGCGGGAACTGCATATTCTGCGTATTCGTCGTCGCTTGAACAGATGACAACGATGTCTGCACCGGCTTCAAGAGCCTTGTCCACACCTTCTTCCACGGTGGCGAAGCCCAGGTTGTCCACAACCTTGTATCCGGCAGCGGCCAGGAAGTTGCAGCTGAACTGGGCGCGAGCCTGGCGCATGGCCAGATTGCCGATGGTGAGCATGAAGGCAACGGGTGTCTTCTCTGCCTTCTCGGTGGTCAGGCGCAATGCTTCGAAGTCGCTTGACAGGCGTGCGGTCTTGAGTGCGGGAATCTCTGTCTCGGCACCTTCTGTGCAGCAGGCCTTGCAGCAGCATGCAACGGGTTCCTTGCCTTCGCTGGTCTCGGTGAAGTTGGGGAACTGGTTGGTACCCAGAAGGAACTCCTTACGCTTGCCGGCATCAGCATGACGCTTGGCGTTGGTCTCGTTGATAACAGCCTGAACGGCACCTGCCTTGACAGCAGCGAGGAAACCACCCTGCTCCTCAACAGAGAGGAACAACTTCCATGCCTGCTCGCTGAGAGACTTGGTGAGCTGCTCGATGAAGTAAGAACCGCCAGCCACGTCCACCATGCGGTCGAAGTGACATTCGTCCTTGAGCAGAAGCTGCTGGTTGCGAGCAATACGCTCTGCAAAGTCGGTGGGAGTCTCGTAAGGAGCATCGAAGGGCACAACAACCATGCTGTCCACACCACCCAGAGCGGCACTCATGGCCTCGGTCTGAGAGCGGAGCAGGTTCACATAGCTGTCGAACACGGTCTGGTTGTAAGTTGTAGTGTAGGCACAGATGTGCATCTTGGCAGCCTCCTTGCACTCGGTGTACTGGGCAACAATCTGAGCCCAAAGCATACGAGCGGCACGCAGCTTGGCAATCTCCATGAAGTAGACGCCATTGATACCAAGGTTGAACTTGATGTTCTCGGCAGCCAACTCTGCGGGAACGCCAGCCTCGGTGAGCTGAGCCATGTACTCGTTACCCCAAGCCAAGGCATAACCCAGGTCCTGATAGCTGTAGGCACCGGCATCGGTAAGCTTGTAGGCATTTACTGCAATAGCACGGAACAGGGGATAGTCAGCCAGAGTCTCGACAAGAGCCTTTGCCACGGGGAGCAGCTTCTCTGTGTCCTTACCCTTCATCACCATCTTATCCAGGGGATCAAAGCTGATGCTGCCAGCCAGACGGGCCTTGTCGTAACCCTTAGCCTCGAAGTAGGCCACGAGAATTTGAGCCAGTTCCACGCTGCAACGCTGACAGGTGCGGAAGTTCAGTTCCACACAGTCTGCCAGGATACCGTCGAGCAGAGCCTCAACATACTCCTTTCCGACATACTCGCTGGGAAGGATGAAACCAAGTGAATCAACGCCACGGTTCAGGACGTCCATAGCCTTGGCGTTAGCCTCCTTGGCACACTCGCCGCACTTGATGTCCTGACGGACATACCAAGAGTTGTCTGCAGCCTTGTTGCCACGAACATAGGGATACTGGCCGGGAAGGGCATTCACTGTAGCCAGATTTTCCACATCCTCCTTACGGTAGAAGGGATCCATGGAGAAACCTTCGTTGGTTCTCCATACCATTTTCTTCTGATAGTCTGCTCCCTTGAGGTCAACCTCAATCTTCTCGCGCCACTCCTGGGCCGAGGGGGCAGTAAAATCAGAGAAAAGCTTTTCTTTACTATCTGCCATTTTGTTTAATGAATTATGTATAATGATTATTGTCTTATTCCGAACAAAAGTACGCTTTTTTAGTTTGTTGGCAAAATTAAAGCAAGTAAAAGTGGCAGTGTTGTCATTATTTTGAGTAATTTTGCACGTGAAACACATATTTAATACATCTATATAGAGCTTATGGAATGGTTAAATTCACTTCTCACCACCACTGACAGCATTGGTCACATCGTTATGCTTTATGCCGGTGTTATCAGTATAGGTCTGGCACTGGGCCGAATTAAGTTCTTCGGCATTTCCCTGGGAGTAACCTTTGTGCTTTTTGCTGGTATTCTTGCAGGACACTTTGGCCTGACGGGCACAACATCCACATTGACCTTTGTACAGGACTTCGGCCTGATTCTGTTTGTCTACTGCATAGGTCTGCAGGTTGGTCCGGGCTTCTTTGAAAGTTTCAAGAAGGGCGGCATAACCATGAATATGCTAGCAGTAGGCATTATACTGCTGAACGTACTCTGCTGCATAGGTTTGTTCTTCCTTGTATTCTACGACGGCAACGGTATGGCCGGCGAGAACAGCCGTAACCTGGCCATGATGGTGGGTGTGTTATGCGGTGCCATAACAAATACCCCCGGTCTGGGTGCTGCCACCGAGGCATGTTCTAACATCTTTGGAAACAGCGCTCCTGCCATAGCCAACGGTTATGCCTGCGCCTATCCCCTTGGTGTTGTGGGCATTATAGGAGCAACGATATTGATACGTCTGCTCACCCGCACCTCCCTGGCAAAGGAGCAGAAGCAGATTGAAAGCGAGATTGCCGCCAATCCGCATGTCATTCCGCACAAGATGACCCTGGTGGCCACCAACCAGGCGCTGGCAGGTCGCAGTATATTGCAGGTGAGAGAGTTCCTGGCACGCGACTTCGTGTGCAGCCGTATCCTGCACGACGGTCATGTGAGCATGCCCAACAGGGACACCATCATACACCTTGGCGACAAGATGTTCATAAACTGCGCCCAGGACGATGCCGAGGCCATCAGCGCCTTCATAGGTCCGATAGAGGAAGTGGTGTGGGAAGAGCAGGATGTGCCCATGGTAACCAAGCACGTGCTGGTGACACAGTCCAAGATGAATGGCAAGACCCTGGCAGAACTGCACTTCAGCAGTGTGTACGGTGTGAACGTTACTCGCGTGAAGCGTGGCGGCATGAATCTCTTTGCCGAGAGCCACCTGCGGCTGCAGGTTGGCGACCGCATTGTAGTTGTCGGTCCAGAGGATGCCGTAAACCGTGTGGCAAGCAAGATGGGTAATTCGGTAAAGAAGCTGGATCACCCCAACCTCACCGCCATCTTCATCGGTATCTTCGTGGGCATCATCTTTGGTTCAATACCTTTCGCTGTGCCTGGTGTTCCAACTCCCGTCAAGCTCGGTCTGGCTGGAGGTCCGCTGATTGTGGCCATTCTGCTGGCACGATTCGGATACAAGGCCAAGATTGTAGCATACACCACCACCAGTGCAAACCTGATGCTCAGAGAAATGGGATTGGCTTTGTTCCTTGCCAGTGTGGGCATTAAAGCTGGCGCCAACTTTGTAAACACTGTAATTGAAGGAGATGGACTGACCTACGTGTGGTGCGGTTTCCTTATCACCACCATACCCATCCTGATAATGGGACTTGTAGGCAAATTGTACTATAAGCTGAACTACTTCACGCTGATGGGCCTCATTGCCGGCGCCAACACCGATCCGCCAGCCCTGGCATTTGCCAACCAGACAGCATCCAACGACGCCCCTGCCGTGAGCTATAGTACAGTGTATCCTCTGAGCATGTTCCTGAGAATACTGACGGCACAGTTGATAATCCTGTTCCTTTGCATAGCATAATAACCGTTTCAGCATGATAGTCTGCATAGCCGAGAAACCATCAGTGGCCAAGGACATAGCTAAAGTGCTTGGTGCCAACCAGTCCAGAGACGGATACATGGAAGGCAACGGGTATCAGGTGACATGGACCTTTGGTCACCTGTGCGAACTGAAGGAACCACACGAATACAACCACCAATGGAAGTACTGGTCGCTGGGTTCCCTGCCTACGATACCGCCCCGCTTTGGTATCCGTCTGAAGCAGGACAAGGGCGTGGAGCATCAGTTCAAGGTGATAGCATCGCTGATGCAGAATGCCGACTCTATAATAAACTGCGGTGATGCCGGACAGGAGGGTGAACTGATACAACGCTGGGTGATGCAACTGGCCGGAGCCAAGTGCCCCGTGCAGCGTCTGTGGATATCCTCGCTGACAGAAGAGGCCATACGCGAAGGGTTCCAGAGCCTAAAGGAGCAGTCGCATTACCAGAGTCTGTACGAGGCCGGGCTGATGCGTGCCATCGGAGACTGGACCCTGGGCATGAACGCCACCAGACTCTATACACTGAAATACAGAAGCAACGACCGCAGCCAGGGTACCAACCAGGTACTGAGCATAGGCCGTGTGCAAACCCCTACCCTCGCTCTTATAGTCCGACGCCAGCAGGAGATAGAGAACTTCGTGCCCACCACCTACTGGGTGCTGACCACACTGTATCGCGACACGGTGTTCAACGTGGTGATGGAGGAAGAGGAAAAGGAAGAGAGTCAGGCAGAAAAACAGGAACAAGCCAAAACCAAGGAGAAGACTCCCAAGGGATTCAAGACTCGCGAAGAGGGTGAGGCTGTGCTGGAAAAGATTAAGGACCTGCCCTTTACCGTAAAGAAGATCGAGAAGAAGAAGGGCAAGGAGGCACCACCACGCCTGTTTGACCTGACCAGTTTGCAGGTGGAGTGCAACAGAAAGTTCGGGTATTCTGCCGACCAGACGCTGCAACTCGTGCAGAGCCTTTACGAAAAGAAAGTATCTACATATCCCCGTGTGGACACCACCTTCCTGCCCGACGATGTATATCCAAAGTGCGGACAGATAATGAACGGACTGAAGGACTACTTCCACCTGATGGACAGGATAAAGGGCCAGAAGCTGAGGAAGGACAAAAAGTTCTTCGACAACAGCAAGGTGACCGACCACCATGCCATCATACCCACAGGACAACCTATCATAGGACTAACGGAAGCAGAGAAGAAGGTCTTTGACCTGATAGCACGACGCTTCATAGGCATTTTCTATCCCGACTGCCTTTTTGAGACTACCACCATAACGGGTGAGGTGGGCGATATAGTCTTCCGTGCTACTGGCAAACACATTACCGACCCTGCATGGAAGATGCTCTGGAGCTCAAACTCCGACTCTACCGACACACCTGCCGAGGAGAAACTGTTGCCCGAATTTGCTAAAGGAGAGAGTGGGCCTCACACACCCGACCTTGCTGAAAAACAGACCACACCGCCCAAACCATATACCGAAGCCACCCTGCTCCGTGCCATGGAAACAGCAGGCAAGATGGTGGAGGATGAGGAACTGAGAGATGCACTAAAAGAGAACGGTATAGGTCGCCCATCCACACGTGCAGCAATCATCGAGACCTTGTTCCGCCGTCGCTACATCCGCAAGGAGCGAACCTCGCTATGGGCCACACCCACTGGAGTGGAACTTATAGGCATCATCCACGAGGAACTGCTGAAGAGTGCAGAGCTGACTGGCATCTGGGAGCGTAAACTAAGACAGATAGAACAAAGGCAGTACGATGCACATCAATTCCTTGCCGAACTAAAGCAGATGGTAACGGATGTGGTAATGGAAGTAATGCGTGACAACAGCAACCGACATGTGAGCATAACCGAGGAAGTTGCAAAGAAGAGCAAGAAGAAATAAAATAAATAGCCTGCCCTTTACGTTATCTAACTAGAATCACTAGAAATACTAGGCAAACTATATCGACTACCCCAGCACTATGCAAAAATCAAGGATTCCTCTATGTCTGACCGGCATCTTTGCCATGCTCCTCGTCCTAAGCGGATGCGGTGCGGACAACTATGCCCGCAAGGCAGAAGAATACTATGCCATAGGCGAATACTTCGACGCAGCCGAGGAGTTTAAGAAAGCCTATTCGCACACTCCCGTAAAGGAAAAGGCCAAGCGTGGCGTGAGGGCTTGGAAGATGGCCGAATCCTATCGCTTTATAGGTTATAGTGCCAAGGCTGCAGGTGCATACCAGAATGCGGTGCGCTATAAGACAGGCGGAATGGAGGCTGTACTTCGTCTAGCACAGATGCAGCATTGGATGGGAAAATACAACGATGCCATAAAGAACTATACCCTGTATCTGGATAGTGTGCCGTCGTCGCTGGAAGCGCTAAACGGTCTGGAAGGTTGCAGACAGGCTGCTGTGTGGAAGAAGAAAGGGTCGCTCTACAGCATCAAGAAATATCCCATCCTTGCTAGCCGGCGTGCAGACTATTCGCCGGCACTCTTCGGCAGCGAATGGGACCAGCTGTACTTTACCACCACCCGCCCTCAGGCAAAGGGCGAGGATGCTAGCGGTATCACAGGTGTGAAGATGGCTGACATATTCTTAAGTCAGAGGGACGACAAGGGGAAGTGGTCCAAACCCGAACCGGTGGAGGGTGATGTAAATACCGAGTACGAGGACGGCGCCTGTTCATTCAGTCCTGACGGCAAGACCATGTACTTCACCCGCTGTACGCACGACCCCAATTATCCGCGCTATGCTGTAATTATGTCCAGTTCCCGCAGCGATGCGGCATGGAGCAAACCGCAGGAGGTGAAGATTTCCAACGACACATTGTCTACATTCGCTTACCCCGCCGTCTCGCCCGATGGCCTGTGGCTCTATTTCTCCAGCAATATGCCTGGCGGACAGGGGGGGATGGACCTATGGCGCATTTCTCTTGACGAGTACGGTATTGGAGTGCCGGAAAATCTTGGACCGCAGGTCAATACGTTTGCCGACGAGGTATTCCCATCGTTTCGTGGCAACGGCGAGTTCTACTTCTCCTCCGACGGACATCCCGGTATGGGCGGATTGGACCTTTTTCATGCCGAACAAGATACTGCAGGGGTATGGACCCTGGAAAACCTCGGGTCGCCCATGAACTCGGCAGGCGACGACTTCGGTATGACATTTGAAGGACTGCACAACCGTGGCTTCTTCTCCACGAACCGCGGGAATGGCAGAGGTTGGGACCAGATAATGTCTTTTGAATGCCCAGAGATAGTGCAGAGCATCAAGGGATGGGTGTACGAGAAGGACGGTTACGAACTGCCCGAAGCGCTGGTGTATATGGTGGGCAACGACGGTACAAACCTGAAACTGTCTGTCAGATCAGACGGTTCCTTCGTACAGGAGGTCAAGCCCAATGTCGAATATGTCCTGCTTGGTACATGCAAAGGCTATCTGAACCACAAGCAGGAGATTTTCATAGATACGAGCAGTGTTTCGCGCGAACATGTACTTCAGTTCCCGTTGGCCAGTATGACAAATCCCGTGCTCATCCGCAATGTGTTCTACGAATTTGACAGTGCCGGACTCACCGACAGCAGTACCATTGCCTTGGACAGCCTGGCAACGCTCCTGGCGGAGAATCCCAGTGTGACGATAGAACTGTCCTCGCATTGCGACTATCGTGGCAAGGACGAGTACAACCAGCGCTTGTCCCAACGTCGTGCAGAAAGCGTTGTAAACCATCTTATCAGCAAGGGCTTGCCGGCCGAGCGCATGATTCCTGTTGGCTATGGCGAAAGTCGGCCAAAAGTAGTGACCCGACGCATTGCCGAGCAGAATCCCTTCCTTCAGGTGGGCGACACTCTGACCGAACCTTTCATCCTGGCGCTGCCCGATGAAGCACAGCAAGAGATATGCAATGCTCTGAACAGAAGAACGGAATTCCGGGTGATGCGTACTACCTTCGGTTTGCCCTGAGCAGATTACAATCCATAGTCCTTATTCATATTTTACCGGTGCTGTAGTCTGTTTTTCGGAAAATAAGACTACCTTTATCGCCAGTTATGGCAATATTTACGTCAATAAACAGTTCCTGTTCCATGTCTGCTGTATTCATAGCGGGTGGGGTTGCCATGCTGTCTGTTGTGACTGAACTTTGTTTTGGCGCTTTTCCTGTAGACATATTCCGCTTTCCGCTCAACATATTTGTTGTAGCCTTGTGGCTTATGCTTATATATGTCCTGTACCGCAACCGTGACGGCAATAGCGTTGCCAGGTTCATGCTCTCTCGCCAAGCCACGTGGCTGTCGCTTGGGTTGATGGCGGCTATAGGTGTAGTTCTTGGCCTGCAGCGTGAACCTTCCACCACAGCATGGCCGGTAGTTGTCTCGCTGCTCTTCGTGCTCAGTCACCTTTATTTTGTGGTACTGCGAGGCTGGCATGGTGCCAAGGGCGTACGCTGGCGCTTCTGCCTGGCCCATGTGGGACTGCTCCTTGCTCTTGGTGCTGGTTTCTGGGGAGCGCCAGACCGCCAGCAGTTGCGCATGGCAGTACATCGGTATCCCTCTAACGAGGCTTACACAATGGAGGGCGAACTTAGCCCCACGCCATACAGCATAGAACTGCACTCCTTCCACAAGGAGCATGCCGACAACGGCGCCCCCACGCATTACGAGGCGCAGATATTGCTTGACAGCAAGAAAGTGATGCTGATGGTTAATCATCCCTATAACCGCACTCTGAGCGAAAAAATATACCTTGTCAGCTTCGGCAAGACACCTATGGGCGAAACGTATGCCGTTGTTGAAATCGTAAACGAGCCCTGGCAATGGCTGTCAGCCGCAGGCATAATAATGCTCATCGCCGGTGCAGTGCTGCTCTTTATCCAAGGACCGAGGAAAACGGACTAAAGTCAAAGGTGAAAACGGAAAGGTTGAAAACTGAAAACTGCTATGCCAGTAGGGACGCAGCGTGCTGCGTCCGCAAGATAACAGACACGACACAATTCAGACGTTAGCGTCCCTACTCATTAATCGTTCATCGTTACTAATATGGGCTGGAACATATTCCCTATTTGGGCAGCAGGAGTGGTATTACTTGCCGCAACAGGGTCCACGATTGCTGTACTCAAGAAAGAGCGTAACATCTGGGCAGCAGCCTTGATGTCGCTCGCCATTATGGCTATGGCTGGGTTCATTGCCATATTATGGACCACTCTCGAGCGTCCGCCTTTGCGCACTATGGGCGAGACACGTCTGTGGTACTCCTTCTTCCTCTTCGTGGCAGGAATGTTCACATACTGTCGCTGGCAATACCGATGGATAATGCCCTTCTCTACGGTGCTTGCCACGGTATTCATCGTTATAAACATCCTGAAACCCGAGATTCACGACCATTCCCTTATGCCTGCCCTGCAGAGTGTGTGGTTTGTGCCACATGTTTCGGTTTACATGTTCTCCTACTCATTACTGGGATGTGCCACACTACTTTCCGTAGCAGCACTGGTGCGTCGCAGACTGGACCTGGACTTTGCAATAGAGAGACTCGTTTATGCCGGTCTGGCATTCCTATCGGTGGGAATGCTCACAGGATCGCTTTGGGCAAAGGAGGCATGGGGTACGTATTGGAGTTGGGATCCAAAAGAATCGTGGGCTGTTGCCACATGGGCACTGTATCTCGTTGCCCTGCATCTGGCACCAAGTGTAATGAACAGCAGACACCGCTATCTGTACCACACAACCATAATCCTGGGGTTCCTTGCCTTACAGATGTGCTGGTATGGAATAAATTATCTGCCGTCGGCAGAGACAAGCATACATACATATAATCAATAACCAACAATATCAAAGTTATGAAAAAGCAAAAAAGAGGTCAGTTCCTGATTGGCGTTGCAATGCTGCTTATTGTATGTGGTTGGGTCACCTACCGTGTAATGACAGCAAATTCAACGCCATCTAAGGAGTTAGCTCCAGAGGCACGTATTGTTGCCATTCTGGAGAATGGCGGTTGTATCAACTGCCATAGTACTAATCCCGAACTTCCGTTCTATGCCAGCATCCCTGTAGCAGGAGATATGGTGAAGGCAGACATTGAGGAAGGCTACCGTGCATTCGAAATTGAAGACATTGTGGCAAAACTGAAAGATGGCGGCATTCCAAATCCTGTTGACGTTGCCAAGATTGAGAAGGTGGCGCTGGACAAGCGTATGCCCATGGCAAAGTACTATCTCGTGCATTGGGGTAGCCAGATGACCGACAAGAAGGCCGGAATGATTGCAGAATGGGCACGCGACTACCGTACGGCATACTACAACGATGGTCTTTCTGGTGAGCGTGCCGGAGAACCAGTGCGTCCCATCATTGCCAACCCAGATGTCAATCCACAAAAGGTGGCGCTTGGTTTCAAACTCTATCACGACACACGCCTGTCCGTGGACAATACCGTTTCATGTGCCACCTGCCACGGCCTCAACACCGGCGGTGTGGACAACCTGCAGTACTCAAAGGGTGTAGAAAACAACATGGGAGGCGTAAATGCTCCCACCACCTACAATGCCGTCTACAATTTCGTGCAGTTCTGGGACGGACGTGCCAAGACTCTTGCCGAGCAGGCTGCCGGTCCTCCATTGAATCCAGTGGAGATGGCTTCTGCCTCGTTCGACGAGATTATCGCCAAACTTACTCAGGACGAGAAGTATGTTGCTGAGTTTAATGCCCTCTATGCTGATGGCATCACCGAGGCAAACATCACCAATGCCATAGAGGAGTTTGAGCGCACGCTCGTTACCCCCAACTCACAGTTCGACAAATGGCTCTTGGGCGACAACGAGGCTCTTACTGCCGACGAACTTCGTGGCTACGACCTGTTCAAGGCCAACAACTGTGCCACCTGCCATGTTGGCGCTAACCTCGGTGGCGAGTCCTACGAACTGATGGGCCTGCGTCAGCACTATTTTGAGGCTCGTGGCATGGAACTCACCGAGGAGGACAACGGCCGCTTCAAGCAGACACAGAACGAGCGCGACCGTCACCGTTTCAAGGTTCCTGGTCTGCGCAACATCGAACTCACCTGGCCCTACTATCACGATGGCACACGCCTGACAATGGACGAAGCCGTCCGCGATATGGCCAAGTATCAGTGCGACGTGGAACTCAGTAATGCTGAAGTTGCCTCCATCGTTGCCTTCCTGCGCACCCTCACCGGCGAGTACCAAGGCAAGAAACTCACCACCGACAACGAATATGGCGTGGTCTTGAACGCAGAGAACCACACTCACGAAGAGCACGAACATGAATAGGCAAATACACCATTCATACGAGAGGGGTTAGCAATGTGCTAACCCCTCTTTATTCCAAATCATTTTTACCTTTGACTTGATTTCAGTTACTTCATCAAAGAATCTACGTAGGCGTAGAACTCGGGAGACTCGCCGAGGATGGTCTTGAGGATACGACCTTCGGGATCGAGGACAATCTTAGTGGGGTAACCCGTCACGGCATACATTGCTGACACATTGGCATCGTCTTTGCCATTCAACAGGTTGGTCCAGGGCAAGGCCTTCTCGGCAACACACTTTTTCCAGGCCTCCTCGGTATCTCCACATGCTATACCAACCACTTCAAGGCGCTGGCCGTACTTGGCATACATCTCCTTCATCTCAGGAATACCCTTGATGCACCATCCGCACCATGTGCCCCAGAAGTCGAGAACTACATACTTGCCACGCAGGGAGGAAAGTGAAACTGGCTTACCATCTACGTTGTTCAAAGTGAACTCAGGAGCCAGCATACCGTCTGCCACTCTCTGCTCTGCCTCTCTCTGCTTCAGCAACGCCTGATAGTCTGCTACCTGTTCGGCATACATGTTGGCCAACACTCCAGTGCGCACACACTCGCAGAACTCGTCGAGGCAGTCATGATGCTTCTCCAGATTGCCATACATATAAAAAGCATATAGTCCTGCTTCGGAATCTGGACGGTAGTACACATATTCTGCCACAAGGTCCTGTATGCTATCCTTGTAGGCCTCGGACAGAGCCATGAGGGAGTCGCGCTCTGCCTGTGGCTTACTGCTGTCGTATGCAGCACGTGCTGCCTGCATTGACTTCGCTGTCAGAGGCTTGATATGCGAGTAAATGAGTTCGAGTTCCTTGTAGAAAGGAATTGTGCCAGTAATGGTGTGATTGCCAAAATCTCCTTCCACCCAGATGTCTGCTCCCGGCATAACAGGCACATTTATACCAACCATACTCATGGCTTCCATGGTGCCATCGGGGTAGCGACGGGGAAGCTTGTAGATTTTATAGGAGCGTGCACTGTCGCCCATCAAGGCAATAGACAGGTTGCCATTGGGAATGGCAAGAGTATCAACCTCGGCATTAAGGAATCCATCGGTGATACCGGTATTGTATACGATAACAGAATCCTCGGCATTCATACCGGTAAGCGCGAGGGTAAGTGTGGGCTGTTGCTTGGAACATCCTACAAATAGTGCAGAAAGAGCTGCAAGGAAAACTGTACGCTTCATTGTATGTAGTTTAAGAGTAATAGTTTAGAAGGAAGATTGTTTTTTCACCTTTCTGCTCCAGACACCACCTCATTCATAAGCACATCATGAGATTCAGAGGGGAGATGTCCAAGCATTTGGAAGGGAAAGCAGATGCCTATTCTGTATGCGTTGGAAAGTTGGGGAAGGAGGCGGTCGTAATATCCCTTGCCACGTCCAAGACGTGCGCCATGGCGGTCGAATGCCACACCGGGAATGACGGCAAGGTCTATGCTCGGATAAAAATTGGGAGGAAAGAGCGGACCTGTGGGTTCCATGATACCATAGGCTCCACGCTGCAGAGTATCTGGAGTATAGACATGCAGTTCAAGTTCGTCGCCGACAACCTTGGGCAAAAGTACACGCTTGCCCATATTCATGGCATTATCCAAAAGGAGGGTGGTATCTACCTCTCCCGGCAATGGATGGTAAAGCAATACCGTGCCGGCGGCACGCCACAGGCCATCTGCCATGAGGCGGGAACATATCTCACGGCTCGTCTCTTTCATCCATTCGGCAGAACGCGCAGACTTCAGACCCTTAATCCATTTGCGTATCTCTGGTTTCTGCATCATAGGCAAACGAGCGGCAAGGCTGTATTCGCAACCACAGAATACCTGATTGTAGAAGGCATTTTCCTTCAGCAATTCATTGCGACGCTGCTGCAAACCTCCCTTGCGCCAGTTGCGGTCGTCGAAGCGCACCTGGCCAACCTGCTCTGCAGCCCAATGGCCGGCGATGGAAATCTGTTCAAGGCTTTTCCAACGACTGCTTGCCAGTGTGGTGGTAAATGTTTCTATGCCCAAACGTCTGCAGCATCTGGCTGCACTTAGCAAACGCAGACGAAAACACTCCAGACAACGGCTGCCACGCTCGGGCTGGTCTTCATGACCACTAATAGCACAGGACCATGAGGCATGGTCGTAGTCCTCGTCTATTATCTCCAGTCCCAACTGCTCAGCATATCGTGTACACTCGTTCTTGCGGATAAGATACTCTTCCTCGGGGAAGATGTTGGGGTTGCAATAATAAAGCACTGGGCAGATGCCGTTTTGCATCATCCACTCTATGATGGCGCTGGAACATGGAGCGCAACAGCAGTGAAGAAGAACTTTAGTCATATGGTTTTAAGGTACCAATTGCCTATGCGTAGGGACGCTGCGTGCAGCGACAGTATATTGCTTGTCGAAATATTCATTTTACCTGCAACTCCGGCAGGATGTTTTTTACCAGAAGGAGAAATGACTCCTCATTTTCTACAGAAACGGGATATATCCCCTTGGAAGCGAGGATACGCAATTGCCCATCACGGACTTTCTTAATCTGAATAATATCCTTGAAGGGTATGGTCTTGCGCAACAAGCGGTAGCGGAGTTCCTGTTTATCCTCATCTACCACAATGGTCTCGTATATAAACAGCAAAGAGCGCACAAGCATGGCCAAAGCACAAAGCACAAATAAACCATAAGCCAGTGCCATCTTGCCCTGAGCAACTATTGTGTCCATGTTCATGAAGAAGAATACGACCATCACCAAAAGTACAAGGGCATATACAACGGCCGTGACCTTCATCAGCGGACTCTTTGTATAAAAGTATGTTCGGAATTCGTGCATGTTTTGTTGCATTACAGCATTCATGTATGTATTAAAGATATCAGTTTTCCGTTTTATTATTCACCTTTGGTTCATCAAGCCACACAAGTACGTTTTACTCATTCCCCAGTTGTAACTACTCCGTCCCATACAGGGGCGAGCAAGGTCTTCAGAAGAAGCACCGAATGTGCTTCTGTGCCTTGGGAGGGGAGAACTTTCCAGTTCGACGCGCGGACTGGCTGGGGAGGGGTCCTCACCTTTCCGTTCCTCCAAGGCTCCACTTCTTGGTATAAGTGGTACGAATGCGCCATGCTTCGGGATAGAGGTTGTTGATTCTGTTACCTACCCCCTTGCCTGGGCCGAGAGGGATGCCCATGTAACACAGAGTAAGCGGTCCTTTGGGGGCTGGAACACGAATGGCCTCGCGGCGCAGATATGCTAAAGCCTCGTCGTAAGAGAGTTCCACACATGGACCTTCGCACTCGAAAGCCTTGGGCATGAGACGGAGAGTAGAATTGGCCTTGCGTAAAATCTTGTCCTTCACAGCCGATACAGCATCAATACCCTCCTCTTCCCCACTCTTTCGTATTGCTGCACAATAGAAACCCTCGCCACGGTCGCATCCTGGCAGGAAATGACGTTCTTCAAGAAGTTCGCCTCCCAACTCCGAACATATCCACCGTACATTGTCCTCGTCTTCAAAACGGTTGAAAGTACATGTGCTATAGATAAGCAGTCCACCTGGCTTCAGCACATGCCATATATCGCTAAGTATGCCACGCTGACGCTCCACGCACATCATAACGTTGTCCATACTCCATTCGGCTACGGCCTGCTCATCCTTACGGAACATGCCTTCGCCCGAGCAGGGAACGTCGGCAACAACAAGGTCAAAGCAATCGGAGAAAGCGCCGAAATCGGCAGGATAGTTGTTGGTAACGATACTCTCCACAGGATAATGCCCCTCGGGCATGCGTGTCCACTTCTGCATATTCTCGGCAAGGACATTGGCACGCTTGGGCATAGGTTCGTTGCTGACAAGGAGCGACCCTTCGGGAAGAAGTCCTGCAAGCAGAGTGCTCTTGCCACCGGGGGCAGCACAGAGGTCCAAAGCGCAACATGCGGTCTCGGTACCATAATCCTTCAGCAACTTTGCAACATACATAGAAGATGCCTCCTGAACATAGTACACTCCGGCATGAAGCAAGGGATCAAAAGTAAAGGGAGGCCGTTCGGCAAGGTAATAGGCATCTGGACACCAAGGGACAGGTTCCCATCCCGCCCCACATGGCAGTCCTTGTACTCCTCCTCTCTCACAGGGAGGGTTGGGATGGGGTTCAAAAATCGCAGAAATCTTTCGTCTATTCAGGCGTACAGACACCTCCGGCTCTGTTGTCAGCAAGGCATCGCAAAGAGCCTCGGCATCATCGTTGCCGTAGTGTTCCCTCATCAGGGATATGAAATCCTTGGGCAGTTCTTGCATTGGAATTCTCTATTTTACGCTCTGTGTTAAACGTTCAACGTTAAACGGCCACGACTCCCTTAATTGCCGGCCATGGGTCATAGTCCTCCAGAGTGAAGTCCTCGTACTTAAAGTCAAAGATATTCTTTACCTCGGAATTAAGCACCATACGTGGCAAGGGACGCGGTTCACGCGAAAGCTGTTCGTGGATCTGCTCCATGTGGTTGGTGTAGATATGCGTATCGCCAGTAGTATGGATGAACTCGCCTGGCTTCAGGCCGCAAACCTGCGCCATCATCATGCACAGGAGAGCGTATGATGCGATGTTGAAGGGTACGCCAAGGAAGGTGTCGGCACTACGTTGATATAGTTGCAGAGACAGTTTGCCATTTGCAACATAGAACTGGAAGAAAGCATGACAAGGGGGCAAGTTCATATTGTTCAAATCGGCAACATTCCATGCCGATACTATAATGCGACGACAGTTAGGATCGTTCTTTATAGTATCCACTGCCTGCTGGATCTGGTCGATAAATCCACCGTTGTAGTCTGGCCACGAACGCCACTGGTAGCCATAGATATGTCCAAGGTCGCCCGTCTCGGGGTCTGCCCACTCGTTCCAGATGCGCACACCACGTTCTTGAAGCCATTTGGCATTGGTGTTACCTTGTAGAAACCACAGAAGCTCGTAAATGATACTCTTCAGATGCACCTTCTTTGTTGTCAACAAAGGAAAACCTTCCTCCAGGTTAAAGCGCATCTGATGACCAAAGATGCTTTTGGTACCGGTGCCTGTACGGTCACCCTTATCTACTCCTTCCTTTAAAATTCGCTCAAGTAAGTCCAAGTATTGCCTCATAACAATATGTAATTAACAGAACAAAGGTATCAAAAATATTTGAAACGGCAAGCAAAACACTATACCATAAATTGATAGGTACATCCATACCTATATGGCTCGTCTTAAATAGTCCACGAAGGAATATCTAAAAGCATGCTTATCATCGACGTCATGCTCTTCACGGCTCTCTTCAAGCCATAACGATGCATCAACTTCGGGGAAGTAAGCATCAGCAAATTCTGGTGTTGAGTCTATCTCAGTGAGACATAAACGATCGGCCAAAGGCATGGCCTGACGATAAACGCTCTCTCCACCTATTATATATATATCCTCTGATTCGGAACATGAATCTAAAGCTGACTGCAAATCAGGGAAGACCTCAGCACCGGGGAGTTCTGACAAGGAACGAGACAGGACAACATTCCTACGATTAGGCAACGCGCCCTTGGGCAAACTATCAAATGTCCTTCTGCCCATGATGATAGTATGGCCCGTGGTTAGGACTTTGAAACGTTTTAAATCATTTGGCAACCAGTATAGCAACTTGTTCTCATTGCCTATTGCCATATTTTTTGCCACTGCGGCAATTATACTAATATACATAGTTAGTAGAGGTTGAGATAAAGATTTATCTGCTGATTACTATTGACTAGAAATAAAAGAACGGGAGCCAAGCATGACTCCCGTCCAATCTATATGATAAGTTAAAATAACTTACTGTCTACGTGTAGCAGAGTAGTTGATACGCAGTGCCCATGACTTTCTCAATACTTCCTTGATATCGGTAATGATACCCATCTGTGTCTTAGAGTCAGCCTTGATAGAGATAACCTGCTCTGCCTGGTTGGCCATACCTTGACGCTCTTGAGCCACAAAGTCCATAACCTCGCGAGGCTCGGCATAACGGTCGTTCAACTGAATACGAGTACTGCTACCCATCTGAGCACGAAGTGCATCTGTAGGAGGACCTACGTAGATGTAACTAACCGCACTCTTCTTCTCCAACTTCTCGAGTTCCGTACCCTGAGGAATCGTCATCTTAACCTTCAAAGTAACCTCACGCATGGTGGTAACAATCATGAAGAAGAACAAGATGGTGAAGATCAAGTCGGGCAGAGATGAGGTGTTCATCTCGGGCATTTCACGACTTTCCTTTTTCTTAAATCCTGCCATTAGTTGGTTCCTCCATAGTTTTTAGGTTCAGCCTCAGATATCTTCTGGGGATAGTAAGCACGAATTGCTACCTGCTGTTCATTGTTCAATGCATCGTAAGGACGTCCAAACTTTGCCTTAGACAAATCATTACGCAACTCATTGTATGCTGCCACCAATTCGTTCTGTACCTGGAAGTACACATTGTATGGTGTACCACGGTCGGTCTGAACTGAGATAACATGATTCTTGGTAATGTAGCATTGACCCAATAAATCAATCTCAACTGCTGACTTCTCTGGCAAAGTACTCAAGTCATTAGGATTCTGAATGAATTCCTTTGCACGGTCACGAAGTAAGTTAATCTCTATTATCTCTGAGTTACACATCAGAGCACCTGCGGCATTCAATCTAACATTGAGAACATTACGTTCCTTAACGTCAATCTGAGCATCCTCCTGTTCCTTATCTGGTGGCTGTGGCAAGCGACGAGCGAGGCCACTATCAGTATCCATTGATGTGGTAATCAGGAAGAAGATAAGCAGGATAAAAGATATGTCAGCGGTAGAACTGGCGTTCAAGCCTGGCACTTTCTTCTTTTTCTTAGCCATATCTTTTGCTGTTTTACAATTAATTACTTAGATGCTGTCTTTGTCAAGATACCTGACATAGCAACTATTACAGCTACAACAAGAGCAAGGAATAGAACTATGATACTTGTCATGAACATGTCAACGATGGTAACCATACTACCAGCGGTAACTGTTCCGTCAGCTGCAGTAAAATCAGCTTCGCCAATACCTGTTACATAACCAACAACCAAAGAGATTACAAAAAGACTCCAGGTACATACAGTTATCTTAGTACTGGGCACACCACCAAGAGCACCACCACCCTTAGTACCCGCCATACTCTTAACCATGGCCCAAACAATCAGACCAGTGGTCAAAACTACCAGGGCATACATCAGGTAAAGGAGCAAGCCTGTGAATGTTGGTGCATCATACTCGCCATACTTCTCATCACCCCAGAATCCAAAGAAGACGCCAAAGACAACAAGACTGATAGCGACTACAGCCAACAATGCGGTTTTAGAAATCTGTTGAATTTTCATTATTATATCTCCTTAATAATGACTATTGATTTACTTAATGCAAGTAGGCAGAATTACTTCTTGCTCTTCTCGCTTCTTACACACATAACCAAGAGCTCCTGAGCAGCCTCTTCCATGTTACCAGTCAGAGCCTCAACGCGAGCCAAGATGAAGTTGTAGAATACCTGAAGAATCAAAGCAACAACGATACCGAAAATGGTAGTAATCAAAGCCACCTTCATACCGCCTGCTACGACAGTGGGGCTGATATCACCTGCCTTCTGGATATCATCGAATGCCATAACCATACCGATTACAGTACCCAAGAAACCGAGAGAGGGAGCCATAGCAATAAACAAGGTAATCCAAGAGCAGTTCTCCTCGAGGTAAGAACCCTGAACCTCAGCCTCCATGTTGATGGTACGCTCGATAGTAGCCATATCGTTCTGGTCATTGCTATTGAGACATTCCATTGCCTTGCGGCTGATCTGTGCAACAGGACCACGAGTAGCCTTAGCCTTAGCAATAGCCTCCTCAACCTTACCAGCAGCAACCAAAGCTGCCAAATCAGCACAGAACTTACGAGTATTAACCTGAGCCAAGCTCAAATATACAACGCGCTCGATACAGAAAGCCAAACCGAGAACCAATGCAATAGCAACCAATGACATGAAGCCAGCGTCACCCTCGATGAACTTGGTCTTCAAAGCCTTGTGAAGGTTCTCTTCCTCCTCAACGGGAGTAACTTCCTCTACGGGAGCAGCCTCTACGGCCTCAGCCTCAGCAACGCTATCAACAGCAGCAGAATCAACTACAGCGGTATCCACTGCGGCAACATCTTCCTGAGCCATTACAGATGAAGTTGAAGCGAAAGAGCATGCAGCCACCATCGCAACAATAGCAAATAACTTTTTCATTGTTTTGGTAATTTTTAGGTTTATTTAAATGAATACTATTATTATTATCGCGGAGAGAACGGGATTCGAACCCGTGATACGCTTTTGACGTATACACGCTTTCCAGGCGTGCCTCTTCAACCACTCGAGCACCTCTCCAATAGGCTTTGCGGTTACAAAAATATAATTTTTAACGGACTTGACATAACTATTTAACAAAAAAGTTACCTTCTATTACTGTTTTTTGTGTTTTAGACCTATAAAAACATGATTATAGACTTCCAAACACACGCTTGACAGTCAAATTTGTCACCGCGTTTATCTCTTCCACAGACACATTATATATATTTGTCAAAAAGCGGGCTACATGAGCCACATAAGATGGTTCATTCCTCTTGCCGCGACAAGGCGCAGGAGCCAGATAAGGAGCATCTGTTTCAAGGACAATTTTATCAAGAGGCACATACTGTAGAGTCTCGGCCAAACGGCTATTTTTGAAGGTGACTACACCGCCTATTCCCAGAACAAAGCCTTCATGCTTCAGCATACGTGCAGCAGTCTCCTTACTCCCACCGAAGCAATGAAACACCCCTCTTAGCCCGTCTGATTTGTGACGATCCATAGCTTCCAGCAATTCCGGCTCGGCTTTTCTCATATGTACAACAAGCGGAAGGTCGAGTTCTCGAGCCCAGCATATCTGACGTTCAAAGGCTTCAATCTGTTCTTTGCGGTACGTTGCATCCCAATAGAAATCCAGACCTACTTCACCAATAGCTATCATACCATCCAATTGCGACTCCATACGATCAAGGACCTGCATCCAGTCTTCCTTAACATCCTCAGGATGAAGTCCCATCATAGGATAGCAGACATCTGGATATTCTCTGGACACCTGCAACATACGAGCAATGCTATCCTCGTTGATATTAGGCAGAAGCACCTTATCTATCCCTGCCTGCATTGCCCTTTGCAACACTTCGGCCCTGTCATCATCAAACTCCGGGCCATAAATATGGCTATGCGTATCAATCATCAGCTATTACGTCCTAACAAGCCAAGAGCATACTGCCACAATACCTCCTTCTTCTCCGCAGGTAGCGAAACCTTATCAAGCACCTGGCGAGCTTCCTCAAAATACTTGTTTATCAAGTCTTCGCACAAAGCCCGCACACCAATCTCATTATATAATGACGTAACAGCTGCGACCTTTTCATCAGGATTATACTCCTTAGCATCTATCCAGTGCTCCAATTGACGGCGCTGTGTTTCATCTGCTCCCTCCAAAGCCTTGATAAGCATATAGGTTTTCTTATTGCAAAGGATATCACCGCCAATCCGTTTACCAAAAGTATCAAAATCGCCATATACATCAAGCAAATCGTCCTGCAACTGGAAAGCAAGACCCACACTTTCACCAAAACGGTACAACAAGTCGCAATCCTCGGCAGGAGCACCAGCCTGGAGCGCGCCCATCTTCAAAGCACATGCCAACAGAACACTAGTCTTTAGACGGATCATCTCTATGTATTCCTCCGCCTTAACGTCCATACGTTCCTCAAAATCCACATCATACTGTTGCCCCTCACCTATTTCAAGCGCAGTTGCAGTAAACAGGTCCAACACCGACTTTAAACATCCGGAAGGACACTGCGCCACAAGCTGATAGGCCATCACCAGCATGCTGTCACCGCTCAGTATGGCGGTATTTTCATTCCACACCTTATGGACACAAGGTTTTCCACGTCTAACTTCCGCTCTATCCATAACATCATCGTGGAGCAAGGTATAATTATGGTATGTTTCCACAGCCACGGCGGAAGGGAGCACTGTCTGCACATCATCCTTATACATATTATATGCCATAAGCAACAGAACAGGACGAACTCTCTTGCCACCTATACTCAAGACATAACGTATTGGCTTGTAAAGACCGAAGGGCTGGCGCTCCAATTGGAGGTCCGCCAGCCCTTGGTTTACCATAGCCAGAATTTCTTCTGAACCGTACATATTTCCTAATGTTTATTTTCTAATATCTTAATTATGACAGGCGGAACATGACAGGCAAGTTGAAACGTGAGCGCACAGTCTTGTTACCCTGACGTGCGGGTTTCCACTTGGGCATCAACTTAACAACACGGACAGCCTCCTCCGACAGATGGTCATCTGGAGAACGTACGACCTTCACGTCCACGATAGAACCGTCACGGTTAACAACGAATGCAACAATGACACGACCCTGCACGCCCTGCTCTTGACAGATTGAGGGATATTTGATGTTCTGCTGCAACCATTTCATACACTCAGCATCACCACCTGGGAACGAAGCATTCTCCTCAACCACGTCATACACGCGGTCATCATCAACCTCTTCCACAATTGGACCAACAGGACCTGTAGCGACAGCACCAGGAGCGCCAGTTCCCACAACTGTAGTAATCGCCTGATTAACCTCCTCACTGGTCTCAATCTCTTCCTCGGGCAGTTCGGTTTCGTTATCAACGATATTGATAATTTCTGCAACCTTGGGAGCTGCCTGTGGGGGAGGAGCAACGATTTCCTGCTGCTGGGTGATGGGAATCATATCCTCTTCAAGGACTACGCTCTCATAAATCTTACCCTCTTCCTGTACCACAACATCACGAGTAGTGTACTCAAATGCGGCGAACATGGCTGCCAACACCACCACATAACCTATAAGCAGGCTAGTGGATTTTTGGCTGCGGAGTTCATCGTTAACTGTTTTGATTGCTTCCATAATTATATTGTTTATCGTTTTTAGCACAACTGCAACGGCAAATGTAGGACTTTTTTTCCATATACTGACGTATGCTCTAAGATTTTTTTGTATAAAACATACTTTTTGGGGCGCATATTGGTCATATTGGAGCAAAATGCATTATCTTTGAAACCCAAAGTAAAGAACCATGAGCCCAAGAAGCCTCCTAACATATATATTATCGCTCGTACTTTTCCCTATTGCAGCAAACGCACAGGAAAGTACCAGTATTTTCAATTTTCTGAACCTTCCAACATCATCTCACGCCATGGCTTTGGGTGGCAGGAATATATCATTGATAGAGGATGATGCTTCCCTGATTTTCCAAAATCCAGCTTTGATGAGCTCTGTCAGCAACAAAACATTCAATCTCAACTTCCTGACCTACATGCAGGGCAGCAAGGCAGGCAGTATAAGTTATGTTCAAGCACAAGGGGAAAGGGGAACGTGGGGTGCTATGGCACAATTCGTAGGCTATGGCGACATAGTAGAGACAGACGAATGGGGCAACCACATGGGTTTGGCAAAGAATCTGGACATGAATTTGGCCTGTGGCTACAGTTATCTACTCAGCGATCACTGGGTAGGCGGAGTTAATGGTAAATTTCTTTATTCCACATACGCTGGCTATTCAAGCATTGCTTTGGCTGTGGACTTAGGACTTAACTATTTCAACAGCGACAAGGACTTCTCCTTTTCCGTCGTTGCAACCAACCTTGGCGGACAGGTAAGTGCTTTCGGAGACATAGCCGAGCGACTCCCCATGGACCTGCAACTTGGCGTAAGCAAGGGGCTGGGACGCCTGCCTGTCAGAGTTCATCTAATGCTCTTCGACATGTTCCATTGGAACAAGAAATTCTACTACTCTGCCGGAGGTGACACTGGCGGTTTCCAAGTCTTCCTCAACCACCTGAATATCGGTGCGGATCTAACCATATACGACGGAAGATTCTGGCTCGGACTCGGCTATAACTTCCGTCGAGGATACGAAATGAAAGCAGCAGGGAGTTCGCACGCCTCAGGTCTCACTGTGGGTGCTGGCATCAATATTAAGAGGATAAAGGTTGGCATGGCCTACGGAAACTACCATACCGGAGCACATACCTTATCCTTCACACTTGCATACTCCTTTGCAAAAGAGAACAAAGAGAGCAATACTATATCAAAAACAACACAACCTACCAACCAAGCTATACAATGATTACCATCGCTATTGACGGCCATTCCTCATGCGGCAAAAGCACGATGGCCAAGAATCTCGCCAAGGAATTGGGATATATCTACATTGACACAGGTGCCATGTACCGTAGCGTCACACTCTATGCCATGCAGAACGGCATGATAGACACACAGGGCAACATTGATACCGACCGATTGTACGCGGCAATGCCAGACATACATATATCGTTTAAGTTCAATCCCGACACAGGACGTCCAGACACATATCTGAACGGCATACGTGTAGAGGACGAAATACGCACCCTGGAGGTCAGCAATCACGTCAGTCCCATTGCCACGCTCAGTTTTGTACGTGAAGCCATGGTGGCACAGCAACGCGAAATGGGCAAGGCAAAAGGTGTCATCTTGGACGGACGCGATATCGGTACTGTTGTCTTCCCCGATGCAGAACTGAAAATTTTTGTCACTGCGAGTGCAGAAATACGCGCACAGCGCCGCTACAACGAACTGACTGCCAAGGGTGAACAATGCAATTACGAAGACATACTAAAGAATGTCCAGGAACGTGACTATATCGATTCACACCGCGAGATTTCACCCCTCACCCAAGCTGAGGATGCTATCGTACTGGACAACAGCAATATGACTATAACCGAACAACAGGAATGGTTATTGAAATTGACGAAGGAAGCGGTTTCTGCTTCGGAGTAACCCGTGCTATAGGAAAAGCGGAAGAGGAACTATGCAATGGAAAGAAACTCTATTGCTTAGGAGACATCGTACACAACGGCAAGGAGTGCAGCCGCCTCCAGCAATTAGGTCTTGAGACCATAGACCATAATACATACAACACACTACACGATGCCAATGTCCTGCTTCGCGCCCACGGAGAACCGCCATCTACATACAAAAAAGCCCAGGAGAACAACATACACATTGTTGATGCCACCTGCCCTGTTGTACTACACTTACAGGAGCGCATACGTAAAGAGTATCAAGCAGACACAGACCATCAAAAACAAATTGTCATCTTCGGCAAAAACGGACATGCTGAAGTTCTCGGACTTGTCGGACAGACAGAAGGTACGGCCATAGTGATAGAGCGTCCCGAAGAGGTAGACAGGCTTGACATGAACCGCGACATCTGTCTGTACAGCCAGACTACAAAGTCGTTGGACGGCTTCCGCACCATCGTGGAGTACATACAGAACCATATCTCTCCAGATGCCACATTCAAATATGCCGACACTATCTGCCGTCAGGTGGCCAATCGCATGCCGCACATACGCGAATTTGCATCACGCCACGATGTCATACTTTTTGTCTGCGGTAAAAAAAGCAGTAATGGCCGTGTGCTCTTTTCCCAATGCAACGAGGTAAACCCACGCAGCTATATGATAGATACAGCCAGCGAGGTGGACCCAAGCTGGCTGCAAGACTGTTCTTCAGTTGGTATATGCGGTGCCACCAGCACCCCCAAGTGGTTAATGGAGGAGTGCAAAGTACGTGTCCAAGAGTTGCTTAGCAGCAACGAATGAGGTTTTCTCTCCTTTCAACACCGCCTGCTCTTCCAGATGCAACATCTCCTCTATGGCTGGATTCTGGAAGAAACTGTTGCGCAGACTTTCGTTGATGCTTTCGTACATCCAATATTTGGCCTGCTCGGCTCTGCGATGCTCAAAATAGCCGTTGGCTTTAACGAAGTTCACGTATCGGTATACCATGTCCCATATCTCCTTGATGCCTATGCCATAGAAACCGCTGTAACATAGCACCTCTGGCGACCAGCCGCTGTCGGGGGTGGGGAACAGGTGCAATGCATTCCTGAAGTGACTTGCCGCCAACTGGCTCTTTTCCACATTATTGCCATCACATTTGTTTATAATGATGCCATCGGCCATCTCCATGATACCACGCTTTATGCCCTGTAACTCGTCACCGGTACCGGCCAACTGTATCAACAGGAAAAAGTCAACCATCGAGTGACATGCAGTCTCGCTTTGCCCCACTCCAACAGTTTCCACAAAAACCTTGTCATATCCAGCCGCCTCACACAAGATAATGGTTTCACGCGTCTTTCTGGCTACACCTCCCAAAGAACCAGCAGAGGGACTAGGACGTATGAAGGACTTCGGATGCACAGACAATTTCTCCATTCTGGTCTTGTCGCCAAGAATACTGCCCTTCGTGCGCTCGCTACTGGGATCTATGGCCAAAACCGCCAGCTTGCCGCCATATTCCTTCAAGACGTGCACACCGAATTCATCTATACTGGTGCTTTTGCCGGCACCAGGAACACCGCTGATACCTATGCGTACACTGTTGCCGCTAAACGGCAGACATTTCTCTATTACCTCCTGAGCAACGGCAATATGCTCAGGCAAAGTGCTCTCCACCAAGGTAACAGCCTGACCTAGAATAGAAGGATCACCTTTCAGAATACCCTCCACATAATCTCCTGCCGTCAAACTGCGCCTGACAAACCTGCCACGCTTCAGATAAGGGTTGACACTTGATGGCTGGGCAACGCCTTTATTAACCACCAGCCCTGCATACTCAGAACTATTCTCGGGATGCTCCATATATTCTATTTTTCTTTATTACCTAATTATATTGTCCACATAGACCACTTATTTACCCTTAACCGTGATATCCAATGTCTTCACTGGCGTCTTGGTATCATCACTTATTAACAGTACTCGCGGACGTGCCTTGAATCTGCCAAGCAAATTCTTCTTTACGGAAATCTTTAATTTGGCGCTCTTTCCAGGAGCAATCGTTCTATTCGAAAGCGAAACCTCTACAGCATGATTAAAAACCTGTAGTGCATGTATCGCCAACGGGGCCTTACCATCGTTGTGTACCACTACCACCGCTTTCATCTTCTTTGCATCCCGTTCGAAGGTCAACTCGCTTTCGCTAAGTCTGATAACACCTCCCAGCGATGGTGTCTCCGAAACTGGTGGCAAAAGAACCGCTGAGACCACTATCTCGTTGCTCTCACCTATTTTATCGCCCAAATACCTTGCCAAATATACACTTGTCTGATTTAGTCCGTAGGATGTCAACTTGTCGGTATCCAAAATCAGACGTACCTCGCCCACCTGACCACCAGGAATAACCTCTGGATTATATTCTGCATGCAAATATGGAGGCAGATGCATCAACTCTGGTCGGTAAGCCGAGCGTTCCGTATTTACCACTCGCAAAACAGTGGCCAGGCGCTCGCCCTTTCTCACATTGTCAAACTCCACATAGTTTGTATTCATCCTCACATTACCCAAGTCTATTGGGAAGCCTATTGTATAATCCGCCAGTTCACTAACCACACGGCCTTGAAACACAAGAAATTCCGGGTCCTTGCTGGCATTGGTATATACCTCCACATACTTACTGAATGTACCCAACATACCAGCATCGTACTCCACAACTATCTCGCCCCTTGCACCTGGTGCAATATTGCCACGTGTATACTCTGCCTTGGCACAACCGCACGACGACTGCACCTTCTTGATATGCAGCGGCTTATTCCCCTTATTCGTAAATCCAAATACCACAGAGTGTGGCTTTTGGAAAAGCACTTCACCAATCTTCTTTATTTCGGAATCTGCAACAAAGCGTGGCTGTGCAGCAGCCACAGATGCAAGCAATATACAGCTAAGGAATATAATTTTTCTTATCATAACATCCACAAAGATACAAATAAGTGGCAGATTAACCAAATTTATCCCATCAAAAGCGGGATACAATATCCTACTTCAGGGTTCTCAACACTGCCTCCATCTGGCGAATGAGGTCGCGCTTGTCGGTAGAGGGAGAGTAGACAAAACCTTCTCCCACAATCACTTTGCGTTCCACAGTATCCACACTGGACAAGCTGACGAAAGGACCGCCCAAGGCTCCGTTCCTCATCTCCCACAATCCTCTTGCCTCCATCACCTTGCGTCCATTCAGCATACGTTCGGAGCATTCTACCAGCGGATTATTCTTCTCCCTCTCGCGCACAGTCTGCATCCACTGTCCTTCATAGGAACCAGGGACATTAAGCTTCATCACCGAATCACGTTTCTCCACATAACCTTCAACATCGTTCAGGTCCTCACCATGCCAGTCATAGGTATATACGACAAGATTCAGGTCCTTCTCCAGCAGGTTGGTACCTCCCCACAGGAAACGCTCTCCTTTTTTGGTTGCCTTCATGTTCTCCGGAGCACGTACCGACATGCCAAGCACATCCTTCAGGTCATCATCCACCTTCTTGCTGTACTTCTTTCTGAGCAGTTCCACACGCTTCTCTATCTGCGACTCAACAAGTATTTCCTTTATCCGTTCGGCATTTAAAGACAGATATTCACGCAATACATCCTGCGAGGGGGCCGCCACCACCAGTTCCAACTGAGGTTTGGCATACACGTTGCGACGTGTTCCCATCATAGGTTTGTCCAGATCCTTATCCACCTTTACAAACAGTTTGGTATGAAATGTCGTATGTGTGGCCTCGTAGTCATGACTTAGAATCCTGGTCACACGAAACAGTTCCTCCACCTGCATCAGTCCCGGCACCTGTGCCTTCACTATGCCGTTTATGGAATCTTGCAAGTCACTGTTCCATACAGCCTTGTCCACCACCAACAGCAATTCGCTGGGCAAGCCCTTGGAACTTACCAGCACCCTCTTCTTCTCACCCTCTCCCGAGCATGCAACCAGCAGCACTGCCAGCAGCATCCACATCATACGTTTCATGGTTTCTCGCCTTTATTGTTTATTTTACTCCTTTACTATCATCCTTACATTCTCGCCATGCGCTCTGAACTCTTCGGCATAGCAGCACTTTATCGTAGGCACGCCAGAGGCATAATTTCCCTTGCGCTCTACGGTCATTTCCGTTTCCAGCACATACTTGCCATGAGGCAGAGCAGGAATAAAGTAGTCCGTACGGTCGCCGCGAACCTCCATATAGTACGACAGCCCCTTCTGCCATGCGTAGCCCGACAGTTTTGATACAGGTTCCGCACATCCGGCACGAGGCACACTGAGAACCACGTATTCACAGTCGCGCTTGGCATCTATCACAATCCTCTCCTTTATGCGGTCGCCCACCTTGGGTTCAGCAATGTTGAAGGTACGTTGCAGAGCGAAGTCCGTTCCAGCATTCTTCACCTGCTCCACAGGAAGGGTGTATTCACCATATACGGCTACCCACATGACATCCTTTCCGTCGTTCTTTATAACTACAGACTTTTTCCCAGACAAGTCCAGTGTATCTCTTTGCACTGCAGAGACAGCTTCATCCTTCTTCTGCATCTTGCCGCCTGTCAGGGCATACACGGCATCTATGCAGGCTATGGGCGACTCCCATCCCTGTGTACGCTTCTGGTTCAGAAGCCAGTACTGCATGCCACGGATGGTGGCAGTATCCTCGGGACATACCGTCTGCCATGCCTCCATCACCTGCGTATGGATGTGCAGACGGCGGTCTATGCTTGGCCAGCTGCCACCACGGTATGCCAGATAAGTTCCGTCCTTATGGTTCAGGCGGAATTTCAGCACCTTCACACCATCCTTCAACACAGCCTCATTCAGGGCATGCTTCACTATCATGGCTATGGCTATATACTCGCTTTCCATTTCCCCGATGTCTTCGGGCAGACGTTTCAGCACCTTCTTAACCAGTTGCAATGTTTCCTTGTCTGCCTCGCCGTCCTTCACAAGAACATACAGGGTGCGCAAGTCAGAGAGCCAAGGTGTCCAGTCCTTGTTATACTCCTTACGCTTCTCTATGCTCTCCTTGAGGGAGGTCTTCAGATAACGCTTGATACCAGTCATCACCTTCTGTGCATTGGGGTTGGCAGAGTTCAGTCGTGCAAGAAGATAACCCACCTCGCGAGTCAGGTAGGCATTGCCAGCCAGACCAGGGTACCACGGCATACTGCCATCCTCCTTCTGCATGGTATACACCTTATTTATATATATAGTGGTATCTGGCAAGCCCAATCTGTGTGCGGCATAGTATGCTGCAGCACAGGAAAGGACATCGCCGTATTCTGGCTGAACCACCTGTGGCAAGGCATCCAATGCCACCTGCACGGGATCGGTTATCTTCTCCACAATCACACGCTTGTCTTGTGCTCCGTTAGGAAAGAGGTCAGCAAGATTTACTGTTTCGCTCTGCCCTGCCTCCAGTGTCAATGCCTTGCTCTCTGTCAAAGCCACGACAGAGGACAGCACAGGAATCTCCCTTTGCTCGCCATCGCTGTCCTTTCCGGCAATAGCAACAGCCTTGAACTTCAGTCCCTCAATGCCCTCGGGCACGTCGCACAAGAACACGAGGACACTGTCCCTGTCCTTGTCCACCAGAAATGCCATGGTCTTCTTCACCA
>JAZRIA010000084.1:0-3157 GCA_045645045.1 Bacteroidaceae bacterium | reverse complement strand
CCATCTCCTTGCGTGCATCCAACAAGCCGTCGTCCATGTTGATGTCGAGCACCATGGCACCGTCTTGCACCTGTCGGCGTGCTATGTCGAGGGCCTCTTCGTAACTGCCCTCGGAAATGAGGCGCAGGAACTTGCGGCTACCGGCCACGTTGCACCTCTCGCCCACTCCAACGAAGGCTACGTTCCTGTCCAGCGGTTCAAGTCCGCAAATGTCTATCTGCATATGTCAACCAAGGCTTTTATGTGTTCGGGAGTGGTGCCGCAACATCCTCCTATTATATCTGCAAGTCCCTCTTCTATCATGGGCCTTACACTCTGCACAAACTGTTCGGGGCTCACATCGTACTGCCCCATGGAGTTGGGCAAACCGGCATTGGGATGACAGGAGATGAAGATGCGCTTCCCGTTCTCCCCTGCCCTTTCTGTGAGCATACGGTGCAGGTTGCGCAATACGGGCAGCATCTGGTCGGCACCGAAGGAGCAGTTCAGACCTATAGAAAGTATTGGAGCGTGTGCCACGGAAATGAGGAAGGCCTCCAGTGTCTGTCCCGAAAGCAATCGGCCAGCTGCATCGTTCACCGTAACGGAAAGCATCAGCGGCATGTCCTTGCCCGTCCAGTGCATCACCTCTTGCATGGCATATATGCCTGCCTTGGCATTGAGGGTGTCGAAGATGGTTTCCAGCAAGATGGCATCCACTCCCTCCTGGGCAAGCACCTCCATCTGCTCCATGTATGCCTCGGCCAACTGGTCAAAGGTGATGGCACGGCATGCCGGGTCGTTGATGTCGGGAGATATGCTCAGCGACTTGTTGGTTGGGCCCACGGTGGCGATTACGAACCCCTGGCGTCCGCTTTCGGCAAAAGCGCGGCGTGCAAGACGTACGGCCTCGCGGTTCATATCCCCCACCAAGTGCTGGCAATTATAATCTGCCTGTGAAATGGAATTGGCAGAGAAGGTGTTGGCGGTAAGTATGTCGGCACCGGCATCCACATACGCACGATATATGCCGCTCACCACATCGGGTCGGGTCAGGCACAGCATCTCGTTGTTGCCCAGCATCATGCCCGGAATGTCCCTGTAGCGGTAGCCACGGAAATCCTCTTCCTTCAGGCCGTAGCGCTGCACCATAGTGCCGAAACCTCCGTCCAGCACCAAGGGGCGTACCTTCTCGTTCAGAGCCTGTCTTATGTTCATGCTTCTATCTCGGCAAAATCCTGTATGTGCTCGTCGATATATCGGGCCACTGTCTCGGTAACTTCCTCCTCCATGATGATGAACTCATCGTCCAGGTCATCGGCCTCGGGATAGTTCTCGTAGATGGCCATGAACTCCTCGTCGGAGCATTCCTTGATGAGTGCCTTCTGGTTCTCTTCGAAGAACTTACGGCCGCTATACACCAGTTTGGAGAACTCCTTGGCTCCCCACAGCCGCATTACCTTGGCAAAGGGGTTCAGGAAGATGAAGGGGCCATAGCCGTTGTGTATCAGTTGCACATGCCCGCCATCCATCACCTCCTCGCGATAGATGCAATATGCCACCAGGGTTATCTGGTCGGGAGTGAGGCTTTGCATGCTCTCGGCATTCAGCTCTCCCCCTATGCTATTCATTATCTCGTTGTAAAACAGCTCAACAAAGGCATCCATACCCTGCTGAGCCGCCTCAATGACTTGTTGTTCTTTTATTTTAAGCATGATGATTTGTCTTTTTTATAGAAAAGAGGAGGCAATAGGATTAAAGAGGAAGCAATAGGAAATATCTGCTCACACAGTTTTCCGTTTTCACCTTTCCGATTTCAGATTTCCGTTTTCCGTTCCTCAATATCCTTTCTTGAAGGCACGGTCCATCTGTCGTCTGTCCTCCTTCTCCTTCATTGTCTCGCGCTTGTCAAATTCCTTCTTGCCTCGAGCTATGCTGATATCCAGTTTTGCCAAGCCTTTCTCATCAATATATAATAATGTGGGGACAATGCTGAAACCCGGTTGCTTCACCGTCTGTTGAATCTTGCGTATCTCGCGTCGGTTCAGCAGGAGTTTGCGCTCGCGGCGCTCCACATGGTTGTTGTACGAACCCTGCTCGTAGTGTGCCACGTACATGTTCTTCACCCACACCTCCCCGTTGTGCACATAGCAGAACGTGTCCACCAGCGAGGCTTTTCCCTGGCGGATACTCTTTATCTCAGTGCCAGTAAGCACAATGCCTGCCGTGTAGTCATCGAACAGAGCAAAGTCGAACGAGGCACGCTTGTTCTTTATGTTTATTGTCTTTGATTTGTTTTCCTTCTTTGCCATAATTGGGGTCAAAGATACGAAAAAATCAACGATACATGAAAATTGACATCGGAAATCGCCCCAAAGCAAGCAAAAATATGGGCAAATGCTTTGCATGATACCTAAAAATGACTATTTTTGTAGAGCAAAAGTGTTGAACCACTAAAATACAAAACAACCAAACAACAAAATTATGCAGTACACACACGAAGTACAGAACATGTGTTGTGTGGCTAAAGGCCCCAACCATGGTCCCGCTCCCATCCCTGAAGAGGGCAAGTGGGTGCAGGCAAAGGAAATCAAGGACATCAGCGGTCTGACCCACGGTGTGGGTTGGTGTGCTCCCCAGCAGGGTGCTTGCAAGCTGACCTTGAACGTGAAGGAAGGTATCATCGAGGAGTGTCTCGTTGAGACCATCGGTTGCTCTGGCATGACCCACTCTGCTGCTATGGCCAGCGAGATTCTGCCCGGCAAGACCATTCTGGAGGCTTTGAACACCGACTTGGTATGCGACGCTATCAACACCGCTATGCGCGAGCTGTTCCTGCAGATCGTTTACGGTCGTACACAGTCAGCTTTCTCTGAGGGCGGTCTGACCATCGGTGCTGGTATGGAAGACCTGGGTAAGGGTCTGATTTCTCAGACAGGTACCCTGTACGGCACCAAGCTCAAGGGCACACGTTACCTGCAGCTCACCGAGGGCTACATCACCAAGATGTTCCTGGACGAGGACGACCAGGTTTGCGGTTACGAGTTCGTACACATGGGCAAGCTGATGGACGCCATCAAGAAGGGTATGGATGCCAACGAGGCTCTGAACACTGACCTTGTTTGTGACGCAATCAACACCGCTATGAGAGAGCTGTTCCTGCAGATCGTTTACGGTC
>JAZRIA010000083.1:0-2996 GCA_045645045.1 Bacteroidaceae bacterium | reverse complement strand
ATGACGATGGATGCTGGCATAGGTGTGGTAGTTCCCTGTTGTGCTGGCAATGAACTTTTCCTTATAGAATGCCATCACCATCTCATTGGTTGTCTCTTCATCGGAATTATAGTCCCAATTGAATATCAAGTTGCCACTTCCTTGTAGGTCAGACCAATGGGCACGAGTCTGATTCTCAACGCCCACACCACCATCAAAGGTGAGGCGGTAGCCCGTGGTAGGCTGTTCGGGTGTGTCGGGCTTGATGTTGTCGTTGCTACAAGCAGCCAACGAAAGCATGGCACATGCAAACATGACTATTCTAAATATCTTCTTCATACACTTTATCATTAAGATCCAAATTCTGAGTCATCACTATCAGGGGCACTGCCAGTTATTCCCTTATGTACTAAAAACGCATACTTCTTACCAGCCTCGAAATTAGTGGCAGTAAGATCGGCTTCGTATACATTATTATTTGAATCTGTAAGGATGACCTTGGCGCTGGCTTGCGACAAATCCATGGGAGGAAGCATCATATAAAAGGTAGCGGTCTGGCCTTTTGTTCCCGATATGCCTGCGGTACCTTCCACATTATACGATGCCATGCCCAACTCATTGGCCATGGCATCGTCATCGGCCACAAAAGGAATCTTCACATAGGTCTTGCCCTCCTCGGGAGTCTTGCCGTGATTGTAGGTAAGGTCGTACGTTCCTGCTGTGGGGATAAGGTCATCATCGCCTGTGTTCACTGCCAAACGAGTAAAGGTGGCGGTGACGGGATAGGTCACACCGAAGATGGTCAGGCAACCGATGTGGTGGAACTGGAAGCGTACCTTGCCTGTGGATGGAGCAATGGCCCAATCGGAATAGGTATAGTCGTATGCACCGGTATTGATGGCATCGCCCTTCTGGCTTTGTCCTATATAAGAAACCGGGATGCGGGTCTTCATTTCCTGTGGAGTAAAGTTCTCATCACTGAAAGGATAATAGGCATTGTAGGTCAAGCCCGCTTTCAATGCCCAATAGCCGCCATCATAGTCGGCATACTCCTGGCCCACCTGGTTGGCAGGGATGTGGAAGGGTTCCTGATAACCCTCCAAAGGGAATACACCGATGACATCGCCATCTACCCAGTGGATGATACCTTTATCTATATCGGTCACAACGGTACGAGCTGCGTTGCCGCTCTCAAACCGGTCAACGGCCATCATCACCTGCACCTTGTCGGGAACCGAATGGGGTGCCTGTTCCGTTTCCGTACACGATGCCGACAGGAGTACCGCACTGGCCAACACTCCCATCAGATGTATTTTCAAACCTTTCATTTGTCTATCGTTTTGAATGTTTACTGCCAACGGTCGGTTCCTGCTCCGCCATCACTTACAGCAAAGCCATTTTCTACTGCTACTTCAATTACCTTTACTACAGGTGCTACATAAATTTCTTTTGTTTCCATATTCTTCTATTGTTTTTGTAGATATTATTTTTGTTTATTTATTTTTATTATTTAAACGTCTTCCTCCCTCCGGTCGTCTGAATGACATGATGCCAGGATGAAAAAGGGTTAGCCAAATATCTTCTGCGGATGCAGCGCATGGAAGACAATGGAGTGACCCAAGCGTTTCCAAAAGTTGAAGGGATAGAAACGACCGGCCAACCGACTGGTGTGGCGGAAACGCCGTATCTTGTACCACAGTATCTGCCACTTGCTGCCTTGCGGTACCTTGCCTTTGTGCGGGAATGGCGGGCGGAGCAGTTCGTGCAGCATCTCGTCGGCCAGCGCATCGTTGCCTTGTACTAGTACATCCGTACCCAGCCAGCGGTGGCAGAGTTGCGTCAGGGCGCTGATGAACTGACGGAAAGGCGCATCGGTGAGTTCATCGGGCAAATGCAAGCCGTGCTTGCGGAGGATAACCGCCCAGTCGCACAGATGGTGCAGGCAAAGGCCACTACCATAATGCTGCAAGGCATGGAACGCCACAAACAGCGTGTTGAACTGCGGCGATGGGATGAGGATGCGACAATCACCACCCAGCAACTCCACTTCTTCGGGGCACAGGCAGCGATGCAACAGACCATCCAATTGCGCTGCCACGGCGTAGCGCTGCACATTAAGGAAGCACTTGTGGTTCTCTACCGGTATACCTTCGTAATAGAAGTTGCTGTGCTTACACGAGTGCATCTTTACCTCGATGCCTTCACGACGCATCAGATCGTCGGCCAAGGTGTTCGCCTTCTCGTCCGTAAGTCTGGAAGCATCGGCCGAGTAGGTATAGATGTCCAGATCGCCACCCTCGCGGTGCGAAGGCATAGGATAATAGGACGACAGTCCTACTCCCTTGAGCTGCACCGTGCGGACACCATACCACGCATATAGCTGCGAGAGCTCGTGAATGGTACGGCAATAATGGGCATAACGCTGCTCATAGCGGTCTACCTTCACCAGCCATGTGAGGCGAAGGTCTTCGAAGGGACGCAGTTCGGCAGGCAGAGTCAGCACACCGTCCCATGCCAAGCACTTGACACCTTGGCTCACCGCCAGACGGTAACAGGCGGTCCAATGGGCATCGGTAGCACCGCAGAACACAGACGGTTCTGCTGCACAGCCATTCAGGGCTGCACGGAGCAAGGCCAGGAGCATACGCTCGGGGGTGTTCAACCAGTGGTAGCTATCTGTTTTCATATCGTCTTCGGAATATAGGGTACAAAAAAATCCCTGCCTGGCGAGAGCTTACGCTCCCACCAAGCAAGGACTGTCCATCAGTCGGGGCACCACTGCCACGCCAATATCTATTATAGCATAGCGCTTGCTTGCTAATATTTTATTCGAAATGTCCAAATATTCCTTCATTAATATTATCTTTTCTGTTATCTTTTTTTGCAAAGATAACACAATGTCAGAATTATCTACTTTTCTTAAACGTTTTTTTACTAAAATTTATTCTACATACAATACCAAGCCCTTGAGGTACTCGCCTTCCGGATGGTAGATGTTCACCGGATGGTCGCCCGGC
>JAZRIA010000082.1:0-10890 GCA_045645045.1 Bacteroidaceae bacterium | reverse complement strand
GCATACACGAAGTAGATAGAGTCGTTATCGCAACCATTCTGAGCCATTAGGTTCAGAGAAGAGTTTAGTTTGGCAGCATCGGTCTTGTAGGTGTTGAATTTTTTGGTATAGATGGCGATAATCTGCTCACGGTCGGCGGCACCGCTGTTTGCAAAGGTCTGCTCAATAAGAGCCAAAGGGCCCTCATATTTTGCCAGCAACTTCTGTGCCTTTGCGTCTTCGCCGGCAGCCTGAGCTTCTTTGGCCAGCTGGAGCATGGTTTCGCAAGCATCCTTAGAGTCCAGGTAGTCCTGCAGGTACTGCTCGCGTAAGGCGTTAGGAGCGCTCTTGTACATGGCATCTGATGTTAGGAAGAAGTTCTGAAGTACGGTACCCTCAACTTCGCGTCCGCCCTTTTCGTTAATCATGCGGATAGCCTCAGAATAGTTCTTGTAGCTTTGATTTAGAGTGTAACCGGAACCTTGTGTTGAGGGAGCAGTCCAGTTATAGTAGTCTGCCTTGATGGCAAGCACGTCGCCCAATGTGCTCTTTAAATTGTCCCTCTTCTCCATGCTGTTGAGGGTGTCAAGACGTGCTGCACGCTGGTCAAACATGTACATCAAGTCGTTGAAGTATTCCAACTTCTTTGTCTGATCCTGTTCTGCTATGATCAGCTGATACAGCATGAAGGGTGCATGGCCTTTGTAGAGGCCGGAAATAGCATAGGGTGCATGTTGCATAAGCCACTTCCATGAAATGTGGGCATCCTTCCAATTCTTGTTGTCTATGCCCATCTGGAAACTGCTGATGTGTCCGCGACCTACTACAACGCTGTCTTCGCCAGCGGTGGCAGCGATTCTCTCATCGATAGTTGCTCCTTCGAATTGTGCCATGGCTGTAGATGCAAATGTTACCAGGCAAGCAAAAGCAAGTGTTCTGATTTTCATAACTGTTATTGTGTTCTTAAAAATAATTTCTTTTTAATGAAAGAATCCCTAGGAAAACGTCGTTCCTTACCTTTATTCTCGGCAATTCTTCACAAGTTTGCGCACAAAGGTAGCGCTTTTTATCCATAAAAGGTAGAGTCCCTCCTTTAAAAAAGTAAAAAAAGTTCATTTAGAAGGTAGTATTTTCCAAAAAACGCTATCTTTGCACTCAATTTTTGTGAATCCGGGCCATGGGCACGGCAGTATTATAATATTTAAATAGGTATAGGAGAAGAATTCAATGTTGTTGAACATCGTTTTGCTTTTAATTGGAATTGCAGTTGTCGTGTGGGGGGCAGACAAGTTCACCGACGGAGCGTCCAGCATGGCTCGCAGATGGAATGTCAGCGAGATGGTTATCGGTCTTACTGTTGTAGCTATGGGAACCAGTATGCCGGAGTTTGTGGTAAGTTTCTTTAGTGCACTGGATGGTAGTGCAGACATGAGTGTTGGCAATGTTGTGGGTAGCAACATTTTTAATGTCATGTTTATTGTGGGAGTATCGGCTCTTATGATTTCAATGTCGTTGACAAAGAAACTGTTAACGAGAGATATTCTTTTTGTGATTTACTCTTCGCTGATATTGGTGGCGTTGTCCAATGATGGTACGTTGAACCGATGGGAGGCGTTGGTATTGCTGATGTGCTTTGGAATGTATATGCTCTATTCTTACTATGTTTCCAAGCAGGAGTCCAAGGAGGAAGGTACAGCTGGGGATATATACGGATGGGGTAAAACTCTGTTTTATCTTCTACTTGGTATAGGGTGTCTGGTAGGTGGCGGACAATTGCTCGTGTCCAGTGCCTCGTCACTTGCCACGTCGTGCGGAATGAGCGAGAGGGTAGTTGGACTGACCATTCTTGCTGTTGGTACCAGTTTGCCAGAATTAGCGACAAGCATCGTTGCCGCAAGAAAGGGCAGCAAGGGACTGGCTTTGGGCAATGCCATAGGCAGTAACCTTTTCAATATATTCTTTATACTTGGTGTAAGCGCATTTATTTGCCCCATGAATATCAAGGGAATAGGCACGCTTGACTGGATTGCTCTGGTTGGCAGCGGTATTGTGCTCTTTATCTTTGGCGGTACTGGCCATAAGATAACCAAAATGGAGGGCGTGGTGATGATAGCCCTCTACATCCTGTATATGGTTGCCCTGGTAATGGGGTGGCAAGTCAATCTCGATTTCTAATCATTTTCAGAGTGGGCGTAATCTTGTGAAGTTTGCGCCCCTCTGCTCTTTTTACCACGGTGGAACCGAGAAGTTTCAGCGTGTAGGTGGAGTCTGATGTCTGTGTCAGTTCTGCCTCCTGGGTTTCGCTACCCAGGTCGTTGGAAAGCCTGAGTATGACCTTGTTCTTCTTCATCTTGAATGACGTTACGGCCCACACACCATAGATGTTTCCTCCGAGATAACCATTCATGGGGCCAAACATTTCCATGCCAGGAACCTCAATGCTTTCTTTATGCAGATCAATGGTTAGAGTAACCCTCTCCTTCGGGTCAGTAAGACTTAGTTTCCATGGATTGCTAGCATGTGCGTAATTGCATAGTGCCAACGCAAAAAGGGCAAAAACGTGTCTCAGATGCATATATGTGGATTCTTTCGTTATTCACACAAAGTTATACAAAAAGGTCGGATAAGTGATATTTTGATAGCATTTTTTACTTTTTTTAAATAAATAATTGTATCTTTGCACGCGATTTAAGGTAAATTTTAAGATTAAAACTATCATAATGGCAAATATGAAGCTCTCTCCCGACTTTATTTTTGAGTCAAGTTGGGAGGTCTGCAACAAGGTCGGTGGCATATATACCGTCCTTTCTACCCGTGCCAAAACCCTTCAGGACGCCATGCCTGACAACGTGGTTTTTATAGGTCCGGATTTTTGGCAGGGAAAGGAAAATCCTCTGTTCATTGAAGACAAGAAGATGTGGAAGTCTTGGGTGGCCAAGGCCCGCAAGGAAGGTCTGGAGGTACGCGTAGGCCGCTGGAACATTCCCGGTCAGCCATGCGTGGTACTGGTGGCCTTCAACAAGTACTTCCCCATGCGCGATAAGTTGTATGCCAACCTTTGGAACTATGCCAAGGTTGATAGCATGAACGGTTATGGCGACTACGACGAGGCAAACATGTTCTCTTATGCTGCAGGTCTGGTGGTTGAGAGTTTCTATCGCTATTCTCTTGCAAAGACCTTCAAGAACGTAGTTTACCAGGCTCACGAATGGATGACTTGTCTTGGTGCAATGTACATCCAGGAGAATGTGCCCGAGATTGCAACCATCTTCACCACTCACGCTACAACCATCGGTCGTAGCATTGCCGGCAACAACAAGCCCCTTTATGACTATCTGTGGGCATATAACGGCACCCAGATGTCAAAGGAACTGAACGTTGAGGCCAAGCATAGCCTGGAGCGCGAGACAGCACATCGTGTTGACTGCTTCACCACAGTAAGTGAGGTTACCGGTAGCGAGTGTGAGGAATTGATGGACAAGAAGTGTCACGCTATCCTCCCCAATGGTTTCGAGGCAGATTTCGTTCCCAAGGCTGCTGAGTTCAAGCGCAAGCGCAAGATTGCTCGCGAGAAATTGCTGCAGGTTGCAAACTGTCTTACAGGCTGTGAATTCCCCGAGGATACTCTTATCATTGGTACCAGCGGTCGTTATGAGTTCCGCAACAAGGGTATTGACGTCTTCATTGAGGCTATGAACCGTCTCGGCCGCGACAAGGATTTGCAGAAGCCCGTACTTGCTATGGTTGAGGTGCCTGCATGGGTGGGAGATCCCCGCGAGGACCTTGTGGAGCGCATCAAGAGCGGAGAGAAATTCGATACTCCCCTCGAGTGCCCCGTCATCACGCACTGGTTGCACGACATGACACATGACAACGTGACCGGCATGATGAAATATAACGACATGTGGAACCGTCCTGAAGACAAGGTAAAGCTGATCTTCATCCCTTGTTATCTCGATGGAAAGGATGGTATCATCAACATACCTTACTACGATGCTATCATCGGCAAGGACCTCAGCGTATACCCCTCATACTACGAACCCTGGGGTTATACTCCTCTGGAGAGTGTTGCTTTCCACGTTCCCTGTGTTACCACCAGCCTTTCTGGTTTCGGCATGTGGGCAAATAGTGTGAAGGGTGAATTCTCAACCATTATGGATGGCGTAGAGGTTATACGTCGCACCGACTATAACTACAGCGAGGTTGCCGACCGTATTAAGGAGACAGTTTCCGCTTTCTCTAACCTTACAGAGAAGGAGGTTGATGAAATTCGCAAGAAGGCCAAGAAACTTTCAGACAAGGCTTTGTGGAAGAACTTCATCAAGTACTACTACGAGGCTTACGACATAGCGCTGAAGAACCGCGACTTGAGAGTCGCTTCTAAATAAAGTGAACCACCTTACTTTACCAATAGAAAAATACAAGATAAAATAAATTAATAATAAAAATTATGAGAATCAAAGCAAGCAACGCCAATGCGGCTGCATGGAGAACCGTCTCTGCAAAGAGCAACATCCCTGCCGAGTTGGAGAAGTTGAATGAGCTCGCACACAACATGTGGTGGGCTTGGAATCACGATGCTCGCAGCCTGTTCACCAGCCTGGATCCCAAGCTGTACGCAGAATGCGGTCAGAACCCTGTTCTCCTGCTGGAGCGTCTCTCTCACGAGAAGATGGAAGAGTTGGCTCAGGACAAGGCTATCGTGAAGAAGATGAACGACGTGTACGCTCAGTTCCGTCAGTACATGGACGTAGAGCCCGACAAGAATCGTGCCTCTGTTGCATACCTTTGCATGGAGTACGGTTTGAACCAGGTGCTGAAGATCTACTCTGGTGGTCTTGGTATCTTGGCAGGTGACTACATCAAGGAGGCTTCTGACAGCAATGTAGACATGTGCGCTGTTGGTTTCCTGTATCGTTACGGCTACTTCACTCAGACTCTGAGCATGGATGGTCAGCAGGTTGCTAACTATGAGGCACAGAACTTCGGTTCTCTGCCCATCGAGCAGCAGATGAACGCTGACGGCACTCCCATGGTAGTTGACGTTCCCTACATGAACTATTATGTTCACGCATACGTATGGCGTGTAAACGTAGGTCGTGTTAAGCTGTATCTGCTTGATACTGACAACGAGATGAACAGCGAGTTCGACCGTCCCATTACCCACGCTCTTTATGGTGGTAACTGGGAGAACCGTCTGAAGCAGGAGATCCTGCTCGGTATCGGTGGTGTTCTGTTGCTGAAGCAGCTCGGTATCAAGAAGGACGTTTATCACTGCAACGAGGGTCATGCCGCTCTGTGCAACGTACAGCGCCTGGTTGACTACGTTAAGGAAGGTTTCAGCTTCACCGAGGCTCTCGAGCTGGTTCGCGTAAGCTCTCTCTACACCGTTCACACTCCCGTACCCGCTGGTCACGACTACTTCGACGAGCAGCTGTTCTCTAAGTACATGAGCGGTTATCCCCAGCTTCTGGGTATCTCTTGGGACGAGTTCATCGGCATGGGTCGCATGAATCCCGATGACAAGGGCGAGCGCTTCTGTATGTCTACCTTCGCTTGCAACACCTGTCAGGAGGTTAACGGCGTGAGCTGGTTGCACGGTGAGGTCAGCAAGAAGATGTTTGCTGGTATCTGGAACGGCTACTATCCCGAGGAGAGCCACGTTGGCTATGTTACTAACGGTGTTCACTTCCCCACATGGTGTGCAAACGAGTGGCGCAAGCTCTACGCTAAGCACTTCGATGCCAACCACTTGGCTGACCAGAGCAACGAGGAAATCTGGCACGGTATCTACAATGTTAGCGACGACGAGGTATGGAAGACTCGCATGGAGTTGAAGACCAAGTTGGTTAACTACATCCGTGAGCAGTTCCGCGACAGCTGGCTGAAGAACCAGGGTGATCCCTCTCGCGTAGTAAGCCTGATGGATAAGATCAACCCCAACGCTCTGTTGATTGGTTTCGGTCGCCGTTTCGCTACCTACAAGCGTGCTCACCTGTTGTTCACCGACCTGGAGCGTCTAGAGAAGATCGTTAACAACCCCAACTACCCCGTACAGTTCCTGTACACCGGTAAGGCTCACCCCGCCGATGGTGCTGGTCAGGGTCTGATCAAGCGCATCTACGAGATCAGCCAGATGCCTCAGTTCCTGGGCAAGATTATCTTCCTGGAGAACTACGACATGCAGTTGGCTCGTCGCCTGATTTCTGGTGTTGATATCTGGATGAACACTCCCACACGTCCTCTCGAGGCAAGTGGTACATCTGGCGAGAAGGCTTTGATGAACGGTGTTGTAAACCTCTCTGTACTTGACGGTTGGTGGCTCGAGGGCTACCGCGAGGGTGCAGGTTGGGCTCTTACCGAGAAGCGCACCTACCAGAACCAGGCTCATCAGGACCAGCTCGATGCTGCTACCATCTACAGCCTGCTGGAGAACGAGATCATGCCTCTCTACTACGCTCGCAACTCTAAGGGTTACAGCACTGGTTGGGTGAAGGTTATCAAAAACTCTATCGCAACTATCGCTCCTCACTACACCATGAAGCGTCAGTTGGACGACTACTATAGCAAGTTCTACAACAAGCTGCGCGACCGTGGCAACGCTCTGCGTGCTAACGACAACAAGCTGGCCAAGGAGATTGCTGCATGGAAGGAAGAGGTTGCTACCAAGTGGAACGACATCAAGGTTCTCAAGGTTGACGCTTGCGATGCTCTGATGAATGGTCAGGTTGAGGCTGGTAAGGAATACAACGTTAAGGTTGTTCTGGACGAGGCTGGCTTGAACGATGCTGTTGGTATCGAGATCGTTACCGTACACACCGACAAGGATGGCGTTGAGAGCATCTACAGCGTTGAGCCCATGAAGATGACTGGCAAGAACGGCAATGAGTTCACCTTCGAGGGTACTCACGTTCTGGACAACGCTGGCAGCTACAAGTCTGCTCTGCGTATGTTCCCCAAGAACGAGAACCTGCCTCACCGTCAGGACTTCTGCTACGTAACTTGGTTCTAATCCATTCATGTAGATAGGATAGGGCAATTTCTTTGAAATTGTCGCAATATATTGGAGGTAAGCGTCCTTTTCGGGTGCTTGCCTCCTTTGTTTGTGCATGTTTGTAACTATTTTTGCACAATACGTTTGTTTTTGTTTGGGTATGTCAAATTAAAACATTACTTTTACTTTCGGAAAAATGTATTATTAATATTATTTACAAACTAAATTTACTATGAAGAAGACATTTATCAGTTTTGCTGCCTTTTTGGCGGCAGGTTGTATGTTCTTTTCCTGTTCTGGCAATGTGAAGCATGCCGACTACAATGTCATCCCGGCTCCGCTGGAGGTAGCCATGGGGCAGGAGGGAGCTTTTGTATTGACTGACGGCACGAAGATTTTCTTCCCCGAGGGTAATGAAAAGATGCAGCGTAATGCAGAGTTCCTGGCTGAGTACATGCTTGAGCAGACAGGCAAGACTTTGGTGCCTCTGGCTGGTACCGAGGGTAACGGTATAGTGTTGCAGGTGGTTGCCAACGAAGAGCAGCCTGAGGGCTACAATCTGAAAGTAACACCCTCGCAGGTTGTCATCACAGGTGGTTCAGAGGCAGGCGTGTTCTATGGCATTCAGACCTTGCGCAAGTCTGTTGGCGATGCCAAGGGTTCATCAGTAATGCTTCCCGCTGTGGAGGTTAACGATGCTCCACGCTTTGCCTATCGTGGCAATATGCTGGACGTATCACGTCACATCTTCACCATGGATTCTCTGAAGCGACATATCGACATGTTGGCTCTGCACAACATCAACCGCTTCCATTGGCATCTGTCAGAGGACCAGGGCTGGCGTATTGAAATCAAGAGCCGTCCTCTGCTCACCGAGAAAGGTTCTATGCGTAAGGAGACCGTAATCGGACGTAATTCAGGCAAGTACGACGGTATTCCTTATGGTGGTTTCTACACCCAGGAGGAGGCCAAGGAGCTGGTCAAGTACGCTGCCGAGCGCTACATCACCATCATTCCCGAGATAGACATGCCCGGCCATATGATGGGTGCTTTGCATGCTTATCCCGAGTTGGGTTGCACCGGTGGTCCTTATGACGTATGGACCATGTGGGGTGTTTCTGACGAGGTTCTCTGTGCTGGCAACGATGCCACTTTGCGCTTCATCGAGGATGTGCTGACTGAAATCGTGGAGATTTTCCCCTCTGAGTATATCCACATTGGTGGCGATGAGTGTCCTAAGACCCGTTGGAAGGAGTGTCCCAAGTGTCAGGCTCGTATCAAGCAGTTGGGCATAAAGGGCGACAACAAGCACACTGCCGAGGAGTATTTGCAGAGCTATTTCATAAGCTATGCAGAGAAGTTCCTCAACGAGAAGGGCCGCCAGATTATCGGCTGGGATGAGATTTTGGAGGGTGGCCTTGCCCCCAATGCCACAGTTATGGCATGGCGTGGCGAGAACCATGCCTACGAGGCTGCCCGTCAGGGTCACGACGCTATCATGGCTCCCACTTCCTTCTTCTATTTTGACTACTACCAGACAAAGGATACCGAGGGCGAACCCTTGGCCATCGGTGGTTATGTCCCCGTGGAAAAGGTTTACAGCTTCAATCCTCAGCCCGATCACCTCAGTCCCGAGGAGCAGAAGCACATCATCGGTGTGCAGGCCAACCTGTGGACAGAGTACGTTCCCACCTACAGCCACGTGGAGTATATGCTTATGCCCCGTATGGCTGCCCTTTGCGAAGTTCAGTGGAGTGCTGCCGACAAAAAGGATTACGAGAACTTCCTCACCCGTCTGCCCCAGTTGGTTGACATCTACGACCTGAAGCAGTACAACTATGCTACCCACGTCTTCGACATTACCGCCAAGATGACTCCCGACCCTGAGGAGGAGGTGCTGAAGGTTGCCTTCAAGACCATCGACAACAGCCCCATCTACTACACTCTGGACGGCACAGAGCCTACAGCTCAGTCGGCCAAGTACACTGATACACTGAAGATTAACCAAGCATGCACCATCAAGGCCATTGCTATCCGTTCCACCGGCAACAGCCGTGTGTTCCAGGAGGAGATCAAGATTCACAAGGCCAGCTTCAAACCCATCACCATGCTCCAGCCCATCAACCGCCAGTATGCCTTCGACGGTGCCGGCACTCTGCTGGATGGTCTGAAGGGTAACCACAACTACAAGACCGGCCGCTGGATTGCCTTCTTTAAGAACGACATGGAAGCTGTTATCGACATGAAGCAGCCCACCGAGATCAGCAGCGTTTCCATCTCCACACTGGTGGAGAAGGGAGACTGGGTGTTCGACGCACGCCGCTTTGCCGTGTACACTTCTGAGGACGGAGAGAACTTCACCGAGGTGGCTGCCGAGGATTATCCTTTCTTGACTCTGGAGAATCCCAACCAGATCTACGAGCACACCCTTTCTTTCGAACCTGTTGCTGCCCGTTACATCAAGGTGTATGTACAGCCTGAGCACAGCCTGCCCGAGTGGCATGGCGGCAAGGGTCATCCCTCTTTCGTGTTCCTGGATGAGATTACCGTCAACTGATGTGAACACCCTATATATATAATAAAAGAGCAAGTCCACGTCTGTACGTGGACTTGCTTTGTGTTAATTGCTGTTTGTTTTGTTTTTGCTCCTACATGGGGTAGGGAGCGCCTTCCGTGTGTGCCGGACACGTGTGTCTGAGAGAGAGTTAGTTCTTGTTCTTCAGCAGGTCGCGGATCTCGGTCAGCAGCTTCTCCTCGGCAGATGGTGCAGGAGGTGCTGGGGGAGTTGCAGGCTTGGGTTCTTCCTTCTTCTTGGTTGTTAGCTTGGTAATGCCCTTGACCATAAGGAATATGCAAAATGCAATGATAAGGAAGTCAAAGGTGGTCTGCAGGAAGTTGCCATAGTTGATGGTCACGGGAACAACCTCTACGCCTTCCTTTACGCTGATGGGGTTAACGGGAAGCTCAAGTTTGAGGTCCTTGAAGTTCACGCCACCGATAATCCAACCTATAGGAGGCATGATGATGTCGTTTACCACGCTTGTAACGATTTTGCCGAAAGCACCGCCAATGATCACACCGACAGCCATGTCAATAACATTACCCTTCATCGCGAAGGCTTTGAAATCCTGTAAGAATGTACTTTTTCCCATTTGATTTTGATAAATAGAGTTGTTAATTATATGTGTTTGTTATATTTTCTTTGTCAATTGCGGTACGAAATTAAAAAGAATTTTGTAAATTTGCGCAAAGAACGAAAACAAAAGTGCATAAAAAGTCCATAATCGTAGCAATGTGCCTGCTGACAACGCTTTTACTTCTGGCTTGCAAGAGTGCAGAATATTGTAATTGTGGCTAAGGCCAGTTAAAGAATATATATAATAGAGTTAATAAACCATAGTTTTTCATTTTAAAATTAAATTAAAAAGTAAAGAAATGGCAACAAAAGTAGGTATTAATGGTTTCGGCCGTATCGGTCGTTTCGTATTCCGTGCTGCTCAGACTCGTGATGACATCGAGATCGTAGGTATCAATGACCTTTGCCCCGTTGACTACTTGGCATATATGCTGAAGTATGACACCATGCACGGCCAGTTCGAGGGTACTATCGAGGCTGACGTTGAGAACAGCAAGCTTATCGTTAACGGCAAGGCTATCCGTGTAACTGCAGAGCGCAACCCCGCTGACCTGAAGTGGAACGAGATCGAGGCTGAGTACGTTGTTGAGTCTACAGGTCTGTTCCTGTCTCAGGACAAGGCTCAGGCTCACATCGAGGCTGGTGCTAAGTATGTTGTTATGTCTGCTCCCTCAAAGGACTCTACTCCCATGTTCGTATGTGGCGTTAACTTCGACAAGTACGTTAAGGGCACTCAGTTCGTATCAAACGCTTCTTGTACAACTAACTGTCTCGCTCCTAT
>JAZRIA010000081.1:0-1538 GCA_045645045.1 Bacteroidaceae bacterium | reverse complement strand
TATATTAGCTATTTCCTCGTGTCCGATTTTGACATCCGATGTGTAGTATCTGACACCACAATCAAGCCTCAGAACAAGAATGAGCACGAGTATGAAGGTGTTGCATCCCTTGCCTTCCAGAACGACATGGACGTGTCGCTCGACATGGCATCAGGTATCCAGAATCTATTCGGAAAGGGGCAGCTGTTTAATTCAACTGCCAACGGAGAAAGACTTACTTCGCTTTCATATCAAGATGAAGGTGCAAAGGCTCCAGAGCAACACCTGCTGGAGAATATGCAGCGAGTATATGGACAGCCCCGCCACCGCATGAAGATAGAAGTGGCAGAGAACGCCATTCATGCCAACCCGCTGACACGCTTCATGTTCAATAACAAGACGTATATCATGCAGTCTGCCAAGCATGAATACGGCGACGACAAAATGGTACTAACACTAATTGAGGAATAAGACTATGATACACGGTAATAACATCTATATCTCGCTGGACGGCAGCCGCCAGCCTTTCGCTTGCACGCAGAGCAATAGCATAAAAACGGGTGCCAAGATCGTGGAGATAAGCGGACCCAACACAGGTAATTGGGAGGAGAATCTGAACGGCAGAAAGAACTGGAGTATGAGCTTTAAGTGGCTGGTAGGAGATGCAGACGACATCACCAACCTGCTGATGGCTGGCAATACATACAACGTGAGCATATTCAGCAAGCGAACGCAGCTCAGCCCTAAGATGATAGGCAGGGCTATCTGCGAGTCTGTCGAAGTGCAGGCACAGCGTGGCAATATCAGTTATGGGACGTTCAACTTTAAGGGCTCTGGTCCGTTGGCTCCGCCCGTAGCCGTTAGTGGCGTAACACTCTCCAGTTCTACGCTGGCCGTCCGTGTGAATGCCACTGGAATGCTGACCGCTACCGTTGCGCCCAGTAATGCCAGCATAAAGAAGCTGTTCTGGTCAACATCGAATCCAAACGTTGCACAGGTTAATCAGAACGGAGTGGTGCAAGGATTCACACCAGGAACGGCGGTCATAACGTGTCGCTCGATGGACGGCAGCGACATATCAGCCACCTGTACGGTTACAGTATCACAATAACCGCCAAAGAAGCCTCCCCTACAAGGAGGCTTTTTTATGCCAGTTGGTAAACCCATAACCACACTTTGCATGGAAAACAAAAACTAAAACTATGGGATATTCGACAGGAATGATGAACAAGCGCGTCACGGTGGCACGTAGATGCGAAAAGGACGAGAAAACCTTCGGAAGAACTGGGCAGCCTAAGTACGAGCTGCTGGGAACCTTCTGGATGGATGAGACCTTCACCAAGGGCGTGAAGGCTATGCACGAGGGAGCGTTGGATGCGTATGATACGGTAATGTTCCGTTGCAGGTACAACAAGGACTTCGACAAGTGGTGTCTGCTCCAGTATCAAGGCAAGTGGTACCAGATAACCTCGTTCAATGCCGACTATCAAGACAATCAGATTCAGATGACGGCTGTGGAAAGACCAAATCAGGAAGTAAACCTCGTGGGACCTACTCCA
>JAZRIA010000080.1:0-17295 GCA_045645045.1 Bacteroidaceae bacterium | reverse complement strand
CTCCGTGGCTGTGTATAACCACTACAAGCGATTGCGCCAGCAGGCAATGGGCATGGCGGATGATGACGTTGAGATAGAGAAGAGCAACATCATCATGATAGGTTCCACTGGTACTGGCAAGACATTGCTGGCCCGTACCATAGCCAAGATGCTGGATGTGCCGTTCTCCATCGTTGATGCTACGGTGCTGACAGAGGCCGGTTATGTGGGCGAGGATGTGGAAAGCATCTTGTCTCGCTTGCTTCAAGCTGCCGACTATGACCAGCCCAAGGCAGAGCGTGGCATTGTCTTCATCGACGAGATCGACAAAATAGCCCGCAAGGGTGACAATCCCAGCATTACCCGCGACGTGAGTGGCGAGGGTGTGCAACAGGGCTTGCTGAAATTGCTGGAGGGCAGTGTGGTAAATGTTCCGCCAAAGGGAGGCCGCAAGCATCCCGACCAGGATTATGTGCACATGGACACACGCAACATTCTGTTTATCTGCGGTGGTGCCTTCGATGGCATTGAGCGCAAGATAGCACAGCGCATGAACACCCACACCGTCGGTTACAACAACGTGTCTGTGCGTCATAACATCGACAGCAAGAACCTGTTGAAGTACATCCAGCCTCAGGACCTGAAGAGCTTCGGTCTTATCCCCGAACTTATCGGACGTCTGCCGGCACTGACATATCTCCGTCCTTTGGACAGGGAGGCGCTGCGCAATATCCTTACCGAACCCAAGAACTCGCTCATCCGTCAGCAGAAGAAACTCTTCGAGATGGATGGTGTGAATCTGGAGTTTGCTCCCGAGGCTTTGGAGGTGATGGTAGATAAGGCTATGGAGCGCAATCTTGGTGCCCGTGGTCTGCGTGGCATTGTGGAATCTGTGATGACTGATCTTCAGTTCTCTGTTCCCGGTACGGACCAGAAGGAGCTTCTCATCACTGCTGATTATGTACGTGAACAATTAGCCAAGTCCGAGGTGTTATAGCGATATTCCAATAATTATTATATAATCTCTGCCCTTCAGCTTGATATAAAAGGCTGGAAGGCAGAGTTCTTTTTTTATTATTTTCTTTGGATGTTTCATGGATATTTGTTACCTTTGTAGACGTGCGCCACTATCTGCGACTACCACTATGGAGAAAAATGACCTTATTTCTAATCTGAAGCGCTATTTCGGTTTCACTGCCTTTAAGGGGCAGCAGGAGGATGTAATAAACAATCTTCTGTCAGGAAACGACACATTTGTTCTGATGCCCACAGGTGGCGGTAAGAGTCTGTGCTACCAATTGCCGGCTCTTATTATGGACGGTACGGCAATAGTTTTGTCTCCGCTTATCGCACTCATGAAGAATCAGGTGGATGCAATCCGTCAGGTGAGCGAGAACGACGGCATTGCCCATTACCTGAACTCCAGTTTGACGCGTGGCCAGGTGGATGAGGTTAAGAACGATATACAGGCAGGGAGAACCAAGTTGCTTTATGTCGCTCCTGAGTCATTGACCAAGGAGGAGACCAAGAAGTTCCTGCGCAATATCAAGGTAAGTTTCTATGCCGTGGACGAGGCGCATTGTATTTCCGAGTGGGGACATGACTTCCGCCCCGAGTATCGCAGGATACGTCCAATCGTCAATGAAATAGGCCGTGCACCCATAATAGCGCTGACCGCTACGGCAACAGATAAAGTGCGCCGTGATATAAAGAAGAGTCTGGGTATACTGAAGGCTGTAGACTTTGTCAGCTCATTCAATCGTCCGAATTTATATTATGAGGTGCGTCCCAAGACCAAGGATGTGGACAAGGATATCGTTCGCTTTATCTTGCAGCATCCCGGAAAGAGCGGCATAGTGTACTGTCTTTCACGTAAGAAAGTGGAGCAGTTGGCAGAGATTCTCAGAGCCAACAATATTAATGCACGTGCGTACCATGCTGGCATGGAAACGGCAGAGCGTAACCAGACTCAGGACGATTTCATCATGGAGCGCCTGGATGTCATTGTTGCAACAATTGCTTTTGGTATGGGAATTGATAAGCCGGACGTGCGTTTTGTTATACATTACGACATACCAAAGAGTCTGGAGGGCTACTACCAGGAGACCGGACGTGCAGGACGAGATGGAGGGGAAGGCAAGTGTGTGGCATTCTACTCTCCCAAGGACCTTATAAAGCTGAAGAAGTTTATGGAAGGTAAGCCTGTGGCAGAACAGGATATAGGCAACCAGTTGCTTGCAGAAACCAAAGCATATGTAGAAAGCAGTGTATGCCGTCGTCGCTTGTTGTTGCACTATTTTGGCGAGCACTACGGCGAGGAGAACTGCCACAAATGTGATAATTGCCTGCATCCTCATGAATATATAGAGGCAACGAAGGAGGTTCTGAAGGTACTAAAACTTATTCAAGCCATAAAGGGCAAGTTTAAGATAGATCATGTGGTCAACATTATAATGGGAGTTGAGTCGGAGGAGATTATATCCCATTGTCATGAACAATTGCCAGAATTTGCGGCAGGTGTCTCCAAGGATCCTCAATATTGGTATGCTCTCATAAAACAGGGGATATTGTCTGGCTATATCGAGAAGGAGGTGGAGAACTACGGCTTGTTAAAGGTAACCAAGGCTGGCAAGAAGTTCATGACCTCACCCGAACCTTTCTATTTTAAGGAGAACAACGAGTTTGGCGATTACGAGCCGGAACCAGAGGAGGGAACTGCAGTTTTGGACGACGCTTTGCTGAAGATGCTTCGTGACCTCCGTCGCAAGCGTGCTCAGGCTCTGAATATCCCTCCTTATGTCATTTTCCAGGATAATTCTTTGGAGGCAATGGCAACCATGTATCCTGTTTCTATGGAAGAGTTGCAGAATATTCCCGGAGTAGGGCAGGGCAAGGCTCAGAGGTATGGAAAGGAGTTCTGTGAATTGATAAAGAAACACTGCGAGGAGAATGAAATAGAACGTCCGTTGGATCTTCGTGTACGTACCGTTGCAAGCAAGAGCAAACTGAAAGTTAGCATCATACAGAAGGTAGACCGCAAACTGGATCTTGAGGATATTGCAGATGGTCTTGGTATAGAGTTTGATGAGCTGCTTGACGAGATGGAGGCTATTGTATATAGCGGAACCAAGTTGGATATTTCATATTATTTGGAGGATGTTATGGACGAGGACTATATGCTTGATATCTATGACTATTTCCATGATGAATCGGAGACCGACCGTTTGTCTGTAGCCGTCAAAACCCTTGGTCCTGATTATGACGAGAATGACATCCGTCTTGTGCGTATTAAGTTTCTTTCCGAGTTGGCAAACTAATACAGATTCTTTTATATTTGGTTCGTGTTGAAACGGTGCCCAGAGATGCTCACCGCTTCAACACGATTTTTATTGTCAGGGTGGCGTTTATTTGGCAATTCGCTCACTTATTCGTACCCTTGAACTATGTTCTTAGGTACTCGCGTTGACTATCGTCTTCCTCCTCCTTGCAAGGCATAATATGCAAGCATCTTCTGCTCTTGTTTCATTCGTCGGTTCGGAAATGCTCAAATAAATTTAACGTTTTGTTTAATTTGCTCTCGTTCGGCATAAAAAGTGATCTTTTTCTGCTCTCTCTTATTCGCAAATTTGGTAATTCGCTCACTTATTCGTACCCTTGAACTATGTTCTTAGGTACTCGCGTTCGGAAATGCTCAAATAAATTTGGCAATTCGCTCACTTATTCGTACCTTTGTCCCCAATAATAACATACAAAAACTTCAGATATATGGCATCATTTATTGAAGACAAGATTGTGATGGACGGTCTTACCTATGACGACGTCCTGTTGGTTCCCGCTTATTCCGAGGTTCTTCCTCTCACTGTGGAACTGAGTACCAAGTTTTCCCGCAACATCGACCTGAAGATTCCCTTCGTGACAGCTGCTATGGACACTGTTACCGAGGCAAAGATGGCTATTGCCATTGCTCGCGAGGGTGGTATCGGTGTAATTCATAAGAACATGAGCATTGAGGATCAGGCTCGTCAGGTGGCTATCGTGAAGCGTGCCGAGAACGGTATGATCTATGATCCCGTTACTATCAAGCGTGGCAGTACCGTTGCCGATGCACTTGCCCTGATGGCTGAATATCATATTGGTGGTATTCCTGTTGTGGATGATGAGAACCATTTGGTAGGTATCGTTACCAACCGCGACCTGCGTTTCGAACGCAATCAGAGTCGTCTGGTAGACGAGGTGATGACTTCCGAGAACCTTGTTACCACACATGCTGGTACTGATCTTGTTTCTGCAAGCGACATCCTTCAGGAGAACAAGATTGAGAAGTTGCCCGTTGTAGACGAGGAGAACCATCTCATCGGTCTGATTACATATAAGGACATTACCAAGGCCAAGGACAAGCCTATGGCCTGCAAGGACAGCAAGGGCCGTCTGCGTGTTGCTGCCGGTGTAGGCGTTACTGCCGACACATTCGACAGAATGCGTGCTTTGGTTGATGCTGGTGTTGATGCCATTGTCATTGACACTGCACATGGTCACAGCAAGTTCGTTATTGAGAAACTGAAGGAGGCCAAGGCCAACTTCCCCGGCGTTGATATCGTTGTAGGTAACGTCGCTACTGGCGAGGCTGCCAAGATGCTGGTCGAGGCAGGTGCCGATGGCGTGAAGGTGGGTATCGGTCCCGGCAGTATCTGTACTACTCGTGTGGTTGCCGGTGTAGGCGTACCTCAGTTGAGCGCAGTATATGACGTTGCTTCTGCCCTGAAGGGTACTGGTGTGCCTCTGATTGCCGACGGTGGTCTTCGTTATTCCGGTGACGTGGTTAAGGCTTTGGCCGCAGGTGGCTATTGCGTAATGATTGGTTCTCTTGTAGCAGGTACTGAGGAAAGTCCCGGTGATACCATCATCTACAACGGCCGTAAGTTCAAGAGCTACCGTGGCATGGGTTCTCTGGAGGCCATGGAGTGCGGTTCCAAGGATCGTTACTTCCAGGGCGAAGTAAAGAGCGTCAAAAAGCTCGTTCCCGAAGGCATTGCCGGCCGTGTTCCCTACAAGGGCAGCGTTCAGGAGGTTATCTATCAGTTGATAGGTGGTCTCCGCAGCGGTATGGGTTACTGTGGCGCCGGAACTATCGAGGCTCTGCATAATGCCAAGTTCGTTCGTATAACCAATGCCGGTGTGCTGGAGTCGCATCCCCACGATGTGACCATCACCAGTGAGGCTCCAAATTATAGCCGTCCCCAATAAAGGGGCGGCTCTTTCTGCCTTTCTAACTCTTTATCAAGAAAAGCCAACCTAAGACTATGCTTAAGAAAATACTGACATCTTGTGCCCTGTGCCTTTCCGTTGTTGCCATTTTTGCCCAACAGACATCAGATCCAGTGGTAATGATTGTGGGTGGCGAGCCAGTTACACGCAGCGAGTTTGAATATAATTTCAACAAGAACAATACCGATGCCGTAGTGGACAAGAAGACGGTCCGCGAATATGCCGACCTATTTGCTGTCTACAAGATGAAGGTGCGTGCAGCCCTGGATGCCAAGATGGATACCATCATTTCTTTCCAGAAAGAGTTCCGACACTATCGCGACTTGCAGATTAGGCCTCTGCTCGTTTCCGAAGTGGTTGTGGAGCAGCAGTGTCATGACTACTACAATGGCATGTTGCAGGCCCTCGGTGGCAAGGACCTGCTTCGTCCTGCGCATATCTTGATGCTTGTACCTCAGAATGCTGATGCTAAATTGCAGGAGGAGAAGCGTATGCGCGCCGACAGTATTTACAATGCCTTGTCGCAGGGGGCAGATTTCTCCAAGTTGGCTTTGGAGTTAAGTGATGATGTGCAGACAGGAAGGGAGGGCGGTGCTTTGCCATGGATAGGTCCTGGCAATACCTTGAAGGAGTTTGAGGACGTGGCCTATGGATTGCAACCGGGAGAGATGAGCAAGCCTTTCCTCAGTCCCGTGGGCTATCACATTGTGAAGATGTTGGATCGTAAGCAGTTGGAGCCATTTGATACCTTGCATCCTCAAATTCATCGTTTCATGGAACGCCGTGGAGTACACGAACGTCTAGCTACTGACGCTCTTGACTCTATCGTTAAGAAGTATGACGGCAAGTATACAGCAGACCAAATCCTTGATATGGAGACGGAGCGTCTTTGTGCAGACAATCTGGAGTTGAAGTATTTGGTCAAGGAGTATCATGATGGCCTGCTTCTGTACGAATTGTGCTCCACACAGATATGGGAGCCTGCCAAGGTGGATACTGTAGGGCTAGAGAATTATTTCAAGGCCAACAAGAAAGCTTATGCTTGGGACAATCCTCATTTCAGCGGAATGCTGTTCTATTGCAAGAATCAGGCCGACGTGAAGCTCGTGGCCAAGATGCTGAAGAAGCAGAAGGATGATAGCAAGTGGATATCTATGGTACGTGAGCAGTTCAATAAGGACAGTGTTATGGTACGTATGGACAAGCGACTGTTTGCCAAGGGCGAGAATGCCAATGTCGATGCTTTGGCCTTCAAGGTGAAGGGTGTCGAGGTGAAGCCTTTGGATGGTTTCCCCTATGTTGGTTATGTAGGCAAGGTTCTGAAGAAGGGGCCTGCAAAGTGGACTGATGTCAGTGCTAGTGTTGTGCAGGATTATCAGAAGGCACAAGAGGACAAATACGTAGACGAACTGCGAAAGAAGTATCCTGTGGTAATCTTTGAAGATAAGCTTTCTACGGTTAACAATCATTGATATAGGCTGTAAATGAAGAAGTTGATATCTCTGGCACTTCTTGCCCTGCAGGCAATTGTGTCATTCTCCCAGAGCGACGTTGTGGACGAGGTGGTTTGGGTGGTTGGCGATGAGGCTATCCTGCGTTCTGAAGTAGAGCGCATACGCAATGATTACGGAAATACCATAAAAGGCAACCCGTATTGCGTGATACCTGAGCAATTGGCTGTACAGAAACTCTTTCTGCATCAGGCGGAACTTGACAGTGTCACTGTTAGTGATGCTGATGTCAATCGTAATGTTGAGGCCAAGATAAACGAAAGGGTTTTGATGGCCGGCAGCAAAGAGAAATTAGAGGAATACATGAGGATGCCCATGAATCTGATACGCGAGGACCTGTTTGAACAGGAGCGAGCGAGACTGATTTCAGAGCAGGTTAGGTATAATCTGACAAAAGACGTCAAAGCAACTCCCGCTGAGGTGCGCCGTCACTATAAGAACATGCCAGAGGACAGTCTGCCATTTATTCCTACTCAAGTGGAGGTGCAGATACTGGTTCAGCATCCCAAAATCACTCGTGAGGAGATAGAACGTGTGAAGGAGCAGTTGAGAGGTTGGTCGGAGCGCATAGTAAGTGGGACAACCAGTTTCTCTGCATTGGCACGCATGTTCAGCGAGGATGAAGGTTCTGCTCGTCAGGGTGGTGATCTCGGCTTCTTCGGTAAGGCAGATATGGACCCAGCATTCGCCAATGTGGCATTCTCCCTTACAGACCCTAATAAGGTTAGTAAGGTTGTGCAGAGTGAATACGGTTTTCATATCATACAGTTGATAGAGGTACGTGGCGACAAGATACGTGCTCGTCATATTCTTCGTCGTCCCGAAGTGGATCAGAAAGATGTGGAAACATGCCTTGCCAGACTTGACTCTATATCTGCAGATATCAAGGAGGGGAAGTTTACATTCGAGATAGGTGCCCAGGAGATATCTGATGACAAGGATACACGTAACAACCATGGTATCATGGTAAATACCAAGCAGAATACTGGTGAACGCACCACACGATTTGAGATGGGCGAACTGCCAGGCGAGGTTTCTCGTATAGTCGATAATATGGAAATAGGCGAGATTTCCAAACCTTTCACGATGATTGATAAGCGTGGACGTGAGGTTTGTGCTATCGTGAAGTTGAAGAATCGTATCCCTGCTCATAGAGCGTCTGTTACTGAGGACTTCCAGATACTGAAAAGTGCTGTAGAGGAGCGTAAGAGTGAAGAGGTCATCCAGAAATGGATTCGTGAGAAGCAAAAGAGTACCTATGTTCGCATAAAGCAGGGATGGGGTGAGTGCGATTTCATGTATCCTGGATGGGTTAGGTAGGATGTTCTCGCAGAGCGGAAATGATTTTGAGAGAGCCATCTTTCATATTGCCCTTTGTAGTGTCCGTTTTTCTGTCAGTTGCAGTGTCGGCACAGAAAGAGAGCAGAGTTCATCTTTTGCACTCTGACAGATTGTATCATGACACGGAGATAGATGCCAAAGCCCAGATATTGGTGGGTAATGTGCAGTTTCGTCATGATGATGTATTGATGTATTGCGACAGTGCCTTGTTTTACGAGGCGTCCAATAGTATGGATGCCTTTGGCAATGTCCGTATGGTTCAGGGGGACACGCTGAGTCTGACGGGAGACGTCCTGTACTATAGTGGTTTGGATAAATTGGCCCGTGCGCGAAACAATGTGGTATTGGTTCATGGCAAGACTACGCTTTATACCGATTCGCTGGACTATGACCGTTTGTATAATGTGGGTTATTTCTTTGAGGGCGGTCACTTGATTACTCCGGACAACGATATGACTTCCGATTGGGGAGAATATCGCCCAGAAACAAAAGTGGCGGTGTTCAACTATAATGTGCATATGGTAAGTCCAGTCCCTCCGCAAAAGGCGCGTACTACACTTCTTACCGATACCTTATATTATAATACGGAAACTTCCGTTGCCAATACGAGGGGGCCAAGTACTATAGACGATGGGGCTTGCCATATATATACGGAGTTTGCCTACATGAATTCCAGAAATAACAACCTTACGCTCCTTCAGCGTAGCGAGATGAGCAATAATGGCAAGAAGCTGATAGGAGACAGTATTGTATGGAATAGTGTGGATTCCATAGGTGAGGCATTCGGTAATGTGGTGTATACTGATGTGCTTAACAATAATGCAATGACGGGCAATTATTGTTTTTATAACGATAAGACCGGATATAGTCTTGGAACTGACTCTGCGTGTGTTATAGATTTCTCTCAGGGACAGGATACGATGTATATGCATGCCGATAGCATAAAAATGTATACGTTTGACATAAAAACCGATTCAGCATATAGGACCATGCATGCTTTTCATCATGTGCGAATGTATCGCAAGGATATGCAGGGGGTATGTGATTCTCTGTTCTATACTACCAAGGATTCCATGATGATCCTGTACAAGGACCCTATTGTGTGGACCGGTTCCCAGCAGCTGTTGGGAGAAGAAATTCAGGCATTTATGAATGATAGTACTATAGATAGCATTTATGTCCTGCGTCAGACTTTGTCGTGTGAGAAGTTGGATAGTATACACTATAATCAGGTTGCCGGACATGAAATGCACTCATATATGGAGAATGGGGAACTTAAGATGACGCATGTCATAGGTAATGTTATTGTCAATTATTTCCCGTTGGATGAGGATAGTCTGATGGTTGCCATGAACCACATAGAGAGTACCGAGATGAAGATGTTTATGGGTGAAAACCGGAAGATGCGTAAGATATGGATGCCGGCAGCCACAGGGACATTTTATCCTATTCCGATGATTCCGGCCAGTGTGCGTTTTTTGGATAATTTCCAATGGTTTGATTACGTCCGGCCTGTAAGTCCTCAGGATATATTCGTATGGAGAGGTAAATCAAAGGGCGCAGAATTAAAGAAGAGTGTGCAACGTAGTGTGCCTTTGCAAAATTTGAAAACAATAAACAAAAAACATGGGGTTATTCAAGACGCGGGAGCCAAGACGCTTCAGACGAGTTAGTATATATACTGACGAACGCAGGGAAAAGTTGGAGAAACTGGTAAACGACTATAAGCGTGAGACCGGAGAATTGTCATCGGAACCAGAGGATTATACCCAAAATAGATTCAAAGGTAAATTCTCCGAGTTTACTCCGCGTGCCAAGCGCTTTTCCGAAGGAGGCCGTGGTCTCATAAAGTGGCCGGTTGCTTTGGTTATTGTCATAATGCTGTTTATGCTTCTGCGTTGGATAATGACCGGAAGTATACAATTTTAGTATTTAGGAAGCATGGATATTGTCCGTCTTTTGCCAGATTCCGTCGCTAATCAGATTGCTGCAGGTGAAGTGATACAGCGCCCAGCTTCCGTTATTAAGGAGCTTGTGGAGAATTCTATCGATGCGGGTGCCGGTACCATTGACGTGTATGTTCAGGATGCCGGCCGTACCTGTATTCAGGTTATTGATGATGGCAAAGGAATGAGCGAGACGGATGCTCGTTTGGCTTTTGAACGCCATGCAACCAGTAAGATTGCACGTGCCGAGGATTTGTTCACTCTTCGTACAATGGGTTTTCGTGGAGAGGCTTTGCCTTCCATCGTTGCTGTGTCGCAGGTTACGTTGCAGACGCGCACCGTTGAGTCGGAGTTGGGTACGCGCATAGAATTTGAGGGTGGTCGTGTTCTGGATCAGCAGCCGTGCGTGTGTGCCGTTGGTGCTAATTTTGAGGTCCGAAACCTCTTCTTTAATATCCCTGCCCGCCGCAAGTTCCTAAAATCTAATAATACGGAATTGAACAATATCATGCAAGAGTTCGAACGTATCGCTCTTGTAAACCCCTCTGTTGCTTTTAACTTGACATGCGATGGAACGCCAACAGTGCGATTGATGGCTTCTAATCTTCGTAGGCGCATTGTCGATATATTTGGCAAAAAGATAGGCGATGATCTTGTGTCTGTTGATGTTGACACCACCTTGGTGAAGATAACTGGTTTTGTAGGTCGTCCGGAATCATCAAGGAAGAAGGGGGCTCGTCAGTACTTTTTCGTGAATGGTCGGTATATGAGGCATCCCTATTTTGCAAAAGCGGTGATGGAAGCCTTTAATGGATTAGTTCCTGATGGTGAACAGGTACCCTATTTCCTGTACCTTAGCATTGATCCGGCTAATATAGATGTCAATATCAGCCCCACAAAGACGGAGATAAAGTTCGAGAATGAGCCGGCAGTGTGGCAGATTATTCATGCTGGTATCAAGGAATCTTTAGGGCGCTTCAGTGCAACTCCAACCATTGACTTTGACAGTGCGCATGAAACTGATATTCCGGTCATGCGTATGTCTCATGGAGATGTGAAACCTCCTACTCTGACGATAGACTCCTCATATAATCCCTTTGTAAATTCCGAATCAACCTTTAAGCCAAGGACTGATTCAAGTGCAAGCCGTTCGAAGGCATCGACGGATGAATGGGCTAAGTTTTATAATCAGTTGTTGCCAGAGGCAACTGAGAAACGGACTTCGGAAACCGTTATGTTCCCTACGGAGTTATCTGGCGACTTTGAAATTGGTTCTGCGCACTTTCAGTATAGAGGGCAGTATGTCGTTTCTGCCTCTATGGAAGGCCTGATGATTGTTAGTCAGCATAGAGCTCATGTGCGTATATTATATGATAGGTATATTGCGCAGATTACTAATCAGGAGAATGTGACTCAAGGCCTGTTGTTTCCAGAGTTGTTGACCCTTCCTCCTTCCGAGGCGAAAATACTGGAAAGTATGATTGACGAAATCCGTTATCTGGGTTTTGATGTCGCCTCTATTGGCGGTGGCAGTTTCTCCATCAATGGTCTTCCTGCCAATATTGAGGGCTTGAGTCCTCAGGCGCTCCTCAGGGATATGGTAGTTTCCGTTTGTGAGGGTGGTTCCCCTGTATTGGCAGACCAAAAGCACCGGATTGCCCTGTCACTGGCCAAAGCGACGGCAATAGTTGACGGGCAGTTTCTTTCGCAGGAAGAGATGGATGTTTTGATGTCCGATTTATTGAGGTCATCCAATCCTAATATTACTCCAGACGGAAAGACTATAATAGCGATGTTGGCACAGGATAAAATTGATAAAATGTTTGCGTGAATGACCTTTAAACCTGTTTTTTAGGAGTTGAGATAACGTTTTTTTATTAAAATAAGAAGTATATAAAGAAATATTTGTATATTTGCACCGGAAAAGTATAGCCTAATATTGCTTATATTAGACAAAAGAGTTATAAACAAATAATAAATTAAATTGAAAAGTATGAAAAAGTTGATGCTTCTGCTGGCGATTGCTGGCATGTCACTTGGCACTTTTGCACAAGAGACTACAACTACCGAGATTCCAACTCAGAAGCACAAGGTCGTAACCAATGGTTTTTGGGATAATTGGTTCGTAGATTTTGGCGCCGAATTCATTAGCAACTATTCTAGCCAGGAAGTTGGTTTGAGTGCTAATCCCTTCTCATTGGATCGTGGTAACTTCGGCTTTGATGTAAGTTTGGGTAAGTGGGCTACACCTTCATTTGGTATGCGTGCAAAGATTGCTGCTGCTTGGGCAACCCAGGTTAATACAGAAAACAGCAATCCTCTGTACAATCAGTTGAAGATTAGCTTGCAGCCAATGTTGAACTTGCATAACCTGTTTGCTGGTTACAAGCCCCGTGTATGGAATACTATGCTTTATGGTAGCGTTGGTTATCAGCGCAACTTTGACTATCCTACAAATTCTGTAGCAGTTGGTCTTGGTTGGATGAACACCTTCAATGTAACAAAGCGTTTCCATATCAATATTGACATTTATGCTGATATGCTTGAGGCTCCTAGCGATGGCAATTCTGCTGTAGCTCCTGGTTCTTCAATGGCATTTGGTTCTAGAGACTGGCAGATTGGTTGGAGTGTTGGTTGTGGTTTCAACCTCGGTAAGGTGGGTTGGGACAATGCTCCTGACGTAGACGCTATCATGGCTATGAACAAGGCTCAGTTGGATGCCCTGAACGCTTCTTTGTCAGAGCAGCAGGCTGAAAATGCTCGTTTGCAGAAGTTGATCAAGGATCACAAGTGCCCCGAGGCTAAGCAGGTTACTGAGATTGTTACCTCTAAGGCTTCTGTATTCTTCAACATCAACAAGAGCAAGATTGCTTCTAAGAAGGATCTCGTTAACGTGAAGGAGCTGGCAGAGACCGCAAAGGCTAATGGTAAGACCATCGTGGTAACTGGTTTTGCTGACTCTAAGACTGGTAGCGCTGAGTACAACCAGAAGCTTTCTGAGCGTCGTGCACAGGCTGTTGCTGACGAGCTCGTTAAGATGGGTGTTGATAGCAACAAGATCGAAGTTGTTGGTAAGGGTGGCGTTGAGGACCTTTCTCCCATCTCTTACAACCGTCGCGTAATTGTATCTGTGAAGTAAGTTTACATTAAACTTTAGATATGGAGAGGGAAGCGATGTATTTCGTTTCCCTCTTTATTCATTAAAGAAATATGGAACCAAGCAAAAGAATTATTCTTACAGGCGACCGTCCCACTGGTCGCTTGCATATCGGACACTATGTAGGAAGTCTTCGCCGCCGTGTGGAGTTGCAGAACGAGGGCAATTACGACAAGATGTATGTCTTCATTGCCGATGCACAGGCTCTGACCGACAATATCGACAATCCCGAGAAGGTGCGCCAGAATGTCATCGAGGTGGCGCTGGACTATCTGGCTTGCGGACTGGATCCCGAGAAGGTAACCATCTTCATACAGAGCCAGATTCCCGAGTTGTGTGAACTATCGTTCTACTTCATGGACCTCGTGTCCGTATCTCGCCTGCAGCGCAATCCCACGGTGAAGACCGAGGTGCAGATGCGTGGCTTTGCCGGCGAAAGCATCCCCGTGGGCTTCTTCACCTATCCCATCAGTCAGGCTGCCGATATCACCCTGTTCAAGGCTACCACCGTTCCTGCCGGTCAGGACCAGGAACCCATGCTGGAGCAGAGCCGCGAGATTGTTCGCCGTTTCAACAATATTTATGGCGAGACCCTTGTCGAACCCAATATCATGCTCCCCGACAATGCTGCATGCCTGCGCCTCCCCGGAACCGATGGCAAGGCAAAGATGTCCAAGTCTCTGGGCAACTGCATCTACCTGAGCGATACCGCCAAGGAGCTGAAGAAGAAGGTGAACAGCATGTACACCGACCCTGAGCACATCCACATTGAGCAGCCCGGTCATCTTGAGGGCAATACCGTCTTCATCTATCTTGATGCCTTCTGCACCGACGAGGACTTTCAGAAGTATCTGCCCGAGTACCAGAATCTTGACGAACTGAAGGCACACTACACCCGTGGCGGTCTGGGCGACGGTACCTGCAAGAAGTTCCTCTATAACGTGCTCAACGACCGTCTCACCCCCATCCGCGAGCGCCGTCTGGAGCTCCAGAAGGACATCCCTGCCATCTACGAGATGCTTCGCAAGGGTTGCGAGAAGGCCCGTCAGGCAGCCATTGAGACTATGGACGAGGTACGCAAGGCCATGAAGATAACCTACTTCGACGACGAAGAGCTTATCAAGGAGCAGGCCAAGCGCTATGCCGAGGGCAAGTAAGATCCCCCCTTTCATGCGTCAGTCCTCTTAGTAAAAGGACTCGAGTCCTCATAGTAAGAGTACTGCAGTCCTCCTACTATAAGTACTGCAGTCCTCATAGTAGGAGGACTCTAATATCTATACGAGAGCATTTCCTTTGCACACAATAGACGCAAAGGAAATGCTTTTCTTTTAAATCCAGAATACTCTGATGGTGCTGATAATCCCAAATCGCTCATTAGCGTTATGATGATAATAGCCTTTATTTTTGAACAGATGTTTTGGCGCTTTGAGGGTACAATAGGGTTGAATTTCATCCGACCTTTTCTCGCCAAAGCAACGACTATATAAACATATCCTTGCTCTTCTGGCTTAAAGGAAAAGGTGCCATCGTAACCGAGAAATGACGAAACAGATGACTAAACATAACAGTCTAATGGCAGATTTGGGCTAAATGCAATTTTTGCTATAAGGAAGTAAGCAACAAATTAGAGTTTAGATACACTTTACAGGCTTGTCCAAGGTGTAACTGCTTTCACGAAGCAATAGAGTGGTGTAGATTTTATAAACAATTTAGATTTAGTATGTCTTATTGCATAAATAATGTAAAAATGTTGTATCTTTGCCACGCTATATGAAGCCGAACTCAATGTTCTGGTGATATGTAGTGACATATGGAAAAGGCGTAACTGACGCTTTTGTTCTGACGATGTAAGAACTTCGCAACTTCAAATTGTCTGTCACAACAAAGCAACAAGGACGCCCTGTGTGATGTTTATATCACTGCTTGTCTTTTATTCGGAGACGATATTGCTGTTGTATTGTAATATTTGTGTTGCTCCGATGAAAGGGTAGGTTGTATATATCATCTTCGTGGGGTTTCGGCGTTGCTCGTTCTTGACAGACAGGGCAATGCGAAGGCCTTTACATCGTGGAACGGGTAGCAGTACTGGCTCCACGTTTTTTTTGTATGTGATTATTGCAAGTCTTATTCAATGGACTAATGAGGGCCGGTTAGTCCGAACATTAAAAACAAACAAAAATGAAAAAGTTATTTTTCTTGGCCATCCTGCCTTTGATGATGGCTATGGTGACATTCTCTTCTTGCTCTGAGGATGAGGGCGCAGGTGCAGACAATGAGATTCTTGAAGGTTTTAACTATCCTGAGGATCAGTTGTTTGGAACTTGGAACGTTATCGAGATGAATGGAGAAACTCCAGATAATGACAAAGAACGTACGGTAGTTTTTTCAAGTGATGGTACTTGTGTTGTTGATGCGTATAAGCAAAAGTATACTGCTACTGGTTCTGTGATAAAAATTATGGAAAGTGATGGCTACCTGGACTTCCAATTTGATATTACTTCTTGGGCATATCCTGTGGTTACGGGTGTCTTTACCGAGTATGGAGATTATGGGCCTCAGGTTTATAATGTAGTCATTGAGAAGGTTGAAAAGTAATTATTGTTAAATGAACGGGGGCAAAAGCCTCCGTTCTTGCTATCGTGTGTAATGGCAATATACCTCCGAGGAGTTCCACTTGCGCTCGTTTATGATTGCTTTATTTGTTCATACACTTGATGGAAGGGGTACACTTGATATATGTATTGTTGTCTTTCCTGTGCAAATCAGTCCAATCCGTGTCATCTGTGGGCTATTAGCTGCCAAATTACACCTTGTTATATAAAATAATCACTCAAACGCTTGCCAGTTTCGTAGAAAAGTCATACCTTTGCATCGCAATTCTACGGAAGGCATGGGCGATTAGCGCAGCTGGTTCAGAGCATCTGCCTTACAAGCAGAGGGTCGGCGGTTCGAATCCGTCATCGCCCACAAAAGTGATGGAAAGAAACTGACGATGACTTTTAAGAGTAATCTCAGTTTCTTTTCCGTTTATAAGGTACCTTCTTAATATAAAGACAATGGAGTTAAGTCTTTTATCAGCAATCAGTCCTATTGATGGACGTTACCGTGGCAAGACCGAGCCTTTGGCTGGTTATTTTTCTGAGTACGCGCTTATTAAGTATCGCGTACGAGTAGAGATTGAGTATTTCATCGCTCTGTGCGAACTGCCTTTGCCCCAGTTGGAGGGTTTCCCTGCATCGGCAGAGACATTGCGCGACATTTACCGCAACTTCACCGAGGCCGATGCCCAGCGCGTGAAGGACATAGAGAGCGTTACCAACCACGACGTAAAGGCCGTGGAGTATTTCATCAAGGAACAGTTCGACAAGATTGGCGGCCTGGATGCCTACAAGGAGTTCATCCACTTCGGCCTTACCAGTCAGGATATCAACAATACCAGTGTGCCCCTCAGCATCAAGGAGGCTTTGGAGGAGGTTTACTATCCCCAGATAGAGCAGTTGATAGCGCAGTTGCGCACCTATGCTGAGGAGTGGAAGGACATTCCCATGCTTGCCAAGACCCACGGCCAGCCTGCATCTCCCACCCGTATGGGCAAGGAGGTGATGGTGTTTGTTTACCGTCTGGAGCGCCAGTTGGCAGCACTGAAGGCGCAGCCCATGACTGCTAAGTTTGGTGGTGCTACCGGCAACTACAATGCCCACAACGTGGCATACCCTCAGTATGACTGGCGTGCTTTCGGCAACCGTTTCGTTAGCGAGAAGCTTGGGCTCGAGCGTGAGGAGTGGACCACACAGATTTCCAACTACGACTGTCTGGCAGGCGTGTTCGATGCTATGAAGCGCATCAACACTATCATCATCGACCTGGACCGCGACTTCTGGCAGTATGTCTCCATGGAGTACTTCCGTCAGAAGGTAAAGGCAGGCGAGGTTGGTTCCAGCGCTATGCCCCACAAGGTTAATCCCATCGACTTTGAGAACTCCGAGGGCAACCTTGGCGTGGCAAATGCCACCCTGTCCCACCTGGCACAGAAGTTGCCCATCAGCCGTCTGCAGCGCGACCTTACCGACTCTACAGTTCTGCGCAACGTAGGTGT
>JAZRIA010000079.1:0-2863 GCA_045645045.1 Bacteroidaceae bacterium | reverse complement strand
CTGGCCCTCGCGCACCTCGCCTATGTCGGCCTCATCCACGTCGGCAATCACACGCATCTGTGTCAGGTCCTGAGCAATGTTGAACAGGGTGGGGGTGTTGAAGCTTGAAGCCACCGTCTGTCCCTCTTCCACCTCCTTGCTCAGCACCACGCCGTCGATGGGGCTGGTGATGGTGGCATAGCTGAGGTTTGTGCGAGCCTTCTTGACGTTCTCTCTGCGCTGTATTACGCTCTGTTCCGACTGGTGGTAGGAGAGGCGTGCCTTCTCGTAGTCGTTGGCAGATACGAGGCCCTTGTCGTACAGGTTCTTGTATCTGTCGTGGTTGGTCTTCTGGTATGCCAGGTCGCTCTCGGCACTGCGCAGCAGGGAGGTTGCGCTCTCCAGTTCGGAGATGAGGTTGGTGCGGTCAAGTTCGGCAATCACCTGTCCTGCCTTTACCACACTGTTGTAGTCAACGTAGAGCTTGCTTACGATACCAGACACCTGTGTACCCACCTGCACGCTGGTTACGGGCTCTATGGTACCAGTGGCGGTTACGCTGGTGGTGATGTCGCCACGTGTCACCTCGCCCTCGGAGTATTCAAATTTTGGTCCGCTCTTGCATGCAGAGAGCATGGCAATGGCGCACATAGATGCGATGAAAGTCTTTTTCATATATGTTTGATGTTTAGTTTTTATCGGACCCTCCCCCTTGCCCCTCCCTCTATGGAGGGGAGTAGTTACTGCTGAGAGGGGGTTTAGGGTTTAGGGTTTAGAGTTTAGAGTTTTCGTCTTTCTCCTTTCTCCTTTCTGCTTTCTCCTTTAGTTCTCGTCTTCGTCCCCGTCTTTGTCATCGTTTTCGTTTTCGTCAAAGACAGGTTTTCGTTTAGAGAGTCAGTTCCTCGCCCTGGTAGAACTTCAAGAGCTGCAGGTTGAGCAGGAAGGTGTACTTGCTCTGCAGCTTGTCCTGTTCGGCCGCAAGCATGTTGTCGCGGCTCTGCAGCACGTCCACCACGGTCTTCAGACCGTTCTTGAACTGCTCGTCCACCAGTTCGAAACTGGTCTTCTGGCTCTGGCACTTTGTCTGTGCGGCAATGAACCTTGCCTGTCCGCTAACGGCATTCAGGTGGAACTGCTGTATGCTGCTCGACAGGGCGTTCTTCTTGTCCTCCAGGTCCAGCTGTGCGGTGGTCTTCTGCAAGAGTGCCTTCTGCTTGTTGGTGCTTGTGCGGCGCTGGTCCCAGATGGGCACGCTCAGGCTCACCGATGCGCTCATGTTCAGGTTGTTCTTCATCTGCTTGCCCACATCGTTTGAGCTTGCCGTGTTGTGGCTGTCGGAGATGCCGGCATTCAGGCCTATGTTGGGGTAGTATCCGCGCTTGGCTATGTTGTACTGCAGTTCGGCACTCTCTATGCTCTTCTCGGCGCTTCGTATCTCGGGGCGTGAGAGCAGTGCCTGTGCATACACCGCCTCGGCTGCGGGAATCACCTCGCCAGAGATGGCATCGTCCGCTGGCACCTCGCCAATAACGTCAAACTCGGCGCTCATGTCCAGCTGCAGGAGGTTCTTCAGCTGGCGCTTGAAGTTCAGCACCTGTGTGCCGCTGTTCACCACATCGTACTGTGCGCTACCCAGCTGTGCCTCCAGCTGTGCCAGGTCGGCCTTGGACATCTGTCCCTCCTTGTAGAGCTCCACGCCACGGTCGTACTGCTCCTTGGCGGTCTTGGCCAGCGACTGGTTCACCTTTTGCGCCTCCAGGGTGTACATTATCTGCACGTAGATCTGCACTATCTGCTCCTGGATGTTCAGTTCGCTCGTTTCGGTGTTCAGCTCGATAATCTCGTTGGCCACCTCCTGCGCCTTCACGTTCTTGTGGTTGATGCCTCCGTTCCACACCGTCCAGTTCATGTTTATGCCATACGAACTGCTCACGGTGGTGTTGGGCGTAGTCACGATCTCGCCGTCCACGTCGCGGTAGGTGTCGGCATCCTGTCCGGGTCGGTAGCTGACGCCATGGTTGGTGCTGAAACTGAGCGAGGGCCACAGTACGCTCTTGTTTTGCTTCAGTGTAGCCTCGCCGCTTTCCTCGTTGACACGGTTCTTGCGGATGGTGATGTTGTTCTGCAACGCATGCTGTATGCAGTCGCGCAGTGTCCAAGGCTCTGCCCATGCTCCCACGGAGCAGAGCAGCGAAATGCCTAAAAATGTTTTGCGTAACATTGTATCTGTTTGTTTTTTTGGTTTTATCTGTTTTTTCCTCGTGGGATAATCGGTGCAAAGATATTAAAAAAAATACGACTTTGCCTCTCTATTTATATTAAATAGTGTGTAATCCCCTATATTTGTTTGCCGCCATTGTCCGCAGGGTGGGGTGGTGGCACGTCTTTTTAGACAGCCAATGGGTGGCTTGGTTTAATGTCTCAACTCAATATCACTTGCAGAAGCACGCTCCCCTTGTCTTTGCCGCGGTGTGAAAAATGTTTACACCGCCAAGCGTGTCTTTTCCGGACTTATTGTTGGCGGACGGGCGACGTGTCAAATCAAGGTCGTCTTCACTTTGTCGGCAGAGCCACGACACGATGCCCTTTCCTCTGCGATACGAGGTCCCGAGCAACATGTCGGGTGGCGTGTCGCGCGGGTATTCTTTGTTTTGTATGTGCTTGATTTGTAGCAATATAGCAGGGCTGTTGCAAGGCACTGCCATTGCCCCAGCTCCAACTCCTGGTCTAACAAACGCCCGTGGCAGGGGAGTCTTACGGATGGAGTGGGATGTTGAAAAATAATAACACCCGCCAAACCATGTCCATGCATGCACGAATAAATTAACTGAAAACTGAGCTAACTGAGTCGTCCCAGACAGTCGGCACATAGCTCAGTTAGCTC
>JAZRIA010000078.1:0-2821 GCA_045645045.1 Bacteroidaceae bacterium | reverse complement strand
CCAAGCCTTGCACTGGCCGCTGCTGCCTCGCAACCGGCATGCCCGGCACCGACTACAACAACATCGTATTTGAATTCCATCATCTACACTTATTATTTCATTCGCAAAAGTACGGAATTTCTTTCTACTTTTTCTTAAAAGCATTGCACAAATAAATAAAAAACCTTAAATTTGTGGCGTCTATCGTACCTAAATCTAAGTATGTGTGTGCATGGGCGCACATTGCCCCCATGCTACGGTGAGGGTGCGACGGACCCTGACAGAGAGAAAGTAATCAAACAATAAACACTTAAACTTTAATCAAAATCCTATGTGGTTAATCAATTCATCAATCGGTAGGAAGGTGGTTATGTCCGTAACAGGCGTTGCGCTCATTCTCTTCCTCCTGTTCCATGCGTCAATGAACGTAGTGGCACTCATCAGCGCTGAAGGTTACAACATGATTTGTGGTTTCCTGGGTGCTAACTGGTATGCCTTAGTGGCAACCGCAGGTTTGGCAGGCTTGGTAGTATTGCACTTCCTGTATGCCTTCTGGCTGACTATCCAGAACCGTCGTGCTCGCGGCACCAGCCGTTACGAGGTTGTGGACACCCCCAAGAAGGTGGAGTGGAGCAGCCAGAACATGCTCGTGCTGGGTATCATCGTTATCCTGGGTATGGGTTTGCATCTGTGGAACTTCTGGGCAAAGATGATGCTCGTGGAGTTGGCCCCCTGTGCCGGTGACCACCATTTGGCTACTAACGGCGTTTACTGGATTGCAGAGACTTTCTCTTGCCCCGTCTACACCGTCATCTACCTCGTTTGGCTTGCTGCCCTGTGGATGCACCTGAACCACGGTTTGTGGAGCTCAATGCAGACCTTGGGTTGGAGCGGCAAGGTATGGTTCAACCGCTGGCGTTGCATCAGCTGCATTGCTGCTACCGTCATCATCCTGATGTTCGTTGCCGTTGCCGTTGCCTTCTGCTTCGGTTATCGTCCTGCCGACTTTGATGCCGTTGTTGCTGGTGCTGGTGCTGTTTCTGACGCTTGCCATGCACTCGGTTGCTAATTTTCTATTAAACTAAATCCATTAATCTATAATCTACCAAAATCATGGCAAAGACTTTAGATTCAAGAATCCCCGAGGGACCTATTGCTGAAAAATGGACCAACTATAAGGCTCACCAGCGTTTGGTTAACCCCAAGAATAAGCTCAAGCTCGACGTAATCGTTGTAGGTACAGGTCTGGCAGGTGCCAGTGCTGCCGCTTCTCTGGCCGAGATGGGTTTCAACGTATATAACTTCTGCATCCAGGACTCTCCCCGTCGTGCACACTCAATCGCCGCACAGGGTGGTATCAATGCAGCCAAGAACTATCAGAACGACGGCGACTCTGTTTATCGTTTGTTCTACGACACCGTAAAGGGTGGTGACTACCGTGCTCGCGAGGCCAACGTATATCGTCTGGCAGAGGTGAGCAACGCCATCATCGACCAGTGCGTGGCACAGGGTGTTCCCTTCGCTCGCGAATACGGTGGCATGTTGGCCAACCGTTCTTTCGGTGGTGCACAGGTAAGCCGTACCTTCTATGCCAAGGGTCAGACAGGTCAGCAGCTCCTCTTGGGTGCCTACTCTTCACTGAGCCGCATGGTAAACACCGGCAAGGTAAAGCTCTTCACCCGTTACGAGATGGAGGACGTAGTTATTGTTGACGGTCGTGCTCGTGGTATCATCGCCAAGGATCTGGTAAGCGGCAAGCTCGTTCGCTTCAGCGCCAACGCCGTTGTTATCGCTACCGGTGGTTATGGCAATGCATATTTCCTTAGCACCAACGCTATGGGTTGTAACTGCACCGCCGCTATCCAGTGCTACCGCAAGGGTGCTGTGATGGCCAATCCCTCATACGTTCAGATTCACCCCACCTGTATCCCCGTTCACGGTGACAAGCAGTCAAAGCTCACCCTCATGTCAGAGTCTCTGCGTAACGACGGCCGTATCTGGGTTCCCAAGAAGCTGGAGGATGCCAAGGCACTTCAGGCAGGCACACAGCAGGGCTATGAGATTCCCGAGGAGGACCGCGACTACTATCTGGAGCGCCGTTATCCCGCCTTCGGTAACCTGGTTCCCCGCGACGTGGCTTCACGTGCTGCCAAGGAGCGTTGCGACAAGGGCTTCGGTGTAAACAACACCGGTTTGGCCGTATTCCTGGACTTCTCTGAGTCTATCCAGCGTCTGGGCATCAAGGAGGTTCTCCAGCGCTATGGCAACCTCTTCGAGATGTACGAGGAGATTACCGACGTTAACCCCGGTAAGTTGGCTAAGACCGTTAACGGCGTAGAGTACTATCACCCCATGATGATCTTCCCCGCTATCCACTACACTATGGGTGGTGTTTGGGTTGACTACGAGTTGCAGACAACCATCCCCGGCTTGTTCGCTATCGGTGAGTGTAACTTCTCCGACCACGGTGCCAACCGCTTGGGTGCTTCTGCCCTCATGCAAGGTCTTGCCGATGGTTACTTCGTATTGCCCTACACCATCCAAAACTACCTCTCAGACCAAATTCAAGTTCCCCGCTTCAGTACCGACCTTCCCGAGTTCGACGAAGCCGAGAAAGCCGTTAAAGCCCGTATCGAACGCCTCATGGCTATCAAGGGTAAACAATCGGTCGACTCGTTGCACAAAAAACTCGGTCGCATCATGAGCGACTATGTAGGTATGGGTCGTAACAAAGCAGGTCTTGAAAAAGCTCTTGTCGAAATAGACAAAATCAAGAAAGAATTCTACAGCGACTTGCGCATCCCCGGCGAGGCCTACGGCTTGAACGTCGAGTTGGAAAAAG
>JAZRIA010000077.1:0-13231 GCA_045645045.1 Bacteroidaceae bacterium | reverse complement strand
TCTTGTATCTTCTGGAAACGGCCTGCGGTGCGTGCCTGGATGCGTGCGCCACGGGCGCGGTCGTACAGCTGGTCGCATACCTCGCGGTACTGGGCGTATGCCTGGTCCTTCTCCTTGAAGGGAACATGGCCTACGGCATTCCACTTGGCCTGGAGTTCCTTCACCTCGTCCAGATTTACCTCACCCTCTGTAGCGAGAAGTGCCTGGAGCTGTGCGGTAATCTCCTGCTTCTGCTTAAGGTTCTGCTTCTGATGGTCGCGCTCGCCACTGTTAGCCTGCTTCTTGGCATCGAAGAAGGTATCGCATGCTGTGGTGAACTCCTTCCAGAGCTGGTCGCTGTATTTGCGAGAAACGGGACCGGTAGCCTTCCATTCCTTCTGCAAGGCAACCAGGGCATCGGTTGTAGCGCGCCAGTCGGTGCTGGTGCTCAGTTCCTGTGCCTTGGCAACGAGGGCCTTTTTCTTTTCCAAGTTCTCTGCCTGGCCGTCCTTGATGTTCTTGTAGAACTCTGCCTTGCGGGTGAAGAACTGGTCGCAGGTCTGGCGGAAGCGCTCAAAGATGGTGCTGTTCTGCTTCTGGGGGGCGAAACCGATGGTGCGCCATTGTGTCTGGAGTTCCAGAATCTGCTTGGTGAGAGCATCCCACTCTATCTTCTTGCCTTCAGCCTCGGTTTGCTGGAGCAGTGCCTCGGCCTGCTCGCATAGGGTGGTTTTCTGTGCCAGATTCTCAGCCTCGCGGGCCTTGATACCCTCGAAGTGGGCCTGATGGCGCTTGTTTATCTCTGTTGATGCGTTCTTGAAACGGGCCCAAAGTTCTTCGCGCAGATCGCGTTCCACGGGACCGGTTTCCTTCCACTGCTGGTGCAGGGCCTGCAGCTGGCCGAAGGCACTGATAACGTCCTCCACAGCGAGCAGGGCCTCGGCCTTCTCGCAGAGGCTGGTCTTTATCTCCAGATTCTTGCGGAAGTCGTAGTCGCGCATCTCGTGACCCAACTTCAGCAGGTCGTAGAACTGCTCGGTGTAGAGCTGGTAGTTCTTCCAGATTTCAGTGCTCTGCTCGGCAGGAACGGCACCAATCTCCTTCCATGCCTGCTGCAACTGCTTGAACTGGTCGAAGTGTGCGCCCACCTCCTCTGGGGTGGTGGTCAGTTGCTGGATCTGCTCCAGTATAGCCGTCTTGCGCTGGAGGTTTTCGGCACGCTCTTCCTGAAGGCGGAGCTGTTCGGCAGCACGACGTTCACGAATGGCCTGCATGGCCTGGCGGAAGGTCTCCTCCTGAGGGTCCATAACGGGAACATAGGTTGCGGGGTCGCCACCCTGTTCGATGTACTCCTGGCGTGCCTGCTGGAGCGCCTGGTTGTGATAACGATAGAAGAGTTGCTTGAGCAGTTCCACATCGCCCTTTTCGGGGATGAGCTCGGCCTGTGCCAGTTCCTGTGCACGTGCCACTACCTCTTCTTTAGTGTTGAGCTGTATGTTTTCTATATTTTCCATAATTCTATTTTGGACGTTTAACGATGAGCGTTTAACGATTAACGTTGAAAGTTGAGTGTCTAATAAATAGTTTTCCGTTTTCCCCTTTCCGTTCCTCTAAATCCATTTCTTGTGTCTGAAGAACCACCAGAACAGCATGGTAATGCATACGGTCAGTATTATTGCCACGGGGAAGCCCCACCAGACGCTTTCCATGCCGTTGATGAGGTTCATGCCGAACAATGATGCTATAAGCGTGGGGAACATCATGATAATGGATATGGACGTCAGCATCTTCATGACCTGCGACACGTTGTTGTTAATCAGGTTGGCATAGGTGTCCATGGTGGAGTCCAGAATGTTGGTGTAGATGCCTGCCGTTTCGCGTGCCTGTGCAAACTCGATGTTAACGTCCTCGATGAGGTCGGCATCCAGTTCGTCCACCTTCAGTTTGAACTTCAGTTTGGAGAGCAGTGTCTCGTTGCCACGTATGGAGGTGACGAAGTAGGTCAGCGAGTCTTGCAGGCGCGACAGGGCTATGAGGTCGGCGTTGTCCACCTTGCGGTCCAGGTTGCGCTTGCTCTGGTCTATGAGCGACTGAATCTGCTTAAGGCGTTTCAGATACCACACAGCACTGCTCAGGAACAGGCGGAACACCATGTCCACTGAGTCGGTGAATCCAAGGCCACGCCTCTGCTGGTATGTGACAAAGTCGATCATCATGTTGGTCTCGAAGTTGCACACGGTGATGCACACGTCGTCCTTCATGATGATACCCAAGGGGATGGTAGTGTAGGGGGTGCGGGAGCGTACCTCCTTGACGTACGGGATACGCAGGATTATAAGAACCCATCCCTCGTCGCGGTCGTAGCGTGGCCGCTCGTCGGTATCGGCAATGTCGCCAAGGAAGTATTCCGGTATGCCCAGTGTCCTTTCCAGGAACTGAGTATCTTCTTCATCGGGGCAGGTGACCTGAACCCAGCAGTTCGGCGCCCACTCCTCGATGGCCCGGAGTCCGTTTTGTGTATTCCAGAAGGTTCTCACTTCAGTACGTTTTTAATGCCGTTCAGACAAAATTGCCTACAAATATACTAAAAAGTGCTAAAAAATAAAGGCGTGGGAGTGTTTTTTTATAAAAGATGTGTCTTTTTGTGTGGGTGTTGCCCGAAAAATGTGGTGGCATGCCGCATGCCTGTGGTTTGTTATGCATTGTGCTGGCAATGCAAAGGCAGAGAAACATTGCTGTTCCTCTGCCCATTGTATGCTATTGCTGGAAAAATCGATGTTTACCAATCCTGTGCCTTGGCGTACTCTTTGGTTGCCATTTTCCTATCCAGCGTCTGTCGGCTGAAACATGGGAAGATGTAGTCTTTGCCATGTGTGGCGGTAACGTTGCCAAACCATGCGGAATAGTGTTGCTTTTCCTCCTTGGGATACCAGCCCATTACCCAGTTCATGTTGGAATTGCCACCAGCTTCGTAGTCTTCATTGAAATACTTTATGAAATTGGTATTGTCGTTGAATGGATACTTCCATTCTGTTCCCTGAGAGGAGGTTATCACCTTGTAGTCGCCGTTCCACTTGTGACACAGGCCAACTGCGGTGATATAGTTGTTGCGGTTTGAATTGGGACCTGCAAATTTCAGACAAACCCATTTCTCGTCAATGGTGGGATAATTCATACCTTCCTGAGACGAATCTCCACGAGGCGTGTAACCAAATTCTTCTGATTGCTTTTTCTGCAAGAATGCAATATTTTCGATGGGAATACATGAATTCTCGTAGTCGAGAGCCACATACCAAAGCTGGTCGGTATTATCACTTACTGACAGGAAGTTGTTGCTGGAGGTCTCTACCATCTTGCCCCACTCGTCGGAGTCGTGGAAGTTCTTGTTCAGTACCAATGGAACATAGTTGCGCACAACACCATCAGCGCCTTCAAACTGTCGGTCAGTAGCAGGCTCCTTGTGTCCGTTTTCGCCTCTTACCATCATGAAATCGGCTACGACAAGACGGTTATTTGTGGTGTCAGCGTTTTCTTTGATGTACCTGTCGAGATTTTCTTGCAACGCATTTCGGCGAGCCTTGTCGGCAGCAAGGTACCACAGGGGAATCAAGCAGCACATGTTCTCAACGGGACTATAGGACACGAGTGCAAGGTTGGAGTTTTCGTCGGCTATGCTTGCACTCCAACTGTCGAAGTCGCCAGACTCATTGCCACCACGTACTTCAAATTTGTACTCTTCCTCGCTTGTTTCCTGAAGGTCGGAGTTTAAACTCTGTATGTTACCATCTAATGTGCCACCTTGCATGGCCTGTGCCTGCAGGTATGACTCCATCCAGTTCTTGGCTTCGCCCTGTCCCTTCTTCTTGCAAGAGAGAGACAGGCTAAAGTCATGGGAAGTAGAGGTGTAGTATGATGTTGCTTTACGGCGATAGTATGCAGTGAATGTACCACCAAACACACCACCAGTTGTGACGTGGGTGCCGTATTTGTCAAGCAATTTAGATATGCCTTCGTAGGTGTTGGGGTAGGCTTGGTAGAGAGAGCTTTCGGGGTTGTTTAACAAATCGTAGGCATCTTCTGACATATAAGGGGTATAGAGATCGGGACCGGAATTTTCTTCTGTGAATTTGCCTCCAAGATAATAGGACACGAAATTCTTCTTATATATATCTATATGGTATTCGAATTCCTCGGCGCTTTTTGTAGATTTGCTCCAACCTTTAGACAAGGAGCCTGAGAACAGAGACCCCTCCCAAAATATTTTAGTCCAGTTGCTCGTGGCGCTGATGCCCACGTTGATGGCTATTTCAGAAGTTGCTTCGGAGTATGAGGCATCGCTGATTTCAGTACCGCCGCCAACGGGGTTGTGCGATTCCTGCACCTTATTGTCTGCCCACAGAGCTTTTATGCTCAGCAAATCGAAGCGGGGAGTGGCGAGGAGCTCTCCATTGACAATGTTTACACCCTTGCCAATCTGGTCAAGATAAGGATGGGGGAGAACTACGTTTTTCATGCGCTCTTCGTCCTGACAGATTAGGTAGACAGTATCCTTGCTTTCCTCTGATGTTTCCGCACGAGTACTGCCTGGTTTGGGTAAATATACCTTTGTGACGAACGGTGTCATGTCTGACTTGTCCTTTAGCTTCAGTACCAGGAACTCCTGCTTCTCCCCTTGTCTTACAGAGTATTCGAATCTGTCGTTTTCTGGGTCAATGCCAAGAATCGCTACTGCGTTCAGGGGAATTGCAATCTCTTCGGTAAGCCAGGGGTTGAACTTAAATACTTGCTTTCTCATGTTGCTAGTGCTTGCAAGCTCAAATTCAGCGATAATCTCCTTTTGGGGGATGTAAATCTCTGGGGTGTCCGACTCACAGCTTGTCGTTGCAAGGATGGAGAATACCAGCACTAATCCATTGATGATGTTTGAAAATGATAATTTCATAAGCATTATATTTAAAGGGTTGTTATTCCTGTTCGCTGAAATAAGAGTCTATCCTTTTCTGCGCATTCTCGGCAATGTTGTAATAGTATAGCTTAAAATCGCACCCATGCAGGGCATATTCGCCAATACCCTGCTCGTTCTCAGGCTGCTCAGGCATACCTACTATAAGAACTTCGTACTCACGTACTGGGTCGTACATTACCTGGGCAGAGTAGCGCTCGCGTGTGTTGAGTGCTCCAAGGTTTCGGGGGTCATCTGCCTCCACCTTCTCGTAGTCGTGCTTCCATGAAATGGGGTTTATGGACATGGCTCCTTCGTGGCATACCAGATTGTATGAACCGAATTCTCCGTTTTCCATGCGTTCGCAATTCCATGAGATTACCACACGTGTGTCGGTCTCTCCTTCGGCAAACTTCAGGTGAGTGTTTTCTTCAAAGTAGTCTTGGGAATAGGAATATCCCAATGGGTAGGCAGCAACCATGCGGCCATACACCTCGGGATGGTCTGCCATGTAGTCTGAAAGAAGGTATTTCAGTACATTAGAACCCTGCGAGTGTCCGGCCAGGATAAAAGGACGCCCGCAGTTGTAGTGTTCTAAGTAGTATTCAAATGCCGCCTTTGCATCTGAATATGGTGTGCCAGCCACCATTTCCTCCTGTTCTTCCAGGGGATAGTTGAGCAGTTTCATGGCATCCAGCTGGCGATAATAAGGTGCATATACATTGGCAACACTTTCGAAGCATGAAGCCTGTTCTTCATATACGCCTGGAACCTTTGCGCGCATGCTGGCATTGTCTATGGTATTTATAATATTGTCTTCTTCGGTTGCCTCCCAGCTGGTGGGGTAGAGATAGAACACGTCTACTGCCTTTTCAGCAGTAGAAATCTTTACCCAATTGTTGGTGTCGGAGTAATCAACGGAAACTTGTTCGTTGGGTTCTGCCTCATCATTGTCGCAACTGCCCATGGTGAAGCTGAGCATCGCGGCCATAATGACCATTCCTGTCGCTCTAAATGTCTTCATGATTGTAAAGTTTTATAGAATATGTTTTTTTTGTTCAATCTCAATACTATGACGAAAGTTTTATGGCTTGTCATAGAGGCTTTTCCCGATTAGGCTATCTGTGTTCCAATGGGCTTTAGACCGTTTCGATTATTCAGAATGCCCTCGGAGTTTCGGCTGCTTCTAATGCTTTGCCCTTACAAAATAAGGCAAAAGTATTGATAAGCCTGTTGCTGTTTTACAAAAAGCAGTGTTTCAGTTTTACAAAAGATAGTTTTGAGGATGCCGTTTTATAGTGTGGCAGAAACAAAAATCGTCCATTTCATGGGAGAAATGGACGATTTGGGGATAAAACTGGCCAAGCAATCCTATTGGTGGCCCTCTGTGGAAGACTCCATCCACTTGTGGTAATGCCTCCATGCTGTGGAGCGATGACGGAATCCTGCATGGAAGAAAAGTTCTTGGATATTGGCTTGGGGATTGCGTTTCAACTCTTCGGCCACATAGGCTATGCGGCGTCTGGAAACGTATTCGCTGAAAGTCATTCCTGCATTGCGCTTGAAGGCATCGTTTACGTAGGTGCGGTTGGAGAAGACTTGCTGCGTCAGGGTCGACAGGTTCATGTCTGGGTTGCGCCACCCCTTGTTGTCATCTATTATCACTAATATCTTCTTCCAAAGATGGTCGTGCTCAAGGTTCGTATTCGTGCTTTCTTCCGGAAGTTCAGGTTGGGCGGCCATTACAACCAGGCGTTCATTCAGTTCATAATGTGTTATCCCAAAGAAAAAGCCTGTCCATGCAATCTGATGAAAGAGGACTAAAATGGGTGCATGAGTCAGCTGTATCAGAAAATGCAGTAGTCCAATCAGGCAGAACCCCATGGCATAGGCCATAATGAGTTTCTTGTCGACGCTGCTCCGACGCCAATCATAGGGGACAAGAAAGAGAGAAAAGCAATAGAATAGCATCGTGCAAATGGCGAATAGACGAAACCACACGTTGAACTCGCCAAGGTGCAGCCAAAGGTCGGCATAGTTGTTTAAGGTAGTGTACTCGATTCCTGCACACATGCCCACGAACACCAATATAAGCAGGGGGGCTAACAACAGGGCGTACACCTTGGCTTTGCTGATTGACGGCCGGATAACCTCGAGAGGATACAGGAAGAAGGTCATCTGCATGAGCAGTGGCACAAAGGTATGCTCAGGTTCAAAAAGGGTTGCGTCAACAACTAAGCTCTCGTTCCAGGTGCGGAAAATAAATACGAAGGTAGTCAGGGCAGACAACCAGCTGAATATTGCCTGAATGTGGCGGGAATAGTCGCCAGTTTCTTTGCGGCGCCTCCATAGCAGGATGCCGCAGGCGGTGAGTCCTAAGGTCATCAGCAATAGGACTATTGTGAATATTACTTTCATGAAGTTACTTCTTGGTATCTGCCATGTGTATTGCTATGTCATTGGTCAGCAGTATGAATTGCTCTACGGAAAGCTGTTCGGGGCGCATGGCTCCGAAGAGATGTTCGGCAGGTATCAGCCCTTTCAGTGAACCGCGCAGCATCTTGCGTCTTTGCTGGAAGCTCTGCTTCACTATGCGTGTGAGCAGCGCGACATCGCAGCCGGGGTCGGTGACACCGTTGCGTGTCATGCGTATTACGGCAGAATGTACCTTTGGTGGAGGGTTGAACACACCTGGTGGCACGGTGAAGAGGTAATCCACATCGTACCACAGTTGTATGAGCACCGTGATGATACCGAAGGCCTTTGTTCCGGGTTTGGCAGCCAGACGCTCTGCCACCTCCTTCTGTATCATGCCCGTGCAGCAAGGGATGTAGTCCTTGTAGTCGAGCATCTTGAAGAATATCTGCGAGGAGATGTTGTAGGGATAGTTGCCGGTGAGTACGAACTGTCCGCCCTGAAAGGTGCGGTCCAGGTGCATCTTCAGGAAGTCGTCGGCAATGATGTTGTCCTCAAAGTCGGGATAGGTACGCCTAAGGTAATCCACGCTCTCTGAGTCCAGTTCCACCACCTTCAGCGGTCGTGGCTTCTGCATCAGGTATTGTGTCATCACGCCCATGCCGGGACCAACCTCCAGCACTGGAAGGTCGGGACATGCGTCCACTGTGTCCGCTATGCGGCGTGCTATGCTCAGGTCTGTCAAAAAGTGTTGCCCGAGAAACTTTTTCGGCTTAACGAGGGACATATACGGGAAATTTTTGTATTTTTGCATACGAAGATACGGAGATTTAAGTAATGTACCAAAGAAATCGCCTTTTTATTTCGTGAAGCAAGCCCTAAAATACATACTAAGAATAGCTTTCCCGCTGGTTCTGGCCGCTGTTATTTTGCACTGGATGTACCGGGGCGTGGATTGGGGCGCCGTGTGGGCAGCTCTGGAGGGGGGCATGAACTGGTGGTGGATGCTCCTGAGCATGCCCTTCGGTGTGTCGGCACAGCTGTTCCGCGCCTTGCGCTGGAGGGTGGTGCTGAAACCCATGGGCGAGAATGCACGACTGTCCACCTGCTGCAACAGCATCTTCCTCAGCTATGCCTCGTCACTGGCCATCCCCCGTGTGGGCGAAGTGCTCAGGTGCGGCGTGCTCTCCAAGTATGAGAATATCAGTTTCACGCGCCTCGTTGGCTCCGTAGTGAGCGAGCGCGTGGTAGATATGGGCATGGTGTTCCTCTTTTCCCTGGTAACTATGCTCACGCAGATACCTGTCTTTCTGGACTTCTTCGACAAGACGGGACTCAATCTCGGAGGTTTCCTCGGCAGCCTCACCTCCACAGGCTACTGGGTTACAGGCATCTGTGTACTGTCGGCCCTGGGACTTGTGTGGCTCCTGATGAAGAAACTGAAACTCTTCTCCCGTACCAAGGAGAAACTGTCCAAGCTGATGGAGGGCATGATGAGCGTGGCACGACTCAAGAACCCGTGGCTCTTCCTCCTGTATAGCGTGGGCATCTGGCTTAGCTACTACCTGCACTTCTATATAGCCTTCTATTGCTTTGAGTACACTGCCGGTCTCGGTCCTGTGGCGGCTCTCGTGGCCTTTGTGGTAGGATGCTTTGCCGTGCTGGTTCCCACACCAAACGGCGCAGGCCCCTGGCACTTCGTGGTGAAGACCGTGCTGGTGCTCTATGGCGTGCAGGACAACGATGCCGCCGTGTTCGCCCTCATAGTGCACACCCTGCAAACCATGCTCACGGTGGTGCTCGGACTTTATGCCCTGGCTGCCCTGGCGATGACGAGAATGAGGAAAAAAGACCCCTCTCCAACCCTCCCCTCTATGGGAGAGAGTATATAGAGACGGAAAAAGGAAAACTGTCCTATCAAGTCCTCTTCCATCCTCTACCGTCCTCTTCTCTTCCCTACAAAAACAAAACCTAAAAAACATATATTATGACTATCAACGACCTTAACCCAAGAGAGATTTGGCAGAACTTCCATCTGCTTACACAAGTGCCCCGTCCAAGCGGACATTTGCAGAAGGTACAGGAATTCCTGCTGCAGTGGGCTGCCGAGCGTGGTATAGAGGCATTCAAGGACAATGCCGAGAACATTGTTATGCGCAAGCCTGCCACTCCCGGCAAGGAGAATTGCCGCACTGCTGTGATGCAGGCCCACATGGACATGGTGCCACAGAAGACCGACGAGAGCACACATAACTTCGAGACCGACCCCATCCAGACATGGGTAGATGGTGAGTGGCTCAAGGCAAAGGGTACCACACTGGGTGCCGACGACGGTATCGGTGTTGCTGCCATCATGGCTGTTTTTGAGTCAAAGGACATAGAGCACGGACCTCTGGAAGCACTTATCACTGCCGATGAGGAGACCTGCATGTACGGTGTTAACCACTTGAGCGCCGACACCCTGAAGGGCGACATCCTGCTGAACATCGACAATGAGAACATGGGCGAGTTCGTCATCGGCAGCGCCGGTGGCGTGAACATTACTGCCACAATGAAATATCAGGAGGTAGACACCGATGCCGAGGACGTAGCCGTTAAGGTTAGCGTGGCAGGTTTGCGTGGAGGCCATTCCGGTTTGGAAATCAACGAAGGCCGTGGCAATGCCAACAAACTGCTGGCTCGTATCGTGCGTCAGGCCATTCTGGACGATGAGGCTCGTCTGGCTTCATGGCACGGCGGCAACATGCGCAATGCCATCCCCCGTACTGCCGAGGCAGTGCTCACCTTGCCCAAGGAGAACGTGGACGACTTGAAGGAGCTCTGCGACTTCTGCCAGAAGCAGTTTGTGGACGAGTATCGTGGCGTGGAGCACAGCATAGAGGTAAGCATGGAACAGGTTGAACTGCCCGCAAAGCAGGTTCCCGAGGAGATTCAGGACAATCTGGTCAGCGCCATCATGGCATGCCACAATGGTGTCCTTCGCTTCATCCCCAGCATCCCCACAGTGGTGGAGACCAGCAGCAACCTTGCAATCATCAACATTGGCGAGGGCAATGCCGAGATTCTCATCCTGGCACGAAGCAGTTGCGACACCCAGCTGGAGTTCCTGCAGGAGATGATGGTATGCACCTTCGGCATGGTGGGCATGAAGGTAGAGTTCGGTGGTCAGTATGGCAGTTGGCAGCCCAACTTTGACTCTCCCATCGTGGCAAAGATGGTGGACGTATACAAACAGTGCTTCAATGAGGATGCCAAGGTGGAGGTATGCCACGCTGGTCTCGAGTGCAGCATCATCGGTGCCTTGTATCCCAATATGGACCTCGTGAGTTTCGGTCCTACAATGCGCTCTCCCCACACCCCCGACGAGCGTTGCAACATCCCCAGCGTGGAGAAGTTCTGGGTGTTCCTCAAGGCCCTGCTGGCAAGCATTTAATAGACAGACCCTCCGAGGGTCCGATATTTATTCGATGAACTTAGACGAACTATACAAGGCACGATATGTGCTTAACGGTATTATCCGCCGTACGGATCTGGTTCAGGCGCCACGCCTGAATCCGGATGCCGACATCTACCTGAAGCCCGAGAACCTGCAGGTTACGGGTTCCTTCAAGGTGCGTGGCGCATGCTACAAGATTTCCCAGCTTTCTGCCGAGGAGAAGGCACGAGGCGTTATAGCCTGCTCGGCAGGCAACCATGCCCAGGGCGTTGCACTTGGTGCTACGCATGCTGGAGTGAAGTCCCTCATCTGCCTGCCCGAAGGCGCTCCCATCAGCAAGGTGGAGGCTACTCGCCGCTATGGTGCGGAAATATGTCTGGTGCCCGGTGTGTACGACGATGCATACCAGCATGCACTGAAACTGCGCGACGAGCATGGCTACACCTTCGTGCATCCCTTCGATGACGAAAAGGTGATAGCAGGCCAGGGCACTATAGGTCTGGAACTTCTGGAGCAGTTGCCCGATGTGCAGAGTGTTATCGTCCCCATTGGCGGTGGCGGTCTTGCCAGCGGTGTGGCTTATGCCATAAAGAGTCTCAATCCCTCGGTAGAGGTCTGGGGAGTGCAGGCTGCTGGAGCGCCTAGTATGTACCATAGCGTCACCGATGGTCATATTATGCGTCTGACCAACGTGAGTACCGTTGCCGATGGCATTGCTGTGAAACAGCCAGGCGAACTTACCTACGACCTGTGCCACAAGCATCTGGACGGCATTGTCACCGTGACGGAGGACGAGATATGTGCCGCCATCCTTGCTGTCATCGAGCAGCAGAAGATGGTGGTGGAAGGTGCAGGAGCTGTGGCGGTGGCTGCTGCCATGTTCAACAAGGTGCCCATTGCCGGCAAGAAGACCATCTGCATACTCAGTGGCGGTAATGTGGACGTTACCATCCTGAACCGTGTCATCCACCGAGGTCTGGTAAAGAGCGGTCGCATCTGCAAACTCACCATCACTCTCGAGGACAAGCCCGGTCAGCTCGTTGGTGTCAGCCAGATAATATCTTCCCTTGGAGGCAATGTGGTGAAGGTGAACCACGAACGTAGTGATGACTCCAATCGTGTTACCGACTGCATCCTGCAGCTCCAGGTGGAAACCCGCAATCACGAGCATGTTGAAACCATCCGTACTGCCCTGCAGGAAGCCGGTTTCAGCACACAGTGCCAGGTGTATTAAGGGAACGGAAAACTGCTTCTCACCTAACAGTATGGGCATGGCCTAATCCCGATGACTCAGAGTATTCCTATTATTCCGAATAACTCCGACAAGAATAACACATTATATAATTAAAGGATTTAACCTATGAAAGTAATCAGCACAGACAAGGCGCCTGCGGCCATCGGTCCTTACAGTCAGGCGATAGAGGCAAATGGTATGGTATTCTGCAGCGGTCAGATACCCATTGACCCTGCTACCGGCAACTTTGTTGAAGGTGGCATACAGGAGCAGACACGCCAGGTGCTCACCAATGCCTCTCAGGTGTTGGCAGCAGCAGGTACCGACCTGTCTCACGTGGTGAAGACCACCGTATTCCTTAGCGATATGGCCAATTTCGTTGCCATGAACGAGGTGTACTCCCAGTTCTTCTCACAGCCTTTCCCCGCACGTTCTGCAGTAGCAGTGAAGGACTTGCCTAAGGGTGCATTGGTAGAGATAGAGGTTCTGGCAGTAAAGTAACCTTTATAGATGACAAAGCAAGCCGGACCTGCTCATGAGCAGGCCCGGCTTGCTTTTATGTGATGTTGGTATAGTTCTTTTGCGGTATATTAATCCCATTCAAGGACAACCTTGCCACACTGGCCAGACTCCATGATATCAAAGCCCTTCTGGAAGTCAGCAACGGGGAAGCGGTGTGTGATTACGGGACTCAAATCCAAACCGGAGATGAGCATTTGCTCCATCTTGTACCATGTTTCCCACATCTCGCGACCGTAAATACCCTTGATGGTAAGAGCCTTGAAGATAATCTCACTCCAGTCAACGGTAGTTGAGGGAGGCAGGATGCCCAGCTGGGCAATCTTGGAACCATTGTACATGTTGGCAACCATGTCGCGGAAAGCAATGGGAGAACCAGACATCTCCAGACCAACGTCAAAACCACGGATGCCGAGCTTCTCCATAGCCTGTGCTACGGTCTCGCCCTTAGAGGCATTGACAGTGCAGGTAGCACCCATCTTCTTGGCAATATCCAGACGGTAGTCGCTCAGGTCAGTAACCACGATGTTCTTGGCACCGGCAAACTTGGCAATGGCAGTAGCCATGGTACCAATCAGACCTGCACCAGTGATGAGAACGTCCTCGCCCAGCAAGGGGAATGACAGGGCTGTGTGGGTGGCGTTGCCGAAGGGGTCCATGATAGCAGCCAAAGTCGGAGGCCAAGCGGTCTTAGGAAGACAAGAGA
>JAZRIA010000076.1:0-49935 GCA_045645045.1 Bacteroidaceae bacterium | reverse complement strand
TACGGCAGCATGGTCCCCCTGAACAACGTGGCAAGCATCAACACCCCCGATGCACGCACCATCGCCATCAAGCCCTGGGACAAGAGCATGTTCCGTGCCATAGAAAAAGCCATCATGGACAGTGATGTGGGCATCACACCTGACAACAACGGTGAAATCATCCGCCTGACAATCCCGCCACTGACTGAGGAACGACGCAAACAGCTTGCCAAACAGTGCGGCAAGGAGTGCGAGCAGGCAAAGGTAAGTATCCGCAATGCACGCCGTGACACCAACGACAAGCTGAAGAAGGGCATCAAGGACGGACTGTCTGAGGACCTGGAGAAGGATGCGGAAGCCGACCTGCAGAAGATGCACGACAAGTACATCAAGAAGGTAGAGGAGCTTTTGGCTAACAAGGAAAAAGAAATCATGACAGTCTAATGCAGGGCATTGTCGTAAAGAATACAGGAAGCTGGTACGTTGTCCGCTTGGACGACGGCCAGCTTTTCCAGTGTAAAGTGAAAGGCAACTTCCGCCTGAAGGGAATAAGAAGTACCAACCCGGTTGCAGTGGGCGACAAAGTGCGCATTGTCCATACCGAAGCCAATGCCGGGCAAGTGGGCATGATAACGGAAATCCTGGACCGTCGCAACTACATTATACGAAAGGCTTCCAACCTATCCAAGCAGAGCCACATAATAGCGGCTAACGTAGACCAGGCGGCATTGGTCGTAACCTTGCGACACCCGGAGACAAGCACAACATTCATAGACCGTTTTCTGGCTAGCGCCGAGGCATACCGAGTCCCGGTAATCATTGTATTCAACAAGGTGGACCTGCTTGACGAAGAGGACCACCATCTCCTTGAACTTTTCTTCCGACTGTACGAGGGGATTGGCTATCCCTGCTATGGGGTTTCGGCCCTGAACGACGACAAAGGGCTATGCAGTGTCGACTCTCTGCGAAAAGTACTGAACGGCAAGACCACTTTGTTCTCCGGCAATAGCGGTGTGGGCAAAAGCACATTGCTGAACGCCCTTATTCCGGGTCTGGACGTGAAGACGGCAGAGATATCCGATTCACACGACACCGGCATGCACACGACAACCTTCTCTGAGATGTTTGACCTGCCTGTCCCAAGTGGGGAGGAACCTGGATACATCATAGACACCCCTGGCATAAAGGGATTTGGCACGTTCGATATGGAACGGGAAGAAGTGGGTCACTATTTCAGGGAAATCTTCCAGACAAGCAAAGAGTGCCGCTTTGGCAACTGCACCCACACGCACGAACCTGGCTGTGCGGTGCTGAACGCCCTTAAGGAACAACGCATAGCCCAAAGCCGCTACAACAGCTACCTCTCCATGCTGGAAGACAAGGACGAGGATAAATACCGCGGAAAACTATAAATACAGGGACGCCATAGTCCTCAAGAAAACAAAAGACAACAAAAACAAAACAATATGAAAACAGTTATTATCGGCAGTGGCCCTGCAGGCTACACTGCAGCCATCTATGCCAGCCGCAGCGGCCTGGAACCTGTTCTCTATGAAGGCAACCAGCCCGGAGGCCAGTTGACACAGACCACAGAGATAGACAACTTCCCCGGTTATCCCCAGGGTACCACTGGAAATGAACTGATGGAAGACCTTCGCGCACAGGCAGAGCGCCTTGGTACAGATATACGTATGGGTACCATCACCTCTGTGGACTTTTCCATGGACGGCAGCCGTCCACACATCCTTAGCATAGACGACGGCACTACCATTGAGGCAGACACCGTAATCATCTCTACAGGAGCATCGGCAAAATACCTTGGCCTTGAGGACGAAAAGAAGTATCAGGGCATGGGAGTGAGCGCCTGTGCAACATGCGACGGTTTCTTCTACCGCAAGAAGACAGTAGCCGTAGTTGGCGGTGGCGACACAGCCTGCGAGGAGGCCCAGTATCTGGCTGGCCTGTGCAAGAAAGTCTACATGATAGTACGCCGCGATGTGCTGCGCGCCTCTGAAGCCATGCAGAAGAAGGTAATGGAGACGGAGAACATAGAAATCCTATGGAATACCCAGGTACGCGGCCTTTATGGTGCCGACGGCGTGGAAGGCGCACACCTGTCCACTGGCGAGGACCTGCCCATCGACGGACTGTTCCTTGCCATAGGTCATCACCCCAACAGCGATGTCTTCCGACCCGCACTTGAATGCGATGCCGAGGGCTATATCATCGTCAAACATCCTACAACCGAAACCAACATCCCGGGTGTATTTGCATGTGGTGACGTTGCCGACCCCATCTACCGTCAGGCCATCTCCGCTGCTGGCAGCGGTTGCCATGCTGCCATGGATGCACGCAAATACCTGTCGGACAAGTAATTACCAAGTATATACATATACAATACGAGGGTGTGCGCAATTTACCTGCTCTCGTCTGTTGCACCAAAGCCCCGGCTTACCCAAGCCTGGGCTTTATTGTCCCAAATCGCAAAAGCAACACTGACCTTGAAAAAAACATATAAAAAAAGGATGTGCATTTCAACACATCCTCTTCTGTAACCCGCTCGGGGTTCGAACCCGAGACCCCTTCATTAAAAGTGAAGTGCTCTACCTACTGAGCTAGCGAGTCAACCTGAATTGCTAATCATCTGTCCATTAGCAGGTGCAAAGGTATGACAAAAAAATGATACAGCCAAGGAAAAAGTGAGAAAACTACACTTTTAGCCTAATTATTATTGATTGTCAAACTCTGCGTGGGAGCATAATAATGTACGTAATAACGGAAAAGGGAACGTCCTGCATCGCCTTTGGAAACCATACCCTGATTGTTGAGGTCGTAGTTGCGATGACATGAGGAACAAGTGGCCAAGCCTCCGACATGCAACTCTAACTGTTTAAGAATATGGTAATTCTGATAGCAGTTAGGACAACAGAGGTCGTAGCAAGTAACATGACTTTCCTGTTCCAGCATCTCGGGAATTGCGGGCATGCCAACGATAAAGCCTCCACCCACTCCAAGAACAAAACCCTGATAACCCTGCAGGGCAGTGCGCTGGATATAGTCAACCACCGAAGGTGTGCTGGGACTCTTTATCACAAAGCTAACACCAGGGGGATAGGTTATGGAACAGAACTCCCCCAGTGAGGTGCAGGCACGGAACAGATTAGGCTTGGCACTGACAGGAGCGTACTTGAAATAAGCCCTATAACCGCTGTACTTGTTTTCTGCCTTCTCGCAAGAAGTAAGAATGCCAGTTGCCATGAGGGCAACCAGCATTATAACAAATGAAACGACACTTTTTGGGTACTTCATGCCAATAAGGCCCCAACAGCCTTGTCTATACGTTCGAAATGAAACTCGCCGACGAGAGAATCCATCAGTTGGAAAATCTCATCATTGCACAGGTTGCCTATGCTACCCTCGTGGGTATGGCGGATATCCTTATTTGGGGTGAAGTTGCCGGCTTCGATGTCCAGGCCTACCTTCCTATAGGCATCGCGGAAGGGCATGCCTTCGGTGGCGAGGCGGTTCACCTCTTCTACAGAGAACATAAGGTCGTAACGTGGGTCGGAGAGTATTTCCTCGTTTACCTCCATCTTACGAATAATGTAGGCCGACATCTGCAGACAGTCGCGCAACTCCTGGAAGGCAGGAAGGAAGACTTCCTTGATAATCTGCAGGTCGCGGAAGTAGCCGGAGGGCAGATTATTCATTATCATCATAATCTGCTGAGGCAGAGCCTGAAGCTTGTTGCACTTGGCGCGTGTCAGTTCGAACACATCGGGGTTCTTCTTGTGAGGCATGATACTACTGCCTGTGGTACACTCCTTGGGCAGACGCACAAAAGAGAAGTTCTGGGAATTGAACAGGCATGCATCGAAGGCCATCTTGCTGATGGTACTTGCCACAGAAGCCATAGCAAAAGCTACATTACGCTCGGTCTTGCCACGTCCCATCTGGGCATAAACCACATTATAGTCCATGGAGTCGAACCCTAAGAGACGTGTGGTCATAGTACGGTTCAGGGGGAAGCTGCTACCATAACCTGCCGCGGAGCCGAGAGGGTTGCGGTTTGTCTGGCGATATGCGGCCTGAAGCATCATCATATCGTCTACCAGAGACTCTGCATAGGCACCGAACCACAGGCCGAAGCTTGAAGGCATGGCCACCTGAAGGTGGGTGTACCCTGGCATGAGCACGTTCTTGTAGCGCTCGCTCTGTGTCTGAAGTTCCCTGAACAGGGAGCAGACATCCTCTACGACCAGTCGCAGCTGACGACGGGTAAAGAGACGCAAGTCAACAAGCACCTGATCGTTGCGCGAACGGCCAGAATGTATCTTCTTGCCCATCTCGCCCAATGAGCGTGTGAGCATGAGCTCTACCTGAGAATGCACGTCCTCTATACCATCCTCTATCTCGAATTCTCCCTGAAGAGCCTGGGCATAAATCTCCTTCAACTGAGCGAGGAGCGCCGTCAGCTCTTCCTTTTCCAACAGACCTATGCTTTCAAGCATGGTGATATGCGCCATGGAGCCAAGCACATCGTCCTGAGCAAGATACAGGTCCAACTCGCGATCGCGACCCACGGTATAACGCTCTATCTCGGCGTTTATCTCAAAGCCTTTATCCCAAAGTTTTGCCATTGCAATGTTTCATTATTATATACAATCTGCACGGAGACCATGCGAAAAGCCCATGGCATCCGTGCAGATTCTCCGTGTGTTAATAAGGTATCTGTGAAAGGAACTGCGCCAAGCCTTCGGGAGCCTTTTCCAACTTTGACTCAATCATCTTGCGGATGAAGAAGTTGAGCTCAGCACCCAAAGTTACCTTCAGGCGACTGGTGTTCTCGTCGGAAGGAAGCATCTGTATCCACATTGTCACGCCAATGGGAGCACCTTCCAACTCCATTTTCACGAGCTTGGGTTCGGCACGTTCCACTATCCTAACGGTAATGTCGCCCAAAGGACCAATGTGACCGGACATCGTGTCCTGAGTGAGTTCCATCTTACGGATGTTGGTGCGCAACTTCTCGAACTGCTCGGGAGTGGGGCGCTTGTCGGCAGGTACCTGACTGTTGATGATTTCCTCGAAGCGAGGGTCATCTACCCTTTCCTTCAGGGCCTGCAATGATGTGAGGTCAGAGAGACGGGCATAGACACGCTCCACGGGAGCATATACCGTCTTGACCGTGCTTTCGTATTTGTTCATATCAAAGGTTTGATTACATTATAACATTAACCCTGCCACTCGGAGGGTGCCTTGCGCCACTGGTTAAGCAACTCGACTTCCTCCTCCTTGATATAGCCTGTAGCAAGTGCCTGAGCAACAACGGCTTCGTAGTTGGTAAGAGTAACAAGTTCCACGTTTGCATCTTTGAACGCCTTTTCTGCAACATCAAAACCATAGGTGTATGATGCCACCATGCCCACAACCTCGCATCCGTAGTTGCGGATAGCCTCAACTGCCTTCAAAGAGCTGCCGCCAGTACTGATGAGGTCCTCGACAACGACAACCTTGGTACCCGGCTTCAGCTCGCCCTCTATGAGGTTCTCCAGACCATGGTCTTTGGGTTTTGAACGTACGTACACGAAAGGCATATTCAATGTGTCTGCCACCATTGCGCCCTGAGGAATAGCACCTGTTGCCACACCAGCAACAGCCTCAGCCTCGGGGAAACGCTCCAGAATGAGGCGAGCGGTCTGTATCTTTACGAATGAGCGGAGATCAGGATAAGAAAGAGTCTTGCGGTTGTCGCAATAGAAGGGAGACTTCCAGCCACTGGCCCATGTGAAGGGGTTGGTGGGTTGGAGTTTGATAGCCTTTACCTTAAGCAGCTTGTCTGCAAAAATAGCTTCGAGCGTTTTCATTTCTTGGATATTTTAGTGGTTTAACTTTGTTTCCTTGCAAAGATAAGGATTTTTGCGGAGTTAATCCTCATTATCCGACACAAATTTCACTATTTCGTGCATTTCGAAGCCACGTTGCAAGGCAAATCTGATTATTTTGATGCGTGAGGCATAGCTTGCATCGTTTCCCAGACTTCTACGCTTGGCAGAAATTACACTTTCCAGAACATCCATATATTGCCGCTCGTCGATACAGTCCAATGCCTCGCCTATATCGGCATCGGGAATACGTTGCATACGTAGCATTGCCCGTATCTTCACCCTGCCCCAATGAGAGAAGCGCATCTTGTCGTTGGCATAGGCTATTGCATAGCGACGCTCGTCAATATATTTCTCATCAAGAAGAGTGTCTATAACCCTGTCTGCATCCTGCTTGGACAACCCCCAACGATAGAGTTTCTCGCTTATATCTGAGATGCAATGCTCCGAAGCGGAACACAACGATGCGGCTCGCTGCAGAGCCTGCTCATAAGTGAGCGTATGCGATGCGGTCCTTGCCATATTGGTCTTGTAAAATTGTTATATCCCTAAATCCGAATGAAGCAAGCAGAGACTCCATTTCACGAGCATAAGTCTGGTTTATCTCCAAGCATAGCCAGCCACCTGCAGACAGATGCGACATGGCATAGGAGGCTATGGCACGATAAAATATGAGCGGATCGGTGTCTGGCACAAAAAGGGCATTGTGGGGCTCATAGTCAAGCACATTGCGTTCCATATCCTCGGCTTCGTGCAGGCATATATAGGGAGGATTGCTCACAATAATATCCCACTGCTGCCCAAGCGGAGATGGCTGTAAGATATTTTCCTGCATAAATACTACCTCTGCATTAAGCTCAACGGCATTTTCCTTGGCAACATCAAGAGCGCTTTCGGAAATATCCATTGCTGTGACACGGCAACCAGACAAAGCCATGCTTATGGCTATACATCCACTACCAGTACCGATATCCAGAACCTCGGAATTGGCAAGCCCCTTCATCTCCCGGCCAAGCTCAAGGGCCTTCTGGACCAGCAGTTCGGTTTCTGGGCGTGGAATCAACACGCCAGAACGCACCCTAAATCTGTGTCCGCAGAACCATGCATGGCCAAGAACATACTGCACCGGTTCATTTCTGAGCAGACGACCTATGATTTCAAGGAGCCTCGCTTGGTTTTCTTCGGAAATTTGACTATCTTTGCCAAGCAATATATCAGTGTGCGTCAAGCCGAAGCATTCCTCCATCACCATGCGATATAGAGCATAGCCTTCGGTAGCGCCATAGTGTTGCTTGAGTTCTTTAAGGCAATTCATGCCACAAAGGTACGATTAAGTAAGAGAAAAAGCAAAACTATTTTGTTTTTTCCGCGTATAAAAACATTCGGAACGTCGTCTCCAAGCACAACTAAATGAGAGAACTACTACAAGAAAGCCCAAAAACTATGACAGAGGACGAAAGATATATGCACAGAGCCATACAATTGGCAAAATGCGGAGAGGCAGGCACTGCCCCCAACCCTATGGTGGGAGCCGTGATAGTGCACAATGGCCACATAATAGGCGAAGGCTATCACAGAAAGTATGGCGGCCCGCATGCCGAAGTAAATGCTGTGAGGAGTGTACGTATTCCAAAAGGACACGCAATACAATGCGATGGTACTTACGACGTATCCAGAGAGGCCCTGGAATATTTTGCCGAATGCACGATGTACGTTACCCTGGAGCCATGCTCCCATTGGGGCAAGACACCTCCATGTTGCGACATGATCATAGCACACGGCATAGGACGAGTGGTTATAGGCATGCAGGACCCAAATGCCAAAGTGGACGGCGAGGGGATACGACGAATGCGCAATGCCGGCATAGAGGTGTGCGTGGGGGTACTGGAAGAGGAATGTAGAGCCATAAACCCATGCTTCCACACCTACCACAGCATGTTACGTCCGAGAATAACCCTGAAATGGGCACAAACGTCAGATGGAACCATGGGATGCAGCATGGAAAGCGGGCAAAGACTCCGCATCTCCACCCCATTCACAGAGATGCTCGTGCACCGTCTCCGCTCCAGATGCCAGGCAATAATGGTAGGCACAAACACAGCCATACAGGACAACCCTTCGCTAAACACCAGGTTGTGGAAAGGAGCATCCCCACTTCGTGTAACTATAGACCGCAGAGGCCGTTTGGATGGTTCAGAGAAATTACTGAGCGACGGACAGGAAACCGTGGTCTACCACAACGAAATCCTTTCCGAAATACTCTTCGACCTGCACAAGCGTGGTGTGCAGCATCTAATCGTAGAAGGCGGAAGCAAACTCCTGCAAAGCTTCATCGACAGTAATCTCTGGGACGACGCACGAGTGGAAATTGGCCACAGGAAGACGAACGAAACACGCCACCTTACCCAAAAGCAAAAAGTTGCCGCACCAACGCTCCACAATGCAGAAGTACGTGAAGAATACCATATTGAGGGCAACAAATTGCTAATTTTACTTAATTCAAGGCACATTTAATGGACAGAAATAGCAGAGATATGGAATAATTGCCGTACTTTTGCACCCAAATTGCACATTATAATGTACACGAAAACAAAAAAAGCTTTTAAAACCCTGCTTCAGACCACCCTATCGGCTGTACTTATGGCTGTAGTGCTTACGTCGTGCCTGTCCAATTCAGACGACGTTTCGGCAGAAAGCAATTCATGCTATATTTCCAATGTTTCGTTCAGCTCATTCCGCCGTCTTACCACAACAAAGGCTTCGGATGGTGTAACGGACAGCACATACTATAGCACATACACCGCAACGGAATGGACATTTACCATTGACCACAAGACCCTGCTCATAGAGAACAGGGACTCGTTACCCTACAACACTGACCTGTCCCGTGTGGTGATGAACCTTTCATACACCGCAGGTCTTGCATACTATCGTGCTTCGGACGCCTGGGACGACGATCCCTGGATACCCTACCAGTCATCGGATAGCATAGACATACGCAAACCTCTGCACATCAAACTCGTGGCAACAGACAAGTCGGAGCGCAAATACACGCTGAAGATAAACGTGCACACTATGGAAAGCGACACGCTCAGATGGGTGGCAGTGGACAGTCACGACATCATCAGCGGCGCACACCCCATGAAGGCCCTTCCCTGGAACAACGAGATGTCAGTATTTGTGAACGATGGCAATGCCATACTGATGATGACGCACCCACTTAGCAACATTGGCGATTGGACACGTCAGGTAACTGACTTGCCCGTAACAGCCGACCTTAGCTCTCTGTCCAAAGGTCCCCAGAACCTCTTTGTAAGTTCCACAGATGGTGCTCTCTACTCCAGTGCCGACGGTCTGACATGGACTATGCTCTTCCAGCACGAAGGGTTACGTCTTGTCGGAGTATCCAACGATAAGCTCTATGCAAAATACAATAGCGTAATAAACAGCATCTACATTGGTGCTGACGGTTGGGCCATAGACCCCTTGGACGAGGAAAGCTCACTCCTGCCAGACGAAGAAATCGCAGCCATTACCTATGCCCAAAACGAGAGCCTGACGAGAATGATAATCGTAGGCAACCGCAGTGTGGAGTCTGACACTTGTGCCGTGGTATGGTCAAAGTGTTGGACAGATTTTGAGGAGGAAGACACCGAAAGTTGGATGCACTATAGCAAGAACTGGGACAACACCATGCCCTTGCCCATGTTCACACAAATGAACCTAATGTTCTACGACAACATGCTGATGATCGCCGGCGGCAAAAGCAAGGATGGCGAAATAGACGCCTTGGAACGCTTCTACGTCAGTCAGGACAATGGCCTGACATGGTGGCGCCTGCACACTATAATTCCACCTGCCGATCTACACGGAGCAGAGGGGTACATCGCCTCAACAGTAGACAGGAACAACTTCATCTGGCTCATTGCAAGGGGCAAGGTGTACCGTGGACGTCTGAACCGCTTGGGCTATGAACGCCCCGACATTTACTAAAGGGAAACAGGATTGAAGAAACTGCTCACGATACTGCTGCTCGTATGTGGCATACATGAAACCACGGCCCAGGAGATATTGGAGTACCGCTGGGACGTCGGAGGCGGCACCGGACTCTGCTATTATCTGGGCGACGTGAACAGCACTCCGTTTTCAGGAAGTAGCGCAATGGCGACGTTCACATTGAGGCGCAACTTCAACCCGCGCATGTCATTGAAAACAAACATTGCCTACGGACGATACGGGGGAAACTCCAAAGGACAGTACCTGCCGGAAGCGTCCGGCTCCACAAACCCAAACGTTGACCTGGCGTTCAGCGGAAATGTGGTAGACATCGGCGCCCAGTTCGAGCTAAACTTCTGGGGGTATGGCATGGGGCCCGGATACAAAAAACTATCACGCATCACGCCCTATGCTATAGTGGGCATAGGTGCAAGCATGGGAATTACAGCAGACGGAACAAGTTTCGGAGCCAACTTCCCCATAGGTGCAGGAGTAAAATACAAAGTGAAGCCGCGACTAAACCTCATATTTGAATGGACACACCGTTTCACCACTATAGACAAACTGGACGGCATCAAACTGAGCGACCCGCATTATATAGAAAGTTCAGGACTGAAGAACAAGGATATATATTCTTTCTTCATGTTCACATTAACATACGACATTAGTCCAAAACTAAGACTATGCAACAATTAGACAATAGCCGTATACCGGCACACGTTGCCATCATCATGGATGGAAACGGCCGTTGGGCCAAGGCCAAGGGACTGCCACGTACAGCAGGCCACGTGGAAGGTGTAGCCACGGTAAAAAAGATTACCGAAGAGGCAACCAGACTTGGCATCAAATACCTGACTCTATATACTTTCAGCACCGAGAACTGGAATAGACCCATAGAGGAAATTGAGGCCTTGATGCATCTCGTCCTAACAAATCTTGAGGAAGAGATATTCATGAAGAACAACGTCCGTTTCCGTATGATAGGTGAAATGGAACGTCTGCCCCTAAGCGTACAGAAACGTCTTGGCGAATGCATTGATCGTACTAGCGCAAACACCGGTATGACCATGGTGGTGGCACTGAGTTACAGTAGCCGTTGGGAAATAACAAGAGCCGCGCGCATGATTGCAGAAGAGGCAAAGAACGGCACACTCACTATAGAAAACATAACCGAATCGACAATAGACTCCAAACTTACCACCAACTTCATGCCAGATCCGGACCTTCTAATTCGTACCGGAGGTGAGTTGCGAATCAGCAACTATCTGCTTTGGCAATGTGCATATTCCGAGTTCTACTTTACAGACCAGTTCTGGCCTGATTTTAACGAGGAGTCGCTCAGAGAGGCTATTGCCGATTATCAGCAACGTCAGCGTCGCTATGGTAAAACAGGAGAACAGGTTTCAGATGAAGAGTAAAACACTATTACACCTTATTATATTTATATATGTTTCATGCCTTTGTGCCCTACCCTCACATGCACAATATCTAAGGCGTGACACTGCGGTAACTATTGACTATAGCCGTACACCACGGCAGGTTGTAGTCAAGAACATTGCTATTGACGGAATTCCCAATTACGACCCAGCCATGCTGATACGTCTTTCCGGTATCAGCGTAGGGGAAACTATATCCGTTCCTGGCGAGGAGATCACACAAGCTATTAAGCGTTACTGGAAGAATGGCTTGTTCTCTGACGTATCGATTAAAGTGGACTCAATCATCAATGATTCTGCATACTTGCATATAAACCTCGCCCCTCGCCCACGTATCTCCAAGATAAACTACAATGGCGTAAAGAAGAGCGAAAGGGATGACCTAAAGGACAAGCTGGGGCTTATCGTCGACAACCAGCTTACCCCCAACATGATTGACCGCGCCAAAATATTGGGCCAGCGTTATTTTGAGGACAAGGGGTTCAAGAATGCAGAAATTGAAATACAGCAACACGACGACCCCTCGGCACCAGACAAGGTGATTGTGGATGTGAACATCCGAAAGAACGGCAAGATACTTATCCGGAACATAAACGTCTATGGAAACACCGTCATCCCCGAAAGAAAGCTGAAGGGTAAAATCTATACAAAGGGTGTACTGAAAACTATCCGCGAGAAGAAAGGCTTCCACAACTGGTTCCGTAGCCATAAGTTCGTTGAATCCAAGTACAAGGAAGCCAAAGAAAACCTGCAGAACTATTATGCAGAACTTGGCTACCGCGATGCCATTATCGTAGCAGACACAGTAAAGAATGTTGATGAGAAGCACGTGGACATCAACATCTACGTGGAAGAAGGTGGGAAATACTACCTTCGCAACATCGAATGGGTAGGAAATACCGTGTACAACAGCGATTACCTTTCTGCCGTGCTCAACATGAAGAAAGGCGATATCTACAACCAGAAAATGTTGTCAGAGCGCCTATCCTCCGACGAAGATGCAGTGGGCAACCTGTATTACAACAACGGTTATGTATTCTACAGACTTGACCCCGTTGAGGTAAACATCGTTGGCGATAGTATCGACTTGGAAATGCGTATCGCTGAAGGCCCTCAGGCACGTATCAGCAGAGTAAAGATTACTGGCAACGACCGTGTTTATGAAAACGTGGTACGCCGAGAATTACGCAACAAGCCTGGTGACCTCTTCTCTAAAGAAGCCCTGGAGCGTTCCTATCGCGAAATAGGAAGCATGGGACACTTCAACCCCGAGAACATCCAGTATGACATCCAGCCCGACCCCAACAACGGCACAGTAGACCTTGGATGGGGACTGGAGCCCAAGAGCAACGACCAGATTGAATTCTCGCTTGGTTATGGACAAACGGGTGTCATAGGTAAAATTGGTTTGAAGTTTGCGAACTTCTGCCTTGCCAACCTTTTCAAAAAGGGAGGCATGCGACGAGGCATAATGCCACAGGGCAATGGTGAGACTTTCAGTATCAGTGGTCAAACCAACGGTTCATACTATCAGCAGTATAGTATACAATATGTCAATCCATGGTTCGGAGGCAAACGTCCGAACACCTTCTCGTTTAGCGCCTTCTATAGCAAGCAGACCGATGTAAGCGACCGCTATTATAACTCTGCCTATTACGACAACTACTACAACAACATTTATGGTGGGGGATATGGATATGGTTATGGCTACGGCTACGGCGGCAATTACGAAAATTTCTACGATCCCGACAAGTATCAGCAAATATTCGGAGTTTCCCTCGGTTGGGGTAAGCGCCTGCGCTGGCCCGATGACTATTTTACACTCAGTGCAGAACTATCCTACACACGATATATGATGAAGGATTGGAACTACTTCTCGCTGATGACCAATGGTAATTGTAACAACCTGGCTTTACGTTTCACACTGTCACGTAACAGTACAGACAACCAGATATTCCCACGTCGAGGCTCAGAAATACACCTTTCCGTGGCATTCACCCCTCCCTACTCTCTTTGGGACGGCAAAGACTATGCCAATCTGGCCAACAATCCCTCGAGCAGTACGTACATGAAGGAACTGCAGGATAAATATTCCTGGATAGAATACCACAAGTGGAAGTTCAAGGCACGTACATTCACTGCGTTATCCGGACATAACAAGTGCTTTGTGCTGATGACACGTGCCGAAATTGGCTTATTAGGCTCATACAACAAACACAAACCCTCGCCATTCGAGAACTACTATATGGGTGGTGACGGAACTTCTGGCTATTCATCGCTCTATTCTACCGAGACCATCGGTCTGAGAGGTTACGATAACGGTTCTATCACACCTCCAGGCAACATGGGTTATGCTTACACACGTTTCTCTTTGGAGCTACGCTACCCCTTCATGCTGGGAGCCAGCACCAACGTGTTCGGTCTAATCTTTGCCGAAGGCGGTAATTGCTGGAGCAGCATCGGTGAGTTCAACCCATTCGACATGAAGAAATCTGTTGGTGTAGGTGCACGTATCTTCCTACCCATGGTCGGACTTCTTGGTATCGACTGGGCATATGGTTTCGACAAAGTACATGGTGTAAGCACATACGGAGGAAGCCACTTCCACTTCGTTCTTGGTCAGGAATTCTAATAGCATACGTTCGTATACATAGAGAAATCGCAATACATTACGAGGCATCGCCTCCATTAACATCTTAAAGAAAAACACGATGAAAAGAGTATTATTTGCAATCATTGCCATGACAACGCTTGCTTTGCCAGTAAGCGCGCAGAAGTTTGCCCTTGTTGATATGGAATATATTCTTAACCATATTCCTGCCTATGAACGTGCTGGCGAACAGCTGAATCAGGTGTCAAAGAAATGGCAGGCAGAAGTAGAAGTGCTACAAGAAGAAGCACAGACTATGTACAAGAAATATCAGGCAGAGGCAGTATTCCTCTCCGACGAGCAGAAGGTAAAGAGCGAAGAAGCTATAATTGCCAAAGAGAAAGAAGCCAGTGAACTGAAGAAGAAATACTTCGGTCCAGAGGGCGAACTCTTTAAAAAACGCGAAAGTCTGATGGCTCCCATTCAGGACGAAATCTACAATGCCATTAAGGATATTGCTGATCTAAAAGGTTATAGCCTCATATTGGATAGAGCTTCCGATGCTGGCATTATTTTCGCATCTCCCAAAGCAGACATTTCCAACGATGTACTGAATAAACTGGGGTATAATTAAACAATAACATTATCAGTAACAATAACATTAATAATAAAACAATGATGAAAAAGATTCTTTTGACCATTCTGATGGCTGCACCTCTGACCATCATGGCACAGACAAAATTTGCACATTTCAACCTAGCAGAAATCCTTCCCAACATGAAGGAATACGCTACTGCACAAACTGAGCTACAGAGCATGGAAAAACAATTTGCAGATGATCTCAAGCTTATGCAGGACGAAATGCAGAAGAAGTGGGAGGACTATCAGAAGGAGGCTTCAAATCTGTTGGAAAATGTACGTGCACGTCGAGAACAGGAACTGAATGACCTCGGCCAGCGCTATCAGCAGAGCCTTCAGGATAGTCAGGCTGCCATGCAGAAAGCCACTCAGGAAAAAATGGCTATGATTAGCGAAAAAGTAATGGCTGCTGTCAAGAAACTTGGTGAGGCTGGCGGCTATGTTTACGTAATAGATACTAGTACCGGTGCTATTTCTTTCGTCAACAATGCACTAAGTACAGACATTACCACTCAGCTGAAAAAAGAGCTGGGTATCAGCGCAACTGCAACTGCAGCACCCGCTACACCTGCAAACTAAAGATTAGGAATCAAGTATGCCTGCGAGTAAACCATTACACGCAGGCATGCCTCAGACAAACATAGCAATGAAAGCATTCAACCTCTCTACAGTTTTCAGACTCCTCTGCCTTACATGCCTCGTGGCATGCTGTGGTGCTATTCACGCACAAGTTCAGGATTCCGTACAGGTAGACTCGACCAATGCCTCCCAGGCTCTAACTAAGCCAAGACCCAGGCCACGTGCATTTGTATTCGGGCAGGTAAGCACCTCCAAGATACTTACACGAATGCCTCAGTATCTGGCCGTGCAGAAAAACCTGAAGGCCCTGAAAGAACAATATGAGGCGGAAGCCAAAAAGAGCGAGAATGACTTCCAGCGAAAGTTCGAAGAGTTCATGCAGGGGCAGAAAGAATTTCCAAAAACCATTCTGGAAAAGCGTCAGAACGAACTGCAGAACATGTTGGAGACCAACGCATCCTTCCGCATTAAAGTTCAGGCTCTACTTAAGGAAGCCGAGAAAAGCATGATGGCAGACGTCAAGGCAGAACTGAACGATGCCATCACCATTGCAGCTCAGGATAGGGGGATAAGCATTGTTTATGATTTGGACGGTGGTAGTGTGCCATACATTGTGCCAGGTCTGGCAACGGACATCACTGCCGACGTAATAAAGCTTTTGGGCATAGAAGATACCGTAAAATAATGTCTCCTATCGGTATCTTTGACAGCGGTTATGGCGGATTGACCATTTTACGGACAATCCGCCAACTCATGCCCCAATACGACTACCTCTATCTGGGTGACAATGCGCGTACCCCATATGGTACGCGTAGTTTTGAGGTTGTTTATGAATTCACCCTACAGGCCGTTCGCCAACTATTTTTAGAAGGTTGTCCACTGGTAATCTTAGCCTGCAACACAGCATCAGCCAAAGCATTACGCACCATCCAACAGAACGATCTGCCAAAAATTGACGCATCACGCCGTGTCCTTGGTGTTATTAGACCGACTGCTGAATGCATCGGAAATATAACACAAACACGCCACGTGGGTATTTTTGCGACACCAGGAACCATACGCTCTCACACCTATGAAATGGAAATAGCCAAACTACACCCAGACATCAAGGTCACTGGCATTGCCTGCCCCATGTGGGTTCCTCTGGTTGAAAACAACGAAGCACACATGCCTGGTGCCGACTATTTTGTAAGAAATCGGATAGATGAAATGTTTGCCCAAGATCCTCTTATCGACTCCATTATTCTTGGCTGTACTCACTACCCATTACTTTTAGACAAGATTAAAACTTATGTGCCCTCTGGGGTGGAGGTAATATCCCAAGGAGATTACGTTGCAACCAGCTTACACGATTATCTACAAAAACATCCAGAAATGCATAATCGTATCACACAGGGCAGTACTCTACGCCTGCTCACAACTGAACAAACCAACCAATTCAATGATTCTGCCACTATATTCCTGAATCATCCCGTGCAGGCAGAAAGGTTTATATTATAGGTATATAGTGCAACATCCTATACAGCCAACATGGTTCAAAGCCCAGCCATACGTATCATCCTTCTTCTACCAAAAGAAAATTATCAAACGTGAATACCCTCAGTAAAAAGCCAAAGGTATGAATAAGTAAAAGAAATAGCAAATTTCTTAAATAAAATAAGAACATTAAGCAATACATACATGGACTAGACATCATGACAATGTCGGGTTTAGTACTTTTTTCCTATCTTTGCAGTGATATTTACTAAATCATACAATATACACATAAGATATACGTTCTTTATGCAAAGTTCCATGTGAACACTCATAAGCCTAACTGAAGAAAATGAACAAACAAGATATGAAAAACAGAATCTTTGCCTTTGTTACCATCCTATTTATTTCATTGGCTACGATGGCACAATCATCAATGACAGACGATCAGGTACTGAAATACTTGGTTACGGAAACACAGAAAGGCACATCACAGCAGAAGATGGCTGCAGAACTGCTAAAAAAGGGCGTAACCACCACACAGTTGCAACGTGTACGCAAAAAGGCCGAGAAACTCCGCGAGGAAGCCGAAAGCACCGGCAAGAAAGACAAAAAGAAAAATAAAAAGAGCAAAAAGGACGATAACGAACTGGACATGGACGCTTCGCAAAGCCGTGCTGAAGAACTGGGCTTGGAGCAGAGCGATGACGAACTCGTCGGCGAAAGCTCTGACGACATCCTAGGCATAACAGAAGAGGACCAGCGCCAGGTATTCGGCAGAAACATTTTCAATGCCAAAAACCTTACCTTCCAACCCTCTACCAACATAGCCACTCCAGCCAACTACACCATAGGTCCCGCAGACATGGTGACTATCAACATCTGGGGAGCCAGCCAGCAAACCATTGAAGCAGAAGTTTCCTCCGACGGATACATCGTGATTGAAGGCGTTGGCCCCATCAAACTGGCTGGCCTAAACGTAGAACGTGCAAAGAGTATTTTGCGTAACACGTTGAGCCAGCACTACAATGATTGCAGCATTGATTTGTCATTGTCCGAAACCCGTAGTATTCAAGTGCAGGTCATGGGTGAAGCCAAGGTGCCTGGCACATACACTCTAAGCAGCCTTTCAACCGCCTTCAATGCCCTGTACATGGCAGGCGGCATCAGTAAGATAGGTACCCTGCGCGACATCAAAGTGTATCGTGGCGGAAAGAACATCAGCAGCATAGATGTATACGACTACATACTGAATGGCAACAGCCGTGGCGACATCCGTCTAGAGGACAACGACGTAATCGTAGTGGGAGCATACAACTGTCTCGTACAGATTAAGGGCAACGTGAAACGCCCTATGTGGTATGAAATGAAGAAGTCGGAAACCGTCAAAGATTTGCTTAATTATGCAGGTTCCTTCACTGGAAATGCATACACCAAGAACGTGCGTCTGACCCGCAAGTCGGGAGAAGAGTATAGCATACACACCATCGACGAATTTCAAATGGGAAGCTTTACCATGGCCGACGAGGACATGATAGAAGTGGATAGCATCAGGGCACGTTTCAGCAACAAGGTAGAAGTAAGAGGTGCCGCCAAGCACCCGGGTCTCTTCGAACTCGGTGGAAAGATACAGAGCGTACGTGACCTTCTTTTAGCCGCAGAAGGCTTGAGCGAGGATGCATACGAAGGCAGAGCCATCATGCACCGTGAAAACGAAGACTTAACCCTGCGCATGATTAATGTGGACATACACGGGATTATTGCAGGTAAAGCAAGCGATATTCCCTTAAAAAACAATGACGTACTCTTCATTCCCAGCAAATCAGACATGCTAGGCGAGAGAATTATAGACGTAAAGGGAGAAGTAACATACCCTGGGCAGTACCCCTACGCCGATAACACCACTATTCAGGACATTATCTTGCAAACCGGTGGTCTCACAGAGGCTGGCTCTCTGGCAAGAATAGACGTATTCCGTCGTATACGTGACAACAGGTCCCCCTTGGCTGGAACAAATAGCTCAATAAACTTCAGTTTCTCTCTGGACGAGAACTATACAATCCAACAAGACACCACCTTCTTTTTAGAGCCATACGATATTGTGGTGGTACGCAAAAGCCCATCATACGAGGAACAGCAGAATGTAACTGCACAAGGTGAAGTGAACTTTGAAGGACAATACTCTCTCACTAACAAGAACTACCGATTGTCCGACTTGGTAAAAGCATGCGGAGGCCTCACGGACATGGCATACATACGTGGAGCCAAGCTGACACGCCTCATGACTCAAGAAGAAATGGAACAGCGTGACCAAGCTAATCTGAAAGCACAAATCCAACTCTACGAAGATGGCCTAAAGGAAGGCAAGGATATGAATATGCAGATTGCAGACTCACTTCTGTCCTTGAAAACAAACACATCAAACACATTCCCCGTTGCCATCAATCTGGAAAAAGCGATTGACAACCCAGGCTCTGATGACGATATCTTGCTTCGCGAGGGAGACATCCTCTCTGTTCCCGAAAAGAGCAACATTATCAAAATTAGTGGTGAGGTTATGTATCCCGTCAGCATGAGCTACGAGAATGGCAAGAACCTCAGCTACTATATCCACCATGCTGGTGGTTATAGCAGCAATGCGTCAAAAAGAAAAGTCTATGGAATAAATGCCAACGGCTCAGTTGTCAAGCTCAGTAGCAATTCTGCACGCGACATAGAACCCGGCATGGAAATAATAGTACCACAGAAGAGTGCAAAGAAGAAACTATCCACGACAGAAATCATTGGTATAGGTTCCGGTGTTGCCGCTTTGGCTAGCGTAATTGTAGCCCTATTGAATGCTATTAAATAATAAAGCCATGTACACGGTTTCAGTCCTAATGTCAACATATAATGGCGAACGTTACCTGCGTCAACAGATTAATAGTATATTAGAACAAGAAGGTGTTCGCATACACCTTCTCGTTAGAGATGACGGTTCAACCGACAACACGCTTGACATACTCAACGATTATGCAAAAAAGGGATTACTGAGATGGTACCAAGGGGAAAATCTCAAATCTGCCCGAAGTTTCCTAAAACTTCTAAAAGACTCGGAGAAATGTGACTATTATGCTTTTGCTGACCAAGATGATTATTGGGAAATAGACAAACTGAAAATCGCTATTGAACAACTGCAGAAGTATAAAGAAGACACATACGCTCTGTACTTAGCTCAACCACAAGCTGCAGACGAGCACCTCACCCCACTGCCCACGGAACAATTCAAGCCACTGAACACTTTCGGGGAATCACTTGTTTATCGCTTTGCCATGGGATGCACAATGGTAATGAACAACAAACTTCGAAACGTAATCATCACGCACGAGCAACAATATCCTTGCATGCATGACATTTGGATATATACCATTGCACATGCCATTGGAGCCAAGGTGGTGTGGGATAACAATCCACATACAATCAATAGGCAGCATGGAAATAACGTTGTCGGACTTGGAGAGGGTTTCAAGGCAAAATGGAGAGCACGCTTAAAACGCATCAGCAATAAAGAAGAGGAAAGATACCATCAAAACGCTGAGGTAAAGGAAGCATTCTACCATTTGATGCCTCAGGCCAACAAAGAAACCATCGACCTCTTCATCAATGCCAAACATTCCTTTACGGACAGATTACGGTTGGTTACATCTCCAAAATTCCGTTGCTCCAATAGCACAACATACACACTCTTTTTGCTTAGTGTAATCCTAAACAGATTCTGAATATTCAGCATGACGCCCAAAATATCGATAATAACCATAGCGTACAATTCCGAGAAGACGATTGAGCAAACTATTAAGAGTATCATCTCACAATCATACCCACACAAAGAGTATATCATAGTTGATGGTCTCTCAACAGACAACACACTCAATATTGTCAACTCATATGCCCATAAGATAGACTGTATCATCAGCGAAAGAGACAATGGAATAAGCAATGCTTTCAACAAGGGCATAAGCAAAGCCACAGGCGACCTTATAGTGCTAATCAATTCGGACGACGAGCTCCTCCCCGAAGCCCTACAGTTAGTTGCCGACACATGGGATGGCAAAAGTGACATTTGGAGTGGAGACTACATCGCATGGAACGAGAAGACCAAAAAATCCTTCACAATAAAACCCTCGCTAGACTTCCCCAACCCACCATACCTGCGACGAGCTGTACATCAAGGTCGTTTCATCACTAAGAAACTATATAACCGTATCGGTCTATACGACGAAGATATACGATACCCGATGGATTTGGAATTCCTTATGCGAGCATACCATAATGGAGCAACATTTCAATACATCCCCAAAAGTGTGGCCATGTTTAGGTTAGGTGGAGCAACAAACATGAGCATATTCAAGAAAAAGCACGACTACACATTCATGGTCCGTAAGCATGGTGGAACGTGGCTACAGGCATATACCTTCTATTGCTTTCTTGTCATAACGCAAACACTAAAACACATCACCAACCTGTTTAGTACAGACCTTATACGAAATCTTCGCTACAGATAGGAACCTACTCATTCCAATTACAGCACATTCTATCTTGAACCAATACCCCTCACACACTAATTATGTACGAATTCAGCCTAAGGACATTTTTTGATGCCATCAAAAAAAACAAACGACGCATTGCCACACACTGTGGTATAGCAATAATAATTGGACTAATCATTGCGCTAAGCATCCCAAAGGAGTATACCGCCGAAAAAATGCTCGCCCCTGAGCAACAGCAAGAAGGTCTGAGTGGAGGGCTGGGTAATTTAGCCAATATGGCTGGTCTTAACCTATCCAATTCCACAGATGCTATTGTCCCGGATTTGTATCCCAGTGTAGTAGAGTCAAACGACTTCATAGTAAATCTCCTATACACAGAGGTCAATACCCAGAAGGGTGATACCATGACATATCTTACCTATCTATGCAAACATACCGATAGTCCTTGGTGGAGTGCGATAGGCAAAGGTATCAGAAAAGTCATCGGTTTCATTACTGCCTCAAATGAGGAGTCTAACATCAATAGTTCTGCACGTATTGATCCGGCAAACATAAGCCGAGCTGAAGAGGACATTGTTGGTTTTGCCCGAAGCAATATAAGTTGTTCCATTTCTCAGCTCAACAATACCATCAACATCAGCGTTAGGGCCCAAGATCCAGTTGTAGCAAAAATCATGGCAGATGAGGTTACCAATAACCTTCAAAATTTCATAATCCTGTATCGCACTAGCAAAGTCCGTGGAGATTACGAGTACTACAAGACTATTGCAGAAACCGCACACCAGAAATATCTCGATGCCGAGAAACAATACGCACAATTCTGTGACAGCCATAGCAATGCCACAAAACAGGCATATCTCTCAGAACGCGACAGATTGGCAAACGATGTACAAATCACCTTGATGTCATATACGCAAATGAAACAGCAGGAACAAATGGCTGAAGCCAAGGTGCGCGAACGCACTCCGGCATTTACAGTCATTAAACAAGCCAGCGTACCCAACCGACATAGTAGCCCGAGAAAGGTTCTCATACTGGCAGGCATGCTCTTCCTTGCTCTTTCCGCTTCACTTATGCACATCTATATCCGTCTGCTTTTATCAAAGGAGGAAGACTGACATCATTTGCCATTAACACAAACACAAACAATGTTACTCAATCTGCGATTCTTCATTTACAACATATTCTCGTCATTCTTCCGCACAACTCTGCCTTCAAAGTTCAAGCAATGTGGACACGATGTGGAATTGAATGGTCCCCTATACATCAACCCGGCACAAATTACTTTAGGTGATCACACACGTCTACAATCAACCACAAGGATGATTGTAGACGGAGGTTATCTCAATGTTGGCAAATACACGGCAATTGGTGCTGGATGTACCATAATTCCAGCCAATCATATACCAACTGTAGGATTACCGCAGTTTCTAAGTTATTTGCATATCAACGATAATACTCGCACCATATCGATTGCAGAAGACTGTTGGATAGGAGCTGGCTCATGGCTTTTATATAAATCGGAAATTGGACGTGGTGCTGTCGTAGGCGCATGTTCCGTTGTCACAAAATATATTCCACCTTATGCTGTAGTATCAGGTAATCCTGCCAAAATCATTGCCACACGTTTCAACATAGAGCAGATTCTTAAACACGAATCTATATTGTACCCACCCCAAGAACGCATGACCCGTGAAGAACTGGAAAGCATCTTCTGTCAATACTACGAGGGGAAACGCTCCATAGGTACATCTGATATTACGCCAGAAGACCTAGATAAACTTAATTCCGAAAAGCAAAGAAGGGGTATCACAATATATGAATAACAGTACCCGTGTAGCTCGAAACACGCTGTTCCTATATGCCAACATGGTTGTAACCACAGTTGTGCAACTTGTAGCTGTGCGCCTACTTTTAAAGGCACTCGGCATTGTGGATTATGGCATATACAATGTAATAGGAAGCGTCATAGCACAAATTGCCTTTCTCAATGTGGCTATGTCAGCTGCTACACAGCGCTATCTTTCCTATGCAATCGGAGAGAACAACAAAGGAAAACTAAGCGAATTATTCTATGGTTCATGTATTCTGCACCTTATCATTGGTATCATAGTGGTATTTCTCATCGAGGTTGGAGGACAATATTATATATATAATTTCCTCGTGGCACCTACAGAACGACTGGATGCTGCCTCGTGGCTGATGCATTTCATTACATTCAGCACCTTTGCAAATATCGTTTCTGTGCCATACGAGGCCGACATTAACGCCAACGAAAACATGGGGGCCATTGCTGGTATCAACATTCTGGATTCGTTGCTGAAACTGGGAACAGCCATACTCATCTCTGCATATAGCGGTGACCGTCTTATACTCTTCGGGCTGCTCACTATGGCAACTCTGTCCACAACCTGCATACTGAAGGTGCTATACTGCCGTCGCAACTACCCCGAATCGCACTATAATTTACATCGCATTGGCGACTGGAGACAGTTGAGCAACATGACTGGTTTTGCCATGTGGAACCTGATAGGCGCTGGATGCAGTGTAGCACGCTATCATGGAACAGGCTTCATTCTGAACCGTTTTTTTAACATCCAGGCTAATGCCAATTATGGTGTAGCCCAACAAGTCAATGGCATGCTGCTCTTCTTTGCTGGCACAATTCTCAGAGCTATAAGACCTCAAATAGTAAAAAGCCAGGGGGCTGGCGACCACCAACGAGTATTAACACTCTCCGAGACGACCTGCAAGATTACCAGTCTGATGGTTGCCTATCTTGGCATCCCATTATTCGTGATGATGGACTTCGTTATACGTATTTGGCTTGGCGAAGGGATCTCTATAGATTGTACAACCTTCTGCCAATACTTCATTGTCATTGTTTTGATAAACCAACTCACCACAGGTTTACAGATATGCATTGAGAGTACAGGAAATATACGCCGAATGCAACTCATCGTAGGCACCATGCACCTTCTTGCCCTACCAATAGGAGCTCTTTGCTATAGTTTGGGCATGAAAATAGAGGCTATCATGCAATGCATCGTTGCGGAAGAAATTATCGCCCTTTTCGTTAGGACATGGATTACCCGTTCACAAGCCAACCTAAATGCCACACATTTTCTTTTCAAAACCATCCTTCCCACATCAGCAACCATTGTGTTTGTCTGCCTCTCTATGCTAGTATTGCGAACAATCATGGTAGAATGTAATGGTTGGATTACATTCTTAAGCATAGGCTTTGCTTCAACCATTCTACTCAGCGCAATCACATATGCCCTACTACTGACCAATGACGAGAGAATGCACATCATACATCTCTTGCGAATAGACAGACTCAGGAAATGACACAGAGCATACAAAACATTTTCTCGCGCCAAAGTATAGGAAACCTTCTGTTCTCCTTGCTTATTTGGGTCATAATTCTTGACCCCACAAATAGTGTGCTCCACATTAAAGATTTGGCATTTCTACTGCTGGTCGGTTTTTGCGTAATCACTTACAAACCAGATCGCGAGTATTTCATCCACTTACTACTACTCATAGCCCCCATAACCCTATCTTACATCATTGCAGAAATGCAACAAAGCGTCGTTGACTACGATATTCTACAGGCAAGATACAAATCCTTGGTGCCACTGGTATTGCTTTTATGGATAAGGCATTTCGATGTTGTTCGCTTGATGATTATACCCACGTGTGCTGGAGCACTATTCATAGTTGTCCTGTATGCTTTTGCTTGTTCATCTGAACTAGTAGAGTACGCCATGTATTTGTATTTCAAGGATCATCTAGAGATGGTGATGATGTCCAAAAGACACATTCTTGGTTTTGAGATATTCGGTATGTATCTAAAATCCTTCATTGATTTAATCGTTGGTCTGTTTGTTATATATTACCGCACCTTCAATAGCCAAGGCAAAATGCAAAGAGTGGGGTACATACTATTGTTCGCACTCTTCACCATTGCATTTTTCATGAGCGGAACACGAAGTACAATGCTACTTCCTTTCTTCATGCTTGGAGTGGTACTATTCAACCGTGTTACAAGAACACGGCGTTTAAAATATTTTCTATATCCTGCCCTAACAATATTTGCTATCGCATTTATCATGTTAGTATTAATGCTTGCCAGCGAACAAGGAGAGAAATCTAATACAATAAAATTTGCCCACTTGACATCCTACGCTCAACTGTTTGCCGATAATCCACGATACCTGCTTTGGGGGCAAGGCCCCGGAACATGGTTCTATTCATCTGGATTTGGCGCCATGACCGACGAAACAGAATGGACTTACATGGAACTCTTACGCAACTATGGCTTGCTCTGCCTACCAATGCTATATGTTTATGTACTGCCCCTATTTCGTCTTTGGCCACATATCCGCACCAATAATTTTACCTTCGGCATCTTCTGCACATATTTCTGCTATCTATTGATTGCCGGAACCAATCCGTTGCTGATGTCATCAACAGGCATCATCATGGTACTAATGGCCTACTCGTACACAGAAGTTGTAAAACATTCAACGCCTATACACGAAATAAATACAACTTCTGACAATTATACCAAGTAAGATATATCTGAGAATATTGGTAGGAATAAGAGAGGAAAAGCATAACTAAAAAATCTTCCTCACACCCTTGGCTTTATATTTTCAGACACTTCCCCTCAACATCTCTAAATCTTCGGGATACGTTATCTTAATGTTCGTAACCTCTCCCTTCACTATGCGTATGGGCACATTGGGCAAGTATTTCCTCACCACACCGCAATCGTCTGTGGGTGCAAAGCACGGATCTTGCAAGCCGAAGTCGAATGCCTGACGAAGAATTCTCTGGCGGAACCCTTGTGGCGTCTGCATATTGCGAAGCACCACACGGGGCAAGGTTTCCACTAAGCATTCGTTCTCATCCACACGGACAATGGTATCGGTACTGGGCACCGCCACTCCCACAGCATCATACTCGGCAAGAGCCTCCACACAACGGGAAATGATTGCCTCGCTGACCAAAGGGCGAACGGCATCATGGATAAGGAGGAGGTCCTCACCATTGGTACATACCTCCAATGCCGACAAAGTGCTGTAATAGCGCTCCTTGCCGCCAGGACGGACATGCTTCACCTTGGGATAGGAAGAGGCTATCTGTTTAACTTCGTCAACAAAATCCTGACGGGTGATGATGACCATCTCGTCCACTAGGGGCGAGCGATGAAATGCCTTGATGCTATGCTCAAGTACCGTACACCCGTCCACCTCCAGAAATTGTTTGGGACGGTCAGCACCGAAACGGCTTCCGCTTCCTCCAGCCAAAAGTATAGCTATTACCCTTGTATCTTGCATATCAAATTGCCTTTGCTATGGACAAAGTTACGATTAAGTGAGCGAAATGACAAATTTAAATTGCCATTTACCTGCATGAGAAACTAAGATAGATATCAAAGTCACGGTTTTATTTTGACAATACACAATATTTCACTATCTTTGACCTTGCTGTCTTATATACACACATCTTAAACTAGGAAGAAACCATGAAAGAAGCCTTAGTAGACGTTTCCGTACTTATTCTGTTCTTCAACCGTCCCAACCAGCTTAGTAAGGTGTTCGAGCAGGTAAAGAAGGCGCGCCCTTCACGACTATTCCTTTACCAGGACGGGCCCCGAAACGAGAAGGATATGCCTGGCATACTGGCATGTCGCAAGGTTGTCTCGGACATTGATTGGGAGTGCGAGGTGCACACTGCCTTTCAGGAAAAGAACTCCGGTTGCGACCCATCCAACTATCTGGCACAAAAATGGGCATTCTCTATTTCGGACAAGTGCATAGCCCTTGAGGACGACAGCATACCGTCTGTCAGTTTCTTCCATTTCTGCAAGGAGATGCTCGACAAATATGAAAACGACCCACGTGTAACCATGATAACAGGTTTCAATCTGGAAGAGGAAACCAAGGACATCAAGGAAGACTACTTTTTCAGCGCACACCTGTGTATCTGGGGATGGGCTTCATGGCGAAGGGTTCTGGACCAATGGGACGAGCACTACACATGGCTGGACGACGAACAAGCAATACGACTTCTGCAGGCACACATGAAGGAGCGTGGCATCAGGGACGATTTCCTACGCATGAGCCGCAGGCACAGAGACCAGCACAAGGCTTTCTACGAGAGCATATTCTGGTCACACCTCATGCTCAGCAACGGACTGTGTATTACGCCAAAACGAAATCTCATCAACAACCTTGGCGCCACAGCCGACAGCACGCACTATGGTTCTAACTTAAACACATTGCCACGAGGTTTCCGCCGTATATTCACCATGAAACGTTTCGAACTCGATGCCTACAGCAACGATGTTTCAACACGTACACCATTGCTACACCCCAAATACGTCATAGAGCACATAGCCTACAGACATCGTGCATACCGCATACTGGGATGGATGTGCCCATGGGTAAAAGTGGCAAGAAGTTTTGAAGAACTGTTCTTGAACCTACGTTATGGCAACCTCTCAGCCATTAGTACTGCAATGAAGAACAGGATGAAGAAGTGGATGGGCAAAAAAGAATACAACTAACACATGAACATACTCTTCGTCTCCACCGCAGAACGCTCTGGAGGAGGTGCAATAGCAGCACGCCGTCTGCTGACTGCCTTGAACGGCATAGGCATAAATGCAAAAATGCTAGTCCGCGACAAGCAGACAGACCTCCATCATGTGATAGAAATAAAGAAAGGCGCATTGGATATATGGAGGTTTGCTTGGGAACGTATCGTTATCTGGGCAAACAACCTCTTCAGCAAGCGCAATCTGTTCAAGGTGTCCATTGCCAATACCGGGTACGACATCACCAAGTACAAAGAATTTCAGGAAGCAGACATAATACACCTTCACTGGGTGAACCAGGGAATGATTTCCCTAAGGAACATACAACAGATTCTCGAATCCGGAAAGCCTGTTGTATGGACCATGCACGACATGTGGGAATGTACTGCAATATGCCATCATGCATACACATGCGACAGATACAAGACCGAATGCAAGAATTGTCCGTTCCTGAGATTCCCCTATGAGCACGACCTTGCCAATAGGGTATTCCAAAAGAAAAAAAAACTACTTGCCAATAGGACAGTACACTTTATCACTGTTAGCCGTTGGCTTGAGCAGCTGGCAAAAGAAAGCACCCTGCTGAAGCATTGCCCCATAGACACCATACCCAACACGCTGTCCCTGTCCGACTTCCAAATGATGGACAAGGCAGAATGCCGCAAGCAACTTGGGCTACCCTTAAACAAAAAAATTATTATCTTCGGAGCAGCCAGAGTGGACGATCCCATAAAAGGTTTCCCCATGATACTTGATGCTCTCAGTTACCTGCAAGCGCACAACCATGCTGTTGCAAAAGACCTGCATCTTGTCACCTTTGGCATATTCAAGCAGGCAAAGCCACATATTCCCATAGATCACACCGACATTGGCTGGGTAAAGGACAATGCCACGCTGTCCATACTGTACTCTGCCTCCGATGCCCTAATTTCAGCCTCCCTTTACGAGACCTTCGGCCAAACTCTGATAGAGGCACAGGCATGCGGATGCCTTCCCCTCTCTTTTGGCAACAGCGGACAGACGGACATCATAAGACACAAGGAAAACGGCTACCTTGCCGAGTACCTTTCTCCTGCAAGTCTGGCAGAAGGCATCGCGTGGGCACTTACAGAAGGTCTGGCCATCAACAAGGATGCAATCAGAGCAGAGGTTGTAGGCAAGTACTCGGCAGAGGTCGTTGCCTCAAGATACCTGGATTTATACACACACCTTCTTGAATCAACCCCTTCATCCTGAAAGCCAACAACAGCAACACATCATATATGAAACACATTAGACGGCACATATTCAGCTTGCTGGCACTCATACTCATTGCCACACTCAGCCTGATGCCAGCACAGGAATTTCCACAAACAGACATACAGTTTGCCGACAAATGGGCACATTGGGTAATGTATGGTTTCCTTACACTGGTAATGGGTATAGAATGTGTACTTAGAGACGAGTACCTCAGGAAAAAAGCCTCTTTTTCCTGCATCCAAGGGCAAGGGCATAAAAGTAAAGGAACCGCCATCTGGCAATTCCTCCTTATCTCCATCATAGCCTCCGCCTTCGGTGGCCTCATGGAATTAGGACAAGCCTACCTCACCACAAGCCGCCATGGCGATTGGTTGGACGTTTACGCCAATAGTTTCGGAGCGATATGTGCTTTTGTCATTTTAACTGCATATCATAATCTCCAGAAACGTTGACTTATCAAGATTGACAAGCATACCAAAGCAAATAGGGGGCTCTCATGTGCCCCCTATTTGCCTAAAGTCCTTTAGCTAAGCGATAAATAGAATATATTTACCATTCCTGGTCCCAAATGCTGGTACTGCTACTGCGACCTATGTTACTCATATAGGCATCATCATCTGTGGTTTCATTGGAAACATTTACTACATTACTGGAAGTTGCCATCAAGCACGTTGTATCCATTATAATGCTTTCACAAACTGGTACTATATATTTCTTCTTGTTCATAATCTATATATATATTAATAAGGTGTAACTCTGAATTCTTTTCTCTCTTTGTTAAGGTTCTGTGTTACTGCAGAACCTTAACTTTTTTAGTCTCACTACTTCACAACCTTTTTACCGTTCACAATGTAGATGCCCTTCTGAGTCCTCTGTACACGACGGCCGGAAAGATCATAGCAGTTCTCCGTTTTTTCATTTCCGTTTTCCATTTCAACGATGCCAGTTACATTATCATCGAAATTGAAATAAAGAGCGCGTGCTTTCACTGAACTGGGGACATTCAGATATGCCTTGTGGTTGTAGACCTTAAAACCAGTTTCCTTGCGGAAGAAACCAACCTTACCGTCTTTCACTGTAAGAACATAGTTGGTTGAACCATCGGTGGGAATGGCTACATTCTCGTACTGGGCAGCGCCCGCATATCCCTTCAGCATGTTGCCTTCTACGGGAATACCATCGTCCTCTGCGCCGGTGAAGGTGTATGTACCCTCTTCGGCAAGCAGTACCACACCGGTCTTTGCGGGAATGATGCCGTTCTCTATCTTCTGCAGACTGATGGTACCTTCTGCGTCCTCGACTTCGCCAGTCAAAACTGGCTTCTTTGTTGCTACGTATGCTTCTACGTTATTGGGTATATTTACTGCCTCGTTAGCATAGAATGTGGCTATTCCTTGCTCTGATACTACGGTAGAAATGCTTATCTGAGGATTGTTGTCTGCACCATCAAATACATATACCGATGAGCCGGGGAGTGTAACGGTGAGCTTGGTGTCAATGTCGATGGCTCCAGTGGGGAGGCCAGCAAGGTCTGCTTGGTCGGCAAAGGCCTTGGTGAGCGTGATGGTAGTCTCTATATACTCGGGAATGTCCAGCACCTCACGCAGGGTAAAAGTGTATTCCTGAGCCTCGGGGGCACCGTTGCGCAGTGTCAGCACAGCCTTCTGTGCGTTCCATGCCGCCCAACCATAAACCTCTGCCTTAGAACCTGTCCATGGGTTGCCGCCCACCCAATGGATGTCGGGTAGCACGTCAGCATTATCACGCTGCCACTTCATACACTTGGCTATCTCACCCCACAGTTCGCCAGCTTTGCCTGTTGCAGGATTCACCAGACTGTTTGTCAGTGCATAGTCGTTATACAATTCCACCATTCCTGAACCGCAGGCAAAGGCGCAACGCAGCTCATTAACCACGGCCTTCCATTCGCGGCTGGTACTTGCGGGTTCACTGAAGTTGGTAAAGATGAAACCATGGGTCATCAGTGTGTTGATGGGGCAAAGCGGAGAGTTCTGCACATAGTTCTGGTACACCAGACGATCGCGGTAGGTTATCCAGTTCTCTCGGTCGTTGCTGTTGTTGCCTATTTCTCCATAGTCCTTCTCTTGACGCCATATAGCATCCGTGAACTGGAACCAGAAGGGAGAAGCCCATGTTCCCACAGAGGTGTTTAGGAATACATCCTCCTTGATGCTACGCAGAATCTTCTCTGCCATGATGATAGCCTCGGCATTCTCTTCGCCAATAGCACCAGGATCGGGGCCTACGGACGAGAACTGCTGGGAAATGCCGTCAAACTTGAAGAAACGGAAATCATATCCTTGTGTTTCAAGCAAGTTGGTTACTGCATTCACGAATACCTCGTAGTAGGCAGGATTTGATAACTGCATGCCACCCTTGTTGGCCCAGTAGGCTCTGCGGTAACCTCCAGAAGTTCCGTATCCGCCAACGGGACCTAACCATGCACCCTGGCCGGCACCCATTTGGCGTCCAATGTTGTCCATGTTCTTGAAACCATCGGGGAAACCGGAATGGAACTTCCATTCGCCATAGGCATCCCAACCGTCGTCCCATACAAAAGCACAAGGGGCTTCGCCATATTTGTCATAAAGTTGTGTCTTCCATGCTTCGAGTATGGGAAGACAGTCTGCTTCCGTCGCATTTGTATGCTCTTGTCCCGTAGGTGCATTGTTTCTGTCTATGTTAATCTCGTACCATGAAATGTATGCCGGCACTGCACGCCAGGGCACTGCACGCTCACGTTCTGAGTAGCACAGGAACGAACGGCGTGCCTGACCGGGAGCGATAAGGCCTACTACTGCGCTTATATTCCATGTCTCGCCAGCCTTCAAAGTGGTCTGGCGGCGCCACATGCCAGTGATAGGTGTAGTTTCTGCAGCAATGAGATGGAGGGTGTACTCTACGTTGAGACTAATGTTTATCTTGCCGGTAGAATTGATGCTCTCTGCATTGTCGGCAAAATAACGGATCACATAGGTGCCCGGAGCAAATACATCGAACTTGTAGATGTTGTTCTCCTTGTCAGAACCTGTGTATCCTGCATGGTAGTCGTCAACAACCACATTGCCCGAAGCATCCACAAGGTCAACACCCACCATGTTAAGACGATGGTTACCGCTGCCGTTATCAAAAAGGAACTCTACGCTCAACCTGCCGGCTGATTCGAGGGTGATGGTTTGCTCTATGACACGTGCATTCTCATCGGTGCAGCCAACTTCGTTCACACGATTGGGAACTTCTGCTGCGGCAATGGTCTTCCACTTGTCTGCAGTCCATGTGTCTGCAATGCTTCCGCCTTCGCTGATGGAACCGAGGTTTTCAATTTCTGTCAGCGTATAGGTGATGTCTATATCGCTATTCAATTTGTTTGTGTTGGTTTCTGCATAGTAGCGCAGGTAATATAGGCCATCCTCAAGCAGGTTCAGCGAGTAGGTATTGTTAGAGAACTGCGAACCAGCCCATCCCCAGTGATAGTCGGCACTTACAACCACGTTATTCAGATTCACTGCTTCAATACCAACGATATTGACACGCTGGTTTCCGCTATTGGTCTTCCAACTGTAAAGACCGCTTAGTTTTCCGGCCTTGATGTGGAAGCATTCGCTTTTATATATTTTTACCTGAGTGATGGCTGTGCCTGATTCGTTTTTCAATTCCTTTATTGCAGAGGGGATATCACCTGATGCCACATCGGTGCTGCCTTCATTTGTCCATACAGCAGTTGTGGCTGCTTCACCGGTAATACTTCTTATGGGCTCGAAGGAGAAATTTGTATCACCAGCAGTGTTGTAGTCACCATTAGTGCGAGCCACTATGCTACGAACAGTGTAGATACCTTCCTTGGGTACGATTACTTTATATGTAGCCTTGGTGTCGGTGCCAGAGGCGCCATTGTGGAAATCCTCTGCAACAACATTTCCCGCATAGTCAAGAACCTGGACGCCCAAGGTGTTTATCTTGTGCGACGCCCCGATTGTTTCGCTGTAGTCAAACTCGGTTGTAAGGTAACCCATGCCAATGGCGTAGATTTTGTCAATGTACATTGCTGTGCCAGGATTGGAAACTCCTTCTGGCAGGGTGCCGCTCCAGTCTGTAAAGGCAGACCAGTTGTCGTTTCTTGTATCCCAATCATATGAACCGGTCTTACTGGTTTCGTCAAGCGATGGAATAGCGCTGTGTGTCAGTGAGATTTCGCCGTTAGAGTCGATGCTTTCTGTCTTGGTTTCAACGAAATAGCGCAACGTATATGTGCCGGCAACGGCGGCAACGGTGTATTTGGCAGGTGCAGAACTGTTAATGTCCTGTCGGTTGTAGTCGCCCCAGACAACATTGCCGTCAGCGTCAGTGAGGTCTACTCCTACAAGGTCCAAGCGGTGACTACCGCCTTTCCAGGTAAAGGTCACGTCAAGTGTACCTGCAGCCTCCATTGTCAGAGCCTGCTCCACTGATACCACCTGTGCCTTAGTGTAACCCATGCCCAAAATCTCTTGGGGGACATTCTGCGCTGCTGTCCATGATGCTGTTGCCCAACTATCGGTGATTGTTGCGCCCGATGCGATTGTAGCAGCAGAGAGAGCACGTGTAGCAGTTGCGCGGCTGAGGTGCACGGCAGCAGTAGCGTTGTTTTGGTCATTACTTGAGGTATAATAGGGAGTCTCGGTAGATGCCAAGTCGTATACCAACTCGGGCTGAGCCACCTTCTTGCTATAGGTGATAGTACCCTTGCTGCCATATCCCTCACCATTACCGGCATTGGTCACAAAGATGCGCACCATGTAGGCACCCACCTCGGGGATGGTCACGGTATATGTCTTGGGAGTGTTTGTTGTTGTTGCTTGGTACTCATATTGCGAACTTACTACTTTGCCCGCTACATCAAGGATATCTACACCTAAAATCTGCAAGCGGTTGCTACCACTCGCATAAGCCAAGGTGATATCACAGTCGCCAGCCTCGCGGAAGATGAGGTAGCCGCGTGAGGCATTCACTGCACCTACAGCATATTGAGAAAGGCTCTTGATACCTTCGGGGATTTCATTCTCCTCGGGAGTCCATGCCCATGAAGCAGCGCCGTCCCATGCCTTGAAGGCAAACTTTTCCAAATCAGTAGCCTCGCCCGCAGTGTTGTAAGCAGTGGGTGTCTCCACACCTGCAAAGATCTTATCGCTGGCGATGACTGCACCGCGGGTGTTACCCACTACGGCAGGAGCCTTCTCGCCTTCCACATTCTGCACGGTATACAACATGGGATAGATGCTGTTCATGCTAATACCTTCAGTACCGGGATTCTTGATGTCCATCTCGGTGCGTAGGTAGTGTGAGCCGTCGCGTAGCACGGCACGCCACTCGATCTCGAGGCCACTGCTGTGAGTGAACACCGCCTTGAGCTGCTTGCCATGGTAGCGGCGAGAGCCCTTCACGGCATTGCTCTGACCCGTGAGTGTCTCTGTAACAACATCACCCACGAGGGTAAATTCTGAAGCGGGGATTTCTGTACCATCTCCCAATACTACCTTGAAGATTTCGGTGCCAGCCATAAGGCCGAGTTTCTCGCATCCGCCGAAGGTGAGTTTGCCATCGGCCTTTACAAACTTGGCGATGAAGAGGTCGTTACCGATGGTGTAACCGTCAGTTACCTCCTCCACAACTGCCTTGCCGGGCTGCTGCTCTTGCGGAAAGATGACCGCCTGTGCCCATGCCACATTGCACACCAGGCATAAAAGTAGGAATAGTGTGCCCTTAAACAAGTTTAGGTTTCTCATAGATTATAATTAGATTAGGTTATTTCCAGTAGGTAAAGATACACAATAATTAACTGTTACGTTTTACCCCCCCCCAGTTATTTAACATAAATTAACTCGGGGTTAGCGTCACATTAATATACTGCCAATAAATAGGAAGGTTAATAAGCATAAATCGTATACCAATGAGCATTCTGTACACATAAAAAAGAAGGGACACAATGTGCCCCTTCCTAGCTAAAATCTATTTTGCCCAACGCAAATCTCCAAACGCTACCTCTTTACCACCAACCTCAGCACAAACCACAAGTGTTGTCCGATAGCTGTAAAGCAGCCATAGTGGCGGCACATTATGCGGAAGCGCTCCAGAAGCGACTTGCGGTGGTTCTTCGTTGTCATGCCCTCCGACAGGTAGTCCGTCAGTATCAGACGTGTATTGAACAGGGGCATCCCCTGCTGTTGTGCATCCTTCATGATGCGTATGCACCAATCGAAATCGGCGCTGAAACGATAACGCAGGTTGTAATGGAACAGGCGTGCCATATCCGTGCGAACATAGAAACTCTGATGACAAACCAGCATACCGCTAAGGAAACTGCGCCATGAAAGGATTTCCGGCGTCTGCAATCGACGGTGACGCAGGAACTCGCCGTTATCGTTCACGATGTCGGTCTCGCCATACAGCACAGCAGGCCATGTTTCCTCGTCAAACACATTGCCATGAACCGAGGATAATGTCTCAACAATTCTTTCCAGCGTGTCGTCCGAGTGGAACTTGTCCCCGGCATTCAGGAAGACTAGATAGTCGCCGTTGGCATTGTCGATGGCCTTGTTCATGGCGTCGTACAATCCATTGTCGGGTTCGCGGATAAACTGAATCTCGTGCGGAGTGTCGCACACCGAGTTGTCCTCGGCATACTCCTGAATGAGAGTCAGGGTACCGTCGCTACTGAGTCCGTCGACAATAAGATGCTCCACATGAGGATAGGTCTGGGAAGCAACGCTCTGAAGCGTGCGCTCCAGCGTCTGTTCGGCATTGTAGGTTACGGTAACTACGGTAAACTTTGGTTGCGATGGCTCGTCCAAAGTGTTGCTCTGTATCTTCGTGCTCGACGGAGGCACAGGCGAAGCAGGATCTACTTCTGGCATTTTATTTTCTTTTCTTTAATATTAGTGTTATTATCTTTCCTATGATTATAAGTCCTAACAAGGCCAGTGCTCCATAGGCTATAGCCTCGGTGGTGTGTACAGTCTGTGGATCAAACGACATTACAAGCTCATGCTTGCCGGCAGGAACCTGGATGGCACGCAAGATATAGTTGGCACGAGCCACGGGAACATCCTTACCGGATACGGTTGCCGTCCATCCGGGATAATATATATCGGAGAATACCAGCACCCCACCCATCTCTGAGTCTACCTCATAAGTAAGGCGGTTTGCCTCGTATCCCGTGAGCTTAACGCTGACAGCGCAGGAGTCGGCACCAGCAGGAACATTGCCAAGTACATCCTGGAACTTTCTGTCCACAACTGCCACATTATGGAGATTCTCTTTACCAATGGCGGCAAGCTCGTCATCGGCATTGTCCACCCAACGGATAGAGGATACCGACCAGGCATTGCCCATGGCATGCGGATTGAAGACAGGAACCTTGTTGCCATCACTGGTCTTCATGATGATATACTTCATATTGAGCATATCCAGCACTGGGAAGAGACTGTCACCATTCACCTTTGCCAGGTCTCCGCCATTGTCTATCACTGCCCTCTGCAAACGTGCCATTTCAGGACTGATATGTGCTTCTATTACCTCCTGGTAACGGCGCAACTTGGCTGCATGGTAACCGCCTATGCTCTTGTGCCAATACGATGCATCGTTGCTGTTGAAGGTGCTTACGGTCATATCCAGGGTACGATAGTATAAGCCTGGATCCAGAAGAATCATGTCGTCGGCATGAGTGCGCTGAAAGTTCTGCTCCACAGGACGGGGAACAATGAACATGCCATCATTAAGATAACGCTTGTTCACCGTCCACATATCTGTCAAGCACAACACAATGACAAGCATAGTCATGGGCACAGCCTTCAGTTTGCCGTAATAATGCAATACCAGAAGGACAGTTCCGAGTGCAATGAACCAGAAGGAACGCATAGCATCCACGGAGAACACATGACGACGCATATCGCTGAGGTTCTCCAGCAGGCCGTTTACATACAGCTGGTCCACATAACCTGCGCTGACCAGACCTTGTATGCTGTTGTACTCGCTGGAAGATATGTAGTTGCCAAAGAATGCGTCGGGCATGAGCCAGAACAGGAAACAGATACCTCCGGTGATGACAAAACTGAGCCACAATGCATTTATCTCCTTATTTATTATAGGCACGCGCACGTGCACGCATGAGGGATCCTCCACAAACTTTTTCAGCGCCATCATGGCCATCAAGGGGATTGTGAATTCCGCTATCACCAGGATTGACGCCACTGTACGGAACTTGTCGTACATAGGCACATAATCCAGGAAGAAGTCGGTGAGTCCCATGAAGTTCTTGCCCCACGACAAAGCTACTGAAAGCATGGTAGCAAACAGCAAGGCCCAACATACAGGTCCACGGACTATAAGCAGAGACAGGACAAAGAGCATACATACGAATGCCCCCACATACACGGGACCGCTGGTACCGGGCTGTTCACCCCAATACTGCCCCAACTGGTTGTAGAGAGGACGGTACTGGCTGTCTGCCTTGGACATGGCAGTCTCGCTCTGCGACAGAGGAATGCTTGCACCACCCTTGGTGTTGGGGACAAGCAGAGTCCAGGTCTCGCCGATGCCATAGCTCCAGGCTGTAATATAACTGCGTTCCAATCCGCTCGATGTCTGGTCGGCAGCGTCCTTGGTCTTATGTGTCAGTTCCGTCTTGCCACGCATGGTCTCTTTGCTGTACTCCCATGTGTGGTAAAGGTTAGAGAGATTGATGGCTATACCAAGCAAGCAACCAACGGCAAAGGCAAAACTACCCTTCACCCAGCGTGCCACTCCCTCACGACTCAAATCTGAGAGCAACCAACCTATGGACAATGCAAAGATGGGCACCAGGAAGTAGTAGGTCATCTGCACATGGTTGGAAACTATCTGCAACGCCATGAACAGGCCGCTTACGACTATACCCCAACCACGTTTCCCTCTATAGCAAAGCGCCATACCGCCAATGGTGGGAGGTATGAATGCCAAAGTGTAGAGTTTCCAGATATGTCCTGCCGCAATGATAATGAAGTAGTAGCTGGAGAATGCCCACAGTACTGCTCCGAGGGCTGCCATCCACACTTTGAAGTTGAAGCACCTGAGCATAATGTAGAATCCCAACAGCATAATGAATACATAGGATGCCACAGTGGGCAGGTACAGGCTATAGAGCTGCTTCAGCTCTGCCAACGAATCGGTGCTGTCGTAGGACGGTGCCATCTGGTATGTGGGCATACCAGAGAACAGAGAATTGGTCCAACGGGTACGCTCGCCGTTGTGCTTCTCGTAATACTCATTGAGTTCTCTGCCAGCACCAACGGCACCGGTATGGTCGTGTCCGGAGAGCACCTTGTTATCCATGATGGGCTCCCAGAAATAGGCCACGCTGATGATGGCAAACAATGCCACAACACCAACTTCGATTAAGTATTTCTTACAGTTTTTCATTTGCTTTAGATTACTAGATAATCTTATGTTTTTTAGGTGAAAGATGAAAAGCGTGGAGCGGTTAATTTTCCGTTTTCACCTTCCCCTACCTTCCTGCGCGTTTTCTCTCCAGATGATCCAGTATCACCTTACGCATACGCATTGACTGGGGAGTTACCTCCACATACTCGTCGGCCTTGATGTACTCCAAAGCCTCCTCGAGGGAGAATATGGTAGCAGGAATGATACGGGCCTTCTCGTCGGTACCGCTGGCACGGACATTGGTCAACTGCTTAGCCTTGCACACATTGATTACAAGGTCTATATCATGGACATGCTCTCCGATTACCTGACCTGCATACACCTGGTCCTGAGGTTCGATAAAGAATTTGCCACGGTCCTGCAGATGATCTATGGCATAGGCATAGGCATTTCCACTCTCCAAGGATATAAGCGAACCGTTGATACGGCGGTTTATCTCGCCTTTGAAAGGCTGATACTCCTTGAAGCGATGTGCCATGATGGCCTCGCCCTGAGAGGCTGTGAGAACATTGGTGCGCAGACCAATGATGCCACGGGAAGGTATATTGAACTCTATATTCACACGGTCGCCCTGGCTCTCCATACTGGTCATCTCGCCCTTGCGTCGTGTAACCATATCTATCATCTTGCTGCTGAACTCCTCGGGAACGTTGATGGTAAGTTCCTCGATGGGTTCACACTTCACGCCATCTATTTCCTTGTAGATAACCTGTGGCTGACCAACCTGCAACTCATATCCCTCGCGACGCATCGTCTCCACAAGTACAGAAAGATGCAGGACACCGCGTCCACTCACAATCCAACGGTCGGTATAGCCTTCCACGGCAGAGACACGCAGCGCCAGGTTCTTCTCCAGTTCCTTGTCCAGACGCTCCTGTATGTGGCGGCTGGTACAGAACTTGCCTTCCTTGCCGAAGGAGGGAGAGTCGTTGATGGTGAAGAGCATGGACATAGTGGGTTCGTCGATGCTGATGCTGGGCAGGGCCTCGGGGTTCTCGTAATCACAGATGGTATCGCCTATCTCGAAACGCTCCAAACCTATCAAGGCACAGATATCGCCACTGCTTGCCTCCTCGGTCTTCTTGCGACCCATGCCGGTGAAGGTGTGGACCTCCTTGATCTTGGTGCGCTCCTTGCTGCCGTCGCGATGTACAATGGTTACGTTCATTCCTTCGCGCAGTGTGCCACGATGCACACGGCCTACGGCAATACGACCGGTATAGTTGGAATAGTCCAGACTGGTAATGAGCATCTGTGGCGTGCCCTCCAACTGCTGGGGAGCAGGCACGTGCTCCAGTATCTGGTCAAGGAGGTAGGTGATGTCCTCGGTGGGAGCACTCCAGTCCTCGCCCATCCAGTTGTTCTTTGCAGAACCATAGATTACAGGGAAATCCAACTGTTCCTCAGTGGCATTGAGGTCGCACATCAGGTCAAACACCATCTCGTACACCTCCTCGGGACGGCAATTGGGCTTGTCCACCTTGTTGACAACGACAAGGGGTTTCAGTCCTATTTCCAAAGCCTTCTGCAACACAAAACGTGTCTGTGGCATGGGACCCTCAAAGGCATCCACCAGAAGGATACATCCGTCTGCCATGTTCAGCACACGCTCCACCTCACCACCGAAATCGGAGTGACCCGGTGTGTCAATGATATTTATCTTTGTGTCGCGATACATGATGGACACGTTCTTGGAAAGGATGGTTATACCACGTTCACGCTCCAACTCGTTGTTGTCCAGCATCAGTTCGCCAGACTGCTGGTTCTCGCGAAATAGGTTACCAGCCAAAAGCATCTTGTCCACCAAAGTGGTCTTGCCATGGTCCACGTGCGCTATAATCGCTATGTTACGGATATTCTGCATGTCTATTATTTTTCTATATACAATCTTAACCTAAACGCGCACAAAGATACAGAAAATTAGCAACATGACCGCTTTTACGGTTGCCAAATGCACAAAATACACCTTTTAACGAAAAAACTTCGGCGCACATGCATCATATTCATCAGTTTTTCATACCTTTGCACCCGCATTTGACCGGAGGCAGTGCCCGAATGTATGGAAGCTGCACGGCAAACAAGTTACACAATTCAAAATTCAACAAACACTATGTATTTGAATTCAGAGAAGAAGACCGAGCTCTTCACCACCTATGGCAAGGGTGCTACAGACACTGGTAGCGCTGAGAGCCAGATTGCATTGTTCTCATTCCGCATCAAGAACCTCACCGAGCACATGAAGCAGAACCGCAAGGACCACAGCACCGAGCGCGCTCTGACCGGTCTGGTAGGTAAGCGTCGCGCCCTCCTGAACTACCTGAAGAAGCGCGATATTACTCGCTACCGTGCTATCATCAAGGCTCTGGGTCTGCGTAAGTAATGCACATCAGGTCTTCTATAAAGACAGAAGTAACTGACACAAATAGGCTGCCTGCGGGCAGCCTATTTCTTTTTACCCGTGCACATAATCACCAAACTGCAAGCTAAACATCCGTCATCAACTGTGACAAGTACTATCTGCTTCTGAGCATTCTGCTTTTTCCTATAGGCTCTCAAAAAGAAACATCCGTTGCGCCCTTTTCTTGTCATCACGACGACGCACCCGAACCATTACCGTTCGTTCGCCGAACGATTACCGATGATAAATTTTACCATTACCGATGATAAAAATAATGATTAACGAGAACAAAATCCATATCTGCCGAAGACTGCACGTCTTAACGACTTTGATGAAATCTACGCCTAAGGACACAGAACAATAATGGCCATCAGGAATCAGCACACCTTGCCCTTCGGGAACTGATTTCCCCTGGTTGCCCACATGATGCTGATACTTCCAAGCAGGAGCACCGTAAGCAGAATCAAAAATAAGTCCGGCCACTCCACTACCACAGGATAAGCATCTATTATGAAGCTACCCTCGCTTTGTCCCATACGAATAAACCCAAAATGCTGCTGCACAAGACATAGAGCAAGGCCAAGAAACATTCCTACGAATGCGCCACCAGCCACAATCAACATACCCTCGAACATAAAAATACGACGGATTTGTCCTTCGGTAGAGCCTAGGGCAGACAAGGTTGACACATCCTCACGCTTTTCTATCATAAGCATACTCAGACTGCCTATGATATTCAGACAAGCAACAAGCAAAATAAAGCACAGGAATGCATAGGAGATAAGCTTCTCTATCTGCATGATACGGAATACATCCTCCTGTTGCTCATACCTGTCCTGCACGCAGAAGGATTCTCCGAGCAAAGACTCGATACTCTGCCTGTCAGCCCCCGGAGACAGCTTTACCTCCAGAGCTGTAGCCTTGTTCTCCTGTTCAAATATTCTTTGAGCAAAACCTATGGAGCACAAGATATACTCAGAATCATATTTGGCCTGGTGAACACTGAAAACAAGGCCGGAGGCATGCAATTCGTCCTGGTTAAAACTTGAAGCAGGATTAGTCATATTTATCCTCTCGCCTCGCTTAGGGGCATATATTTGCAATGGCTGGGTAAAATAGAGAGGCAAGCCCAACTGCTTGCATAGTTGCATACCGGGAATACAATATTCCAATACGTCCAGATGCAGAATCGGCTCGGCATCGCCATAAAAAGTTTCAAGAATATTGGACTGCTCAACAAAATTGTCGGCAACACCCTTCAGCATAACCACTTTCTGCATCCCGCCTATACTTGCAAGAACCTGGCCTTCTACTACGGGAGTAAATACTGCGACCTCGGCACTTTCCTTGAGGGCAAGCACCTTTTCGTCTGACAAATCTATTGTGGTACCGCGTGCTGGTGTAATACGAAGTTCCGGATCAAAACCTGTGAAAAGATCTGCAACAAGTCCCTGAAATCCATTGAAAACACTCATAACTATAACCATAGCCATAGTTGCCACAGCGACACCGACGACCGATATAACAGACACGATGTTTACAGCATTGTGGCTCTTCTTGGAGAACAGATAACGCGCAGATATAAAAGATTCGTACCTCATCAAGACTGTTTGCAGAATACTTTAGGGACTACTTTGATTTATCTTCCTCGGATTTGTCTGAAGTGATTTGTGCAAGTTCCGGCTCAATATCCCTTTGCCAATCACTACCACTTACTATAATCCGTGCTGCAGTATCTGCCAGCACATAGAATGGCACATCACGAATTCCCATACGGTATACGAGATCAGACTGGAACACCTTCTGGTCGGAATAACTGTGCCACGTAATAGTATCTGTGCGTTCAATATAGCCAAGAATGTGATCGCTGACATCCAGATTATAGGAGATACACACCAAAGGTTGCTTGGCCTGCCGACGAAGACGCTTGATCCTGGAATTTAGAGTGGTTGTGCCACCTCTCCAGTTTGCCCAAAAAGCCAACAACGTATACTTGCCTTTCAGCGTGTCGGTGGTAATAGTATCACCATTACGGGTAACTAAGGAAAAGTCTGGCAGAGGCTTTCCCTTTTTAAGTGCCTCCGGTGCCTGCTTAGCCAAATCCTCCAAATAAAGAAACCTGGTAACAGGCGATTCGGGATTGGCTCCAACGAAAGCCTTAATCAGACTGTCCTTTACCATTGGAGTTGCTCCTTCCATTTGCTTTCTTAACAAAGTATATGCCTCGTTATCCGCATTACCGCCAACCTTTGTGGCACTCAGATGCTTGGCATCACCTTTAATTTCAATAACATCTCCACTACCACCGAAAACAGTAAGGGTAGAATAGGTAGGATATAGTATGGTAATGGTACCTTGTTCCTTGTTGCAAGGGCATGACCATTCTATTTTTTCCTGGCGGACATGCAAGGTGTCAATTCCTTGGATTAATCCATCACGACTGAAAATAATCAGGTCAGCATTGTTCAGCCCGGCAAACTTGCCCTTGATACGCAATTCACCCTTTTTGCCCCCACATGACGCAAGGACAAAAAGGGTGAATATGTAAATTGAGTAACGTATAGTTCTCAATGCATAATGCATGATACAGCCGTATTTACTTGACCAAATCAGCAATAGTTTCCTTATACTTGGCAAACTCCAAGTCCTTGGCAGCACGTGCCTTTAAAGAAGGATCGCTGGTTACGGCAACCTTAAGGTTGCTCTTCACTGCACCGACATCATTTGTACGAGCTGCAAGAATAGCCTTCAAATACCCAGTTATGGCATCGGGGGTCTTTATAGCAGCAAGTGTCTTCTGTGCATTGGCATAGTCCTTGTTGAGAATCTGTGCAAGAACAGCACTATTGGTCTTTGACTGGGCCAGATTCTGCTGAGCCTGGGCATAGTTACCCTTAGCGATATTCAAATTGCCAAGAATCTCGTTGAAGGTATCACTACCGCTTGCCTGTCCCATCAGGGTTTCCGCCTTGCTGGCGTCGTCGTTCTTCAAGGCAATGATAGCCATATTGGCATTTACCTCGGGAGCCTTGCTGTTTACTTTCTTGGCCTTCTGCAACCAGTTCTGTGCTGCAGTTACGTTGCCCTCCATGATGGCGATTTGAGCCAAGTTGTTATAAGCGCGATAATCGTTGGGGTAGTGCTTGATGGTAGTTTCATACCACTGCTTGCGGCTTGTAGCGTCCTCCATAAGCATATTGCCGCCATACAACAGTTCCTCAATACTGAGCTTGCTGGCATCCTGCTTGTACTGGTCGATAATCTGTTCGTCACTGCGACCGATAACCTCATAGTTGACAATGAGTCTTGCACGACGCAACTCGGGCAGAATACCGTCAGCGATTTCTGTGAATACACTGCTCATGTTGCGAATCTGCTGCTCACGCTCCTCGGGATCCTGATACATTGAGAGTACACGAAGGATAACGTCCTTGTCCTGCAGGTTGCTCTGGTTTATCAGCTCCTGGAAACCTTCCCAGTCCTCTGCTGTGAACTTGGTATCCACATCTGCATCCATCTTAATCTTCTTGAGCTGCTTCTGCAGATAGCTTGAGGAAACATCCTGACGCTTCTCGGCAAGTTTCTCGTTCAGTTCGAAGCTGCCATCAGGACTGGCATAAGCGCTCACCTCGATATTCTGCAATGCACGCTCTTCCTGCATATCGTTAATTTCCTTCAGTATTTTCACCAAATCCTGGATGCTCACACTTGACAGTTCGCTTGTACGCAGGTTAGCCTGACCAATGAGGAACTTAATGTTAGCCTCGTGCTTTTGCTCAATCACACGCTGGAAAGCATCGGGTGCTGTGCTGGCGGTGATGGTGCAACGTCCGATAAGCTCGCTGGTAGCAACAACACCATAACCAATCTTTACCTCAGGAATAGTTACAGTTTTCTTTCCCAGCTTTGCCTCGAAACGTGCATATAAATCGCTGTTCAACATAGCAGGAACATACTTGAAGTTGGCCTTCATAGTATATGTACCACCTATCTTGTAACTTATCTCTGTTCCATTGCCTTCTACCTTTTCACCCTGGAAAGTAGCGCTCTGACCCACAGCTTCACCACCTTCATACTTCAGAACAGGCGTAACTGTGACAACGGCCTTCTTCTTCATGTATTTCTCTGGGAAAACACCATTGATAGTGGCAGGAACTTCACCGCCTACAGCTTCAAGGGGAGTTGGATTTACCTTAAAATTGTCTGCACTAAGGCTACCCAACTTACTGCAGGAACTCATAATTGCGGCACTGGCTACAACCAATGCAAGGAGTAAACTCTTTTTCATTCTGTTTATTAATATGGTAAAATTTGATATTATTGCTAATGATAACTCTATTTCGCGTGCAAAGATACAAAAAAAATCACATTTGTCAGCAACAGCATAGGCTTCTATTGCTCAAATAGATTCATTTTATTCCTTATTACGCGCCTTTGACTTGTTTACTTCACTTCTAGGGTGATACATAAGGACTTGTTCGCGCAAATGAGTGGTATCCAACTGCAGATACACCTCTGTTGTCCCAAGACTTTCATGACCCAGCATGTCTTGTACAGCACGCAGGTTTGCACCACCTTGAAGCAAATGAGTGGCAAAGCTGTGACGGAATGTATGTGGAGATATCTCCTTGGTTATTCCCGCCCGATTTGCATATTCACGTATAAAGACAAAGAGTGATATGCGTGACAGGGCCTTGCCTCTAGTGCGAGACACGAAAACGTGATCCTCATAACCACGTTGAATTTTTATGTGCTTGCGAATGTCAAGCCATATCTTCAGTTCCTTTATTGCTCTTGGAGAAATTGGAACAAGCCTTTCCTTGTTACCCTTTCCATGAATGCGAATAAAGCCTTCATCTAGAAAAAGGTTGGAGACAAGCAGATTTGTCAGTTCACTAATACGTAAGCCGCAACTATACAGTACCTCTATGATGCAATGGTCTCTCACTCCTTCTGGCTTGCTCATGTCGATAACAGAAAGAATGTCGTCTATTTCCTCAACAGAAAGGACTTGTGGAAGATGACGACCAGTCTTCGGAGATTCGAGCAGCTCTGTGGGGTCTTGGACTATCTCCCTTTCAAGGGCGAGGAAACGATAGAATGAACGTACTCCGCTGAGTATCCGCGCCAGGCTCCTGGGCGAAATACCCTTGTCTCTGAGACTGCCGGCAAACAAATCCAGCTCTTTCAATGTGACGGATCGAAAATCTATGCCGTTGTCTGCATAAAAATTGAACAGCTTTTGCAGGTCATTACAATATGCATCCAGCGTGTTTACACTATACGAACGCTCAAGTCGCAGATATTGAATATATCTTCTAATGATTTCCCGGGACACACTTCCTGTGTTGCTTATATTTGGCATATCTTTACATGGTCTGTATACTGTTAACATTGTTCTAAGCGCTTTTTTTGCAAACGCTTGGTGATAGTGTATTTTTTTCGTATCTTTGAACTCGCAAATATACATATATATTATGAAAATTCAAATCATCAATGGTCCTAATCTGAACCTATTGGGCATTAGAGAGCCAGAGATATACGGAAAGAAGGGATTTGAAGAGTATCTGCATACCTTACGCAATAAATATCCCGACATAAGCATTGACTATTTTCAAAGCAATGTGGAAGGAGAGCTGATAAACAAGATTCATGAAGTTGGTTTTGATGCTGACGGAATAGTATTGAATGCAGGAGCCTACACCCACTACAGTCTGGCGCTGACGGATGCCATAAAAAGTGTGACTTCTCCTGTGGTGGAGGTGCACATCAGCAATGTGCATCAACGGGAGGAGTTCCGCAGGCACAGCGTAATCAGTCCGGTTTGTTCCGGGGTTATATGCGGATTTGGCCTGGATAGTTATCGCTTGGCCATTGAGTCGTTGGTTCATTAGCAGGACCGGGAGTTAACACTAAGCATACTGAATATAGATGGACCTGGATTCTTACATTCTTTCCCACATAGATCCGGAAGGAGAATACCTGCACCGTCTGTGGAGGGACACGCAGTTGAAACTCTCATATGGCCAGATGGCCAGCGGACATCTGCAGGGACGCTTGCTAAAGATGCTTGTGCAGATGATACGTCCGCAACGGGTCCTGGAACTAGGCATGTTCAGCGGATACTCGGCCCTAAGCATGGCAGAGGGGCTGGAGGAAGGCGCAGAACTACACACCTTTGAAGTCTTTGACGAGATGGAGGACTTCACCCGCCCATGGATAGAGGGCAGTTCCTATGGCCATTTCGTACACATACACATTGGCGATGCCAAGGAACTTGTTCCGCAAATGGACATCGAATGGGACATGGCCTTCATAGATGCCGACAAGAGAGAATATGTAGAATACTATGAAATGATTCTTCCACGTCTGCGCCCCGGAGGGTATATACTGGCAGACAACACCCTGTGGTATGGGCGTATAACCGAGCAGGCCCGAGAAAGCGACCTGCAGACGCTGGGGTTGCAGAAGTTCAACGACCTTGTGGCGAAGGACAACAGAGTGGAAAAAGTCATCCTACCGCTAAGGGATGGCCTGACGATAATCAGAAAGAAATAATACATTATATAATATATGGAAACAACAAGACAACAGAAGATAGCAAGACTGATACAGAAGGAACTGAGCGACATGTTCCAGAAACAGACGGCAGGCATGCGTGGTGTGCTGGTTAGCGTCAGTGCGTGCCGCATCAGTCCCGATATGAGCATCTGCCGCGCATATCTGAGCGTTTTCCCTAGCGACAGGGCTGAAGAAATAGTAAACAACATCAATACCAACGTGAAGTCAGTGCGCTTTGAACTTGGGAACCGAGTGCGCATGCAATTGCGCATCATACCCGAACTAAAGTTCTTCGTGGACGATAGTCTCGACTATGACGAGCGCATAGGCGAACTGCTCAAGTAACGCACAAATACCCGCACTCCATCATGCTTGCTAAAGTCTATAGTGCATCGGTTCAGGGATTGGACGCCCAGCAGGTGACCATCGAAGTGAACAGCTCCCGAGGCATACGCTTTGTGCTTGTGGGTTTGCCGGACAATGCCGTAAAGGAAAGCCACGAGCGTATAATGGCAGCCATGGAGAACAGTGGCTTCCCCTTTCCGTGCAAGCAGATAACCGTGAACCTCGCCCCGGCAAACGTGCGCAAGGTGGGAAGCGGTTTCGATCTGCCCATAGCCATAGGCATACTGGCCACTTGCGAGAAGGTGGATGCCAGCCGCCTGGACAAGGTTATGATGGTGGGCGAGCTCAGTCTGGACGGTTCCCTGCAACCCATCTGTGGCGCCTTGCCTATTGCCATCAAGGCACGTGCCCTGGGTTATGAATCTTTGTTCGTCCCCATGCAGAATATCCAGGAAGCCGCCGTGGTGGACAAGCTCCAGGTCTATGGTGTCAGCAACCTTTCCGAGGTGGTAGGATTCCTGAACGGCACGCATCATCTTGAACCTGTACAGATTGATACACGCAAGGATTTCTACGAGCGTCAGTCGCATTTCGACCTCGATTTTGCCGATGTCAAAGGACAAGAGAGCGTGAAACGCGCTATAGAGGTGGCGGCGGCAGGCGGACACAATCTCATAATGATAGGTCCTCCGGGCAGCGGCAAGAGCATGATGGCAAAGCGGTTGCCAAGCATCCTGCCACCTCTCACCTTACAGGAGAGCCTTGAGACCACACAGATACATAGTGTTGCAGGCAAACTGCAGGTCCCGCCTGTCGGTGCAGATGGTGTACGCCATTGCTCGCTCATTGCCACACGCCCCTTCCGCAGTCCTCACCATACCATCAGCCAGACGGCCCTTGTGGGTGGCGGTTCCAATCCGCAACCGGGCGAGATATCTCTGGCACATAATGGTGTACTATTTGCAGACGAGTTGCCGGAATTCCAACGCCAGGCGCTGGAGGTTCTACGTCAACCATTGGAAGATCGCCACATCACCGTCAGTCGCATACAAGGCACGGTGGACTATCCCTGCAACTTCATGTTCGTGGCATCCATGAACCCATGCCCTTGCGGTTACTACAACCATCCTACAAAGGCATGCGTCTGTACCCCAGGACAGATATCACGCTATCTGAATAAAATCAGCGGTCCATTGCTCGACCGCATAGACATACAGTGCGAGATTTTGCCTCTCTCCTTTCAGGAAATATCCACGGCAGCACCAGGGGAACCCAGTTCTGTCATCCGAGAACGAGTCCTGCACGCCCGAAATATCCAGGCCCAGCGCTTTGCCTCTATCCAAGGTGTGCACTGCAATGCCCAAATGTCAGAAAAGCACCTGAAAGAATATTGTGCCTTAGACACAGAGAGCAGCGAACTCCTGCGCCTTGCCATGGAACGCCTGCAGCTTTCCGCCCGTGCCTACAGCCGCATCCTGAAAGTTGCCCGTACCATTGCCGACCTAGAGGGGGCAGAATCCATACAGAGTCACCATGTCGCAGAAGCTATCGGCTACCGAAACCTCGATCGTAGCGACTGGGCAGAGAGAAGAGGGTAGAATCTTCATTAAAAGCTATAATATGAAAATAATATTATAGGTTAAAAGACCACTACAGGTGGGTCCAGGACGATGGGGATAAGTACCTGACGACAGATCAGAGGATGTCAAAGTACTCTTGCTAGAAGATAATAACCAAAAATATCGGAAATCCTTTTGAAGGGAAACGAAAAAAGCGTAAATTTGCTATCGGAAAGAATATATAACTAATCCAATAAGACAAACACTATGAAAGCATTAGTCAAGAAACTGCCCGAAAAGGGTATTTGGATGGAAGAAGTGCCCATGCCCGAGGTTGGCGTGAACGACGTACTTATCAAGATCAAGAAGACTGCCATCTGCGGTACAGACTTGCATATCTACAAGTGGGACGAGTGGAGCCAAAAGACCATCAAGACCCCAATGACCATCGGTCATGAGTATGTGGGTGTTGTTGAGCAGGTGGGTCCTGGTGTGCGCAACATCAAGGTTGGCGACCGTGTTACCGGTGAGGGTCACATCGCTTGCGGACACTGCCGTAACTGCCGCCGTGGTTTGCAGCACATCTGCGAAAACAGCATTGGTGTGGGTGTAAACCGTGATGGTGCTTTCGCTGAATATCTCTGCA
>JAZRIA010000075.1:0-23313 GCA_045645045.1 Bacteroidaceae bacterium | reverse complement strand
CGCAATCTGGAACGATGGGTGGTGGAGTAAAAACGGTGAGCGGTGAACGATTAACGGTGAGCGGATAGAGGTTCGTTCACCGTTTGCTTTTCGCTCGCTTAATCACAAATTTGACATTTCGCTCACTTAATCGTACCTTTGAGGCAATGCCTCTAAATTACTTACGTTGACCTTCGGTCTTCCTCCTCCTTACAAGGCATAGTATGCGAGCATCCTCTGCTCTTGTTGCGCGCGTCGGTTCGGAATTACTCAAATAAATTTGGTAATTCGCTCACTTAATCGTAATTTTGTAGCCAAAATAAACATAAAACACTATGCAACCATTTCTTATTTACAATACTTTGACCCGACAGAAGGAACTGTTTCGTCCTTTGGTAGAGGGTCGTGTGGGAATGTATGTGTGCGGTCCTACCGTGTATGGCGATGCTCATTTGGGACATGCTCGTCCGGCTATCACCTTCGACCTTTTGTTCCGCTACCTGAAGCACCAGGGCTACAAGGTGCGCTATGTGCGCAACATCACCGATGTGGGCCATCTGGAGCATGATGCCGACGAGGGCGAGGACAAGATTGCCAAGAAGGCACGACTGGAGCAGCTGGAACCCATGGAGGTGGCTCAGTACTATACCAACCGTTTCCACGATGCCATGGCGGCGCTGAACTGCCTGCCGCCAAGCATAGAGCCTCATGCCACGGGCCACATCATAGAGCAGCAGCAGTTGGTGCAGAAGATTATGGACAACGGCTATGCCTATGAGAGCAACGGCTCCATATACTTCGACATAGAGCGATACAACCATGACCACAAGTACGGCATACTGAGCGGACGCTCGCTGGAGAACATAAAGGATGCCAGCCGCAACACTCTGGCCGGTGTGGGCGAGAAGCGCAACCAGGCAGACTTTGCCCTGTGGAAGAAGGCAAGCCCCGAGCACATCATGCACTGGCCAAGTCCCTGGAGCGAGGGCTTCCCCGGATGGCACTGCGAGTGCACGGCCATGGGCAAGAAGTACCTGGGCGAACGCTTTGACATACACGGAGGAGGACTTGACCTCGTCTTCCCTCACCACGAGTGTGAGATAGCACAGGCACAGGCAAGTCAGGGACACCCCATGGTGACATACTGGATGCATAACAACATGATAACCATCGACGGCAAGAAGATGGGCAAGTCGTACAACAACTTCATCACCCTGCCTCAGTTCTTTGCCGGTGAGCACGAGCGACTGGAGCGCGGATACTCGCCCATGACCATACGTTTCTTCATCCTGCAGGCACACTACCGCAGCACCGTGGACTTCAGCAACGAGGCCCTACAGAGCGCCGAGAAGGGCCTGGCACGACTGATGGACGGATGGAAGGCTCTGAAGCGACTGAAGGAGGGACAGAAGGTGAAGGGACAGCCCTGGGTGGAGATGCAGTACGTGGACACTCTGCGACAGAACTGCTACGATGCCATGAACGACGACATGGCTTCGCCCATGGTAATTAGCCACCTGTTTGACGTATGCCGCGTGCTGAACACCATCATAGACAAGAAGGCAAGCATCAAGGAAGATGTGGTTGCCGCATTGGCAGAAGTGTTCCACACCTTTGCCTTCGAGATACTGGGTCTTTCCGAGGAGAAGGACGGCAGCAACAAGGCACGCGAAGAGGCTTTCGGCAAGGTGGTGGACATAGTGCTGGAGCAGCGCCAGCAGGCCAAGGTCGAGAAGAACTGGGCACTGTCCGACCAGATACGCGACAACCTCTCCGCCCTCGGTTTCGAGGTAAAGGACACCAAGGACGGCTTCACCTGGTCGCTGAACAAGTAAACATTTCCCAACATGCCTGCAACACTTAGATTCAAGGTAGTAGAAGAAGCCTTCGGCAAGAAGGCCATAGACGTGCCCACACCCAAGGAACGCCCAAGCGAGTTCTTTGCAAAATACGTTTTCAACAGGCAGAAGATGTTCAAGTATCTCCCTGCCGATGTGTACGAGAAGATGTGCGACGTCATCGACCGTGGCACCACACTTGACCTGAAGACCGCCGACGCCGTGGCCGAAGGCATGAAGCAATGGGCCATGGAACTGGGCGTAACACACACCACACACTGGTTCCAACCCCTCACCGAAGGCACCGCCGAGAAGCACGACGGCTTTGTGGAGCACGACGGCAAGGGCGGCATGCTGGAGGAGTTCAGCGGCAAGCAGCTGGTGCAGCAGGAACCCGACGCCAGCAGTTTTCCCAGCGGTGGCATACGCTCCACCTTCGAGGCACGCGGATATAGCGCCTGGGACCCCGCAAGCCCCGTCTTCGTGATGGGCGACACGCTGATGATTCCGACCGTGTTCATATCCTATACGGGCGAAGCGCTCGACTACAAGGCCCCCCTGAAGAAATCCGTCAAGGCCGTGGGCAAGGCAGCACTGGACGTGGCACGCATGTTCTACCCCGAGATAAGCAGCGTGAAGAGCAACCTTGGCTGGGAGCAGGAGTACTTCCTGGTGGACGAGAGCTTCTATTCCGCACGCCCCGACCTGGCAATGACCGGACGCACACTCATGGGCCACGACTCGGCCAAGAACCAGCAGATGGACGACCACTACTTCGGTTCCATACCCTCGCGCGTGGTATCCTTCATGAAAGACCTGGAAATACAGGCACTGGAACTGGGCATACCCTGCAAGACACGCCACAACGAGGTGGCACCCAACCAGTTCGAACTAGCACCCATCTTCGAGGAGATGAACCTTGCCATCGACCACAACATGCTCATCATGGCACTGATGAAGAAGGTGGCACGCAAGCACGGTTTCCGATGCCTCCTGCACGAGAAACCCTTCAAGGGCATAAACGGAAGTGGCAAGCACAACAACTGGAGCCTCTCCACCAACACAGGCATACTGCTGCACGCACCCGGCAAGACTCCTGTGGACAACCTGCGCTTCATCACCTTCATCGTGGAGACACTCATGGCCGTATACCGCCACAACGGCCTGCTGAAAGCCTCCATCGTTAGCGCCACCAATGCACACCGCCTTGGCGCACACGAGGCACCCCCTGCCATCATCAGCTCCTTCCTCGGAAGCCAGCTGGCAGAAATACTCGAGAAACTGGAGACATGCGAGGACGACGACGTCTTCAACCTCTCCACCCGACAGAGCGTGATGCTGGACATACCGCAGATACCCGAACTGCTGGTGGACAATACCGACCGCAACCGCACCTCGCCCTTTGCCTTCACGGGCAACCGTTTCGAGTTCCGTGCCGTGGGTGCACAAGCCAACTGTGCCGCCTCCATGATAGTGCTGAACACCGCCGTGGCAGAGCAGCTGACCGACTTCAAGCAGCGCGTGGACAAACTAATCACCTCGGGAGTGGACATGATGAAGGCTATACTTGCCGTAGTGCGCGAGGACATAAAGACATGCAAGCCCATACACTTCGACGGCAACGGATACAGCGAAGAATGGCGCCTGGAGGCAGAAAAGCGAGGCCTGGATGTGGAAACAAACATACCGCTCATCCTTGACCAGTACCTGAAGCAGGACACCGTGGAGATGTTCTCGCGCATGAATGTCTTCACCCATGCAGAACTGGAGGCACGCAACGAGATAAAGCTGGAGACCTACACCAAGAAGATACAGATAGAGGCACGCATCTTTGGCGACCTCTGCCTAAACCACATAGTTCCCGTGGCCACACGCTACCAGAGCCAGCTGCTGGACAACGTGGTGAAGGTGGCACAGGTGTTCCCCGCCGAGCAAGCCAAGGTGATGAACGCCACAAACCTCTCCCTCATAGAGAAGATAGCTGAAAACACCGCCAGCATCACCGAGCACGTCTATTCTCTCATTGGCGCACGCAAGATAGCCAACCGCCTGGAATCCGAGCGCGAGAAGGCCATTGCCTACCACGACAACGTGGCACCCCTCATAGAGCAGATACGCACCCACGTGGACAAGTTGGAAATGATCGTCGACGACGAACTCTGGCCCTTGCCCAAGTATCGCGAGATGCTGTTCATAAGATAAAAAGAACGAGGCTGTATCTGGGGTTTAGATACAGCCTCGTTTTATATGATATTCCTTTTATATAATAATGTTGATGTTGTCCATATGTCAATGCCCTTTAATCATCGTGATGACACGGTTGATCAATTGCCATTCGTTAGGCGAATGATTGCCGAAGCTAAAATTTACCATTGCAGATGACAAAATGAAGCTAACGCGAGCGATAGCAATCCTCTTCCATTGACACGAACATATACATGCCTCAGAACATGCCCTGTATTCGCCTTATTCCAGCCACCAGGGTGTCCACCTCATCCAGGGTGTTGTAGAGGCCAAAGGAGGCACGGCAGGTGCCTTCTACGCCCAGGCGCCGCATGAGCGGTTCGGCACAATGGTGGCCAGTGCGCACGGCTATGCCGAGGCGGTCGAGCAGGGTGCCCATGTCCAGGTGGTGGATGTAGGGAGTATACTTTTCGGCGCCAAGCGGTTTCACCTCGAAGGAAATGACGGCATCGTGCTCGCTGATATGCTCGCCAAGGGGACCGAAGATGTGCATGCCCTCGATCTCCTGCATCTTCTCTATGGCATAGCGTGTGAGGCTGCGTTCGTGCTCCTCTATCTTGTCCATGCCTATGGCAGAGAGATAGTCGAGCGCCTTGGCAAGGCCGGTGGAGGCAACATAGTCGGGCGTGCCAGCCTCGAACTTGTAGGGAAGGTCGTTGAAGGTGGTCTTCTCGAACGACACGGTCTTTATCATGTCGCCACCGCCCATATAGGGTGGCATCTTCTCGAGCCATTTCTCCTTGCCGTAGAGCACGCCTATGCCGGTGGGGCCATAGGTCTTGTGGCCGGAGAAGGCAAAGAAGTCGCAATCCAGTTGGCCAACGTTCACGGAAAAGTGCGGTGTGCTCTGTGCGCCGTCGATGAGAACGGGCACATCGTGCTCGTGGGCAATGCGGATGATGTCCCTGACGGGGTTGATGGTGCCCATGACATTGCTGACATGGGTGACGGAAACCAGACGTGTGCGCTCGTTGAAAAGGCGCTCGTATTCGTCCATGCAAAGGCGGCCGTCGTCGGTCATGGGAATCACCCTGATCCTGATGCCGCATCGGGCTTGTGCCAGTTGCCATGAAACGATGTTGGAGTGGTGCTCCATCTGGCTAAGGATAACCTCGTCGCCCTCTTTCATGAAGGCCTGGGTGAAGCACGACGCCACCAGGTTGATGCTCTCTGTGGTGCCTCGGGTGAAGATGATTTCCGAGGTGTTGGCGGCACCGATGAACTGGCGCACCGTCTCGCGGCTTGCCTCGTGCAGATCGGTGGCGGCTTGCGAAAGGAAATGCACGCCACGGTGCACGTTGGCATTCACGTTGTAGTATTCGTGACTCATGGCCTCGACGACACAACGCGGTTTCTGCGTCGTGGCACCATTGTCCAGATACACCAGCGGATACTTGCCGTATATGGTTTTCTCGAGTATGGGAAAGTCTTGTCGGTTCATGGTATAATTAGGACCCCTCCCCTAACCCTCCCCTGTATGGGAGGGAGTATATAGTACTGGGGATGAGTTTTTAAAGGTCAACATTCATTGTCGGTTGTAACTACTCCCTCCCATAGAGGGGAGGGATGGGGAGGGGTCTTTTTTTAACAAAGTTTGCATCCCTCGCACTTGCTCAGTTCGCCACGGAGGCGCTTGTCTACGATGAGGTGAAGGCGGTCGCGCAGAGCCTCCAGGGGGATGTTCTCTATAACCTCGGTGATGAAGGCCGACTTGAGCAGCAGGCGTGCCTCGCTGAGCGATATGCCACGCTGGCGCATGTAGAACAGGGCCTGGTCGTTCATCTGTCCCACGGTACTTCCGTGCGAGCACTTGACATCGTCGGCATAGATTTCCAGCATGGGCTGGGTGTACATGCGTGCCTGGCGTGTGGAGCACAGGTTGGCATTGTTCATGGTGGAGGACGTCTTCTGTGCATCCTTGTCCACGAGAATCATTCCCGCAAAGGCACCCACGGCACTGTCGTCGAGGACGTATTTGTACAGTTCCCTTGACTGGCAATGGGGCACCATGTGCTCTATCACGGTGTTGTTGTCCACACGCTGCATCTTGTCAGCAATGACACAACCGTTCAGTATGGCCTCGGAATTTTCTCCTGCCATCTGAACGCGGCATGCGTTGCGTGTGTGGCCGTTGAAGAGAGTGAGCACGGTTTGGCGCACGGAACAGTCCCTGCCCTCCCGTATGAACACGTTGCTATAGCGAGTGCACATCAGGTTGGTCTCCTCTATCTCGTAGAGATTAAGGCGGCTATTGTCGGCACAGTATGCCTCGATTACCTGGTTGGTGAGGAACTGCTGCTGGTCCACGGCATGGTCGGTGATGATGATGTCGGCCTGTGCGCCCTCCTCCATGACGATGAGCACACGGCGGTTTACCATGGTGTCCTGCTTGCCCTTGAGCACGTTGTTTATCTGAATGGGGTGCTTGGCACGGGTGTTGCGGGGCACATGGATGAGCAGCGCGTCCACGGCAAGCATGGTGTTCAGTGCCACTACGGCATCACCGTTGTCTGCTATATTGTTGTAATAGGGTGCAAGGTCTATGTCTGCCTCCTTGACGGAACGGCAGAACTCCGTACGCTCGGTGGCGATGGGCGATAATTGTATGCCATAGTCGGGAGCAAAGTCCTGCGCCACGTCGGTATACTTGTATCGCTCTACCTTCCTGGAGGGGAACCCCTGCTCGGAGAAGATGCGCAAGGCCTCTTCCCTGTGGGCGTTCATCAAGGGGCATGAACGTTGCGCTATGGTGTCCCTTACCTCGGTGTAGAACTCTATGTATTGGTTGTTCTTCATTTGCAAAGCATTTACTGGGCAACATAGTCGGCAAAGCCCTTGCTGTCAATCTCCAGGGCCAGTTCTGGACCTCCTGTCTTGATAATCCTGCCATCGATGAGGATGTGCACCACATCGGGCTTGAGATAGTCGAGAAGACGCTGGTAGTGGGTGATGACTATGGCGCTGGTTTCGGGCTTGCGGAGCTTGTTGAAGCCCTCTGCCACGATGCGCAGAGCATCCACGTCCAGGCCCGAGTCGGTCTCGTCCAGGATGCAGAAGGTGGGCTCGAGCATGGCCATCTGGAAAATCTCGTTGCGCTTCTTCTCGCCACCAGAGAAACCTTCGTTGACGGAACGGCTGGTGAGCTTGTTGTCCAGTTCCACTATCTTGCGCTTTTCGCGCATGAGTTTGAGAAAGTCTCCGGCAGAAAGGGGTTCGCGTCCCTGAGCCTTGTAGCGTGCATTCACGGCGGCACGCATGAAGTTGGTCATGGACACGCCGGGAATCTCCACAGGATGCTGGAAAGACAGGAATATGCCTGCATTTGCCCTTTCCTCGGTGCTCATTTCAAGAATGTTCTGTCCGTTGAAGATTATTTCGCCCTCGGTTACCTCGTAGGCAGGGTTGCCCACGATGACATTGCTCAGTGTGGACTTGCCTGCACCGTTGGTACCCATTACGGCATGAATCTCGCCATCGTTGATAGTGAGGTTTATGCCCTTCAATATTTCTTTGCCATTGATACTGGCATGTAAGTTGCGTATTTCTAACATTGTTTCTAACGTTAAAGACCCCCTCAATCCCCCTATAGGGGGAGGAGCGGGTGAGCGGTGAGCGTTTAACTATTTATCGTCCTCGTCTTCGTCCTATATTTCAGTTTTATCCACCCCCTCCCCCCTTCGGGGTACTCCCCCTGTCTCAGGTGGAGAAAGTGGGTGATGGCGTTAATCAGTTTCTCGTTTTGACTTGACTTATCGTCTTTGTATTCACCCCAGTTGTAACAACTCCCTCCCATACAGGGGAGGGCTGGGGAGGGGTCCTTCCTCATCCTACCGAGCCTTCAAGGCTTACGCCCAGGAGTTTCTGTGCCTCTACGGCAAACTCCATAGGGAGCTTGTTGATGACGTCCTTGGCATAGCCGTTGACGATGAGACTTACGGCATCTTCCGAAGATATGCCTCTCTGTTGGCAATAGAACAATTGCTCCTCGGAAATCTTGCTCGTGGTGGCTTCGTGCTCCACTATGGCGGTGTCGTTGTGGATGTCCATGTATGGGAACGTATGCGCACCGCAATTGCTGCCCAGTAGCAGGGAGTCGCAGGAGGAGTAGTTTCTGGCACCCTCGGCATTGGCACCCACCTTGACCAGGCCACGGTATGAGTTCTGGCTCCTGCCGGCACTGATACCCTTGCTGATGATGGTGCTCTTGGTGTTCTTGCCTATGTGTATCATCTTGGTGCCGGTATCTGCCTGCTGGTGGTTGTTGGTAACGGCTACGGAGTAGAACTCGGCTTGCGAACCGTCGCCAGAGAGGATGCAGGAGGGGTATTTCCACGTGATGGCACTGCCAGTCTCAACCTGTGTCCAGGACAAGCGACTGTCCACGCCACGCAGGTGTCCGCGCTTGGTAACGAGGTTCAGCACACCACCCTTGCCGTCCTTGTCGCCGGGATACCAGTTCTGTACGGTTGAGTACTTGACCTCTGCCCTGTCCTTTACCACAATCTCCACGATGGCGGCATGCAGCTGGTTCTCGTCGCGCATGGGGGCGGTACAGCCCTCCAGATAGGACACGTAGGCATCATCGTCGCACACTATCAGAGTGCGCTCGAACTGACCCGTGCCCATGGCATTGATGCGGAAATAGGTGCTCAGTTCCATGGGGCATCGGACGCCCTTGGGGATGTAGACAAAACTTCCGTCGGAGAATACGGCCGAGTTCAGTGCGGCGAAATAGTTGTCGCGGTATGGCACCACAGAGCCAAGATATTCGCGCACCAGGTCGGGATGGTTCTTCACCGCCTCGGAGATGCTGCAGAAGATAATGCCCTTCTCCTTAAGTTTCTCCTGGAAGGTGGTTTTGACCGACACACTGTCCATGACGGCATCCACCGCCACGCCAGCCAGTGCCATGCGCTCTTCCAGAGGTATGCCCAGCTTGTCGAAGGTCTTCATTAGTTCAGGGTCTATCTCCTTGGGACCGTCCTTCTTGCTGCTTGCCGTGGGGTCGGCATAGTATGATATGTCCTGATAGTCTATCTGTGGCATGTCCAGGTGAGCCCACGAGGGCTGCTCCTGTGTCTGCCAGTATCGGAAGGCTTGCAACCTGAATTCCAGCAACCAATCCGGTTCGCCCTTCTTAGCCGAGATAAGGCGGACAACGTCCTCGTTGAGTCCCTTTTCTATTATCTCGGTGTGGACGTCAGTGTGGAAGCCATATTCGTAATCCTTGTTTACAAACTCTCTCGTAATGTCTTCCATTTCTCTTCAATATAATTTACACCCGGCACGGATTCCCTGTCCACGTACTTGTCCAGGTATTCCACCTGCCCCGTCATCACCGCTACGCAGACAATAAGCACCGCCCATTTGGTGACTCCGAGGATGCACCCGAGCAGACGGTTCATCAGCCCCCCCACCAGAGTCCAGTCCAGGAGCTTGGTGGCCAGAGAAGCCAGTATGCCCAATGCAATAGGGGTGACTACCCATATGCCTATGAAGGCTATGGCGCCACCCCCTATCTGCTCGTAATACTTCCATGCCAGATACAGACCTATGAAGAAACCGGTCATGCTGGCCAGTTCCTTCAAGAATCCGTTCTTGAGCCCCATGACTGCTCCGTAGAGCAGTATTGCCAGGGCCACTATTTCTGTTGTATTCAGAGGTATCATCTCGACGTATTTGCCGAGCTGCTGAATAAGTTCCATCTCTATGTTGTGTTACAGCTTTGCCTTGATCTCAATCTCAGCAAATGTCTCCAGGATATCGCCTTCGCGCAGGTCGTTGTAGTTAACCAGAGAGATACCGCACTCGAAGTTGGTGGTAACCTCCTTGACATCGTCCTTGAAGCGCTTCAGGGCATTGATCTCGCCTGTGTAGACAACGATACCGTCGCGGATGACGCGAGCCTTGTTGGTGCGGCTGACCTTACCGTCAATAACATAGGCACCTGCCACGGTACCAACCTTGGAGATGTGGTAAACCTGGCGTACCTCCACCTGAGCGGTAATCTCTTCCTTGATTTCGGGAGAGAGCATGCCCTCCATGGCGTCCTTGACCTCCTCGATGGCATCGTAGATGACGCTGTACTGACGGATGTCCACACCCTCCTGCTCTGCCAAACGGCGGGCCTGGGCACTGGGACGTACCTGGAACGCTATGATGATGGCATCCGATGCGGCTGCCAGTGTGACATCGCTCTCGCTGATCTGCCCCACGGCCTTGTAGATGACGTTGACCTTGATCTTCTCGGTAGAGAGGCGCTCGAAGGAGTCCTTCAATGCCTCGATAGAACCGTCCACGTCGCCCTTTACCAAAAGGTTCAGTTCCTGGAAGTCGCCCAAAGCGATACGACGGCCGATTTCGGTCAGGTCCACACGCTTCATTGTGCGCAGGCCCTGCTCGCGTGCCAACTGCTCGCGCTTGTTGGCAATCTCGCGTGCCTCCTGGTCGTTCTCCATGATGTGGAAGGTGTCACCGGCGGTGGGAGCACCGTTCAAGCCCAGGATGGTTGCTGCCTGAGAGGGACCGATCTCGTTGATACGGCGGCCGCGCTCGTCGAACATAGCCTTCACGCGACCGTAGTTGGTACCTGCCAGCATCACATCGCCTACACGCAGGGTACCGTTGCTAACCAATACGGTTGCAACATAGCCGCGGCCCTTGTCGAGTGATGATTCGATGATGGAACCAGTTGCCTTGCGGTTGGGGTTTGCCTTCAGGTCGAGCATCTCTGCCTCGAGAAGCACCTTCTCCAAGAGTTCCTCAACACCGATGCCAGCCTTGGCACTGATGTCCTGGCTCTGGTACTTGCCGCCCCAGTCCTCAACGAGGAAGTTCATGGCTGCCAGACCTTCCTTAATCTTCTCAGGATTAGCGGTGGGCTTGTCTATCTTGTTGATAGCAAATACTATGGGTACATTGGCAGCCGTGGCATGAGCAATGGCCTCCTTGGTCTGAGGCATGATATTGTCGTCGGCAGCAATGATGATGATGGCGATGTCGGTAACCTGTGCACCACGGGCACGCATGGCGGTGAACGCCTCGTGACCAGGGGTGTCGAGGAAGGTGACATGGCGGCCATCCTTCAGTGTCACGTTGTATGCACCGATGTGCTGGGTAATGCCACCTGCCTCACCGGCAATAACGTTGGCCTGGCGTACATAGTCGAGCAGAGAAGTCTTACCGTGGTCAACGTGACCCATTACGGTAACGATGGGAGCGCGGGGAACGAGATCTGCCTCGTCGTCCTCCTCCTCAATTACAGCCTCGCTAACCTCGGCACTGACGTATTCTGTCTTGAAGCCGTATTCCTCGGCAACGATGTTGATAGTCTCGGCATCCAGACGCTGGTTGATGCTGACCATGATACCGATGCTCATGCAGGTACCGATAATGCTGGTAACGGGCACGTTCATCATGGTGGCCAGTTCGTTGGCAGTTACGAACTCGGTGAGTTTCAGCACCTTGTTCTCTGCCATCTCGTTCATCATCTCCTCTTCCATCTGCTCGCGGATAGCCTCACGCTTCTCACGGCGATACTTGGCACCCTTGCCCATCTTGCTGCCCTTGGCGGTAAGGCGGGCCAGAGTCTCGCGAACCTGCTTTGCAACCTCCTCTTCGCTAACCTCCACGGGTTGTGGCTGCTGCTTGGGCTGGTTCTTCTGCTTGTTCTTGGCTTTCTTTCCCTGACCCTGCTGCTGGTTGGCGGCGTTGTTGTTCTTATTGCTCTGACCCTGCTGGTTCTTGCCCTGGCCCTGCTGCTTCTGCTGGGAAACCACGGCATTTACGTCCACCTTCTCCTTGCCGCCGCGCATGCGCTGCTTCTTGCGGTCGGCCTGGGCCTGCTGCTGCTTTTCCTCGCGCTCGCGCTTGCGCTCGTCCTTAGATTTCTTCTTTGGGCGTGTGCTCTGGTTCAAGGCAGAAAGGTCTATGTGGCCCTGTACTTTTAGGCCGCTGCTGGGCTGCTGGGGGGCGTTCAGGCGGAAGACACCGTTCTCCAGGGTGCCTGTTACCTTGCCATCGGTAATGATCTGGGGTTCGCTGGCGGCGGGTTTTGCCTCTTCTGCGGGTTTTGCCACAGGTGCTTCAACGGGCTTTTCTACCTTCTTCTTCTCCTCGGCGGCAGGTTCTGCCTTCTTCTTGGGGGCATCCAGGTCGATATGGCCAACTACCTTCAGCGCCTGCATCTTTGCCTTGGCGTCTGCCTCCGCTTTTGCCTTAGCCTCTTCCTCGGCCTTTGCTTTGGCTTCTGCTTCAGCCTTTGCCTTTGCCTTTGCTTCGGCCTTTTCCTTTTCCTTGCGCTCCTTCTCCTCCTTCTGCTGCTGGAGCATGTGGTTGGCAGCGTCCTTCAGTACACTGTCAGGTTTGAATTCCTTAAGGAGCAGTTCGTACTGCTCGTCTGAAATCTTGGTGTTGAGGTTTGCCTCCACCTCGCCGCTTCCCTTCTTGTTGAGGAAATCGACGGCGGTCTGCAAACCTACGTTACACTCCTTTATGGCTTTGCTTAATCTTATACTCATTATGTGTATCCCTCCCGGGGTATTATCCTGTTAGTGTATGTGTGTTGTTATTACTTCTCGAATTCTGCGCTCAGTATGCGGATAATCTCGTCGACGGTCTCCTCCTCGAGGTCGGCCTTCTGTGCCAGTTCCTCGCGGTTGGTGCCCAGCACCTGGCGTGCAGTGGTGTAGCCCTGCTTCTTCAGGATGTCGATGATCCAGTCCTCGATGTCGTCGCTGAACTGATCCAGGCTGATGTCGTCTTCGTCAATCTCCTCGTCTATTTCGCGGTATACGTCGATGGTATAGCCTGTGAGCATGCTGGCCAGCTTGATGTTGGCACCGCCCTTACCGATGGCCAGAGAGACCTGGTCGCTGTCCAGCAACACCTCTGCTCTCTTCTCCTCTTCGTTCATGTTCACGCTGTTCACTGTGGCAGGGCTGAGTGCGCGGGTAATCATGAGCTGTGCGTTTGAGGTCCAGGGTAGAACGTCGATGTTCTCGCCGTGCAGTTCGCGTACGATACCATGAACACGGTTACCCTTCACACCCACACAGGCACCTACGGGGTCGATGCGCTCGTCAAAGCTTTCAACGGCAACCTTGGCGCGCTCGCCAGGGATGCGTGCCACCTTGCGGATGGCAATCAGACCGTCGTGAATCTCGGGAACCTCAGCTTCCATCATGCGCTGGAGGAACATGGGGTCGGTACGTGAGATGATAATCTTGGGGTTACCGTTGGCATTGTCCACCTTGCTGATAACGGCACGCAGTGTTTCGCCCTTGCGGAAGAAGTCGCCGGGCACCTGCTCTGTCTTGGGAAGGATCATTTCGTTGCCCTCGTCGTCGGTAACCAGTGTCTCGCGCTTCCAGCTCTGGTAAACCTCGCCATTCACAACCTCGCCCACACGGTCCTTGAACTTGTTGTACAGGGTGTCGTGCTCCAGTTCCAGGATGCGGCTTGCCAGGGTCTGGCGAAGTGTCAGGATGGCACGACGGCCGAAGTCGGCAAACTCCACGCGCTGGCTCACTTCTTCGCCCTCCTCGTAGTCGTCGTCAATCTGGCGAGCCTCGCTCAGGCTGATTTCCATGTTGGGGTTCTCCACCTCGCCATCGGCCACTACTACGCGGGTGTGGTAGATCTCAAGGTCGCCCTTGTCGGGGTTAACGATGACGTCGTAGTTCTCGTCGGTGCCGTGAATCTTGGCTATGACGCTACGGAAGCACTCTTCCAGCACACCCACCAAAGTGGCACGGTCAATGTTCTTTGTTTCCTTGAACTCCGAGAAAGACTCAATCAAGTCCATGGAATTCAGTGTGTTGTTTTTCTTTGTTGTTGCCATTTATGTTGTTGTTTATTTCATCCAGTATTTGGTGTATGCTGCCTCTTCGTAGGTGAAGGTGTGTGGCACCTGCTCCATCTTGGGGCGCTTCTCTCCCTCGCGCTTTACCTTCTCCTCGCAGGTGATGGTAAAGGTCTCTTCCTCAACAGCGGTCAGTATGCCGCGGTATTTGTGTCCGTCCTTCAGTTGTGTCTCTACTGGTTTCTCCAGGTGTATCTCCCACTGGCGGCGCACCTTGAAGGGGTAGCCAAGGCCGGCACTGCCCACTTCCAGTTCGTAGTCCTCATCCTCGCGGTTGATTCTTGATTCGATGTGACGGCTCAGGTCGGCACAATCCTCAATCCACACGCCTTCGGCATGGTCAATCAGAACCTCGATGCGGTCGTCTGCACTGGTGTTTACTTCTACCAGGAAATACTCTTTTCCTTCCAGCCATTCATTCACGGCTTGTTCTACGGCACTCTTACTGATCATCTTCTGAATAATGCTTAATGCAAGATTATTACTGCTTCTTTTAACGAAAAGTGAGGAACCTGTCTGGCTCCTCACTCTCTCGTGGTGTATTCTGTATGCAAAGATAAGGAAATTCCCCTATATATGCGCGCGATGATGTACTATAACTACACTACAAATGAAAATTTTAACAAACTTTTACATTTGATTGGGTTCTTTTGTACCTTTTATGCTGGTCTTGTGCACAGAAGGCGCCATACTTCCTTGTATCAGGTGCCGCAGGGGTAGAAGGGACTTGTGTATGAACCCTTTTCCTTCTTGGGGCAGCACTCTGCCTCGATGTCCTTCTTCCAAAGGCCATGCAGGTTGCAATACTCGTACACCGCCACAGGTCTTGCTCCGCAGGTACATATCTCTGCTACGGGTTCGTCTTTCAGGTCAACGAGAATACCTCCGTTCTCTGTTTCTACGTATATGAAGGCTATATGATGCTCGGGCGACATGGGGTGAAGCACGCTGCCCACCTCTATGCGGAGTTTGCCACCTTCCAGTTGGGTAACCACAGGAACGTGCTTCTCCTGACTGGCATCCACGGTATTGGGTACCAGTTCTTCCATCTTTTGCCCGCAACAAACCACGGGGACATTGCTGTCAACAACCTTTACGATAACGTTGCCGCAATGGGCACATTTATAAAACTTGGTTGCCATAATCTTCTTTTGTTTTTAGTTCTTGCTACTCTTGTTATGGATTCCTCATTGAATCCGATACAAATTTACGACGTTTCCTGTGTTGGGCAATCATTTCCGGGCAAGATAATTCCGCTTCTTCACATTATTTAAACTCCTATCACATTCGTTTATCAAAGTGTGCTATGTTTTAGCATTTTTTTGTACATTTGCCAACATAAACTATAATTATAGATATGCTCGCAAAATGAGAAGAGTTTTACAATTTCTAACAACTTATATAGCAAAAGGAGTACTAGAAAGTAAATTAAATGTTATTAGCAATGCCTTTCGCAAAGATGAGATGTTGCACTTTGACGATGTTCCAGCTGCTCCTGGAGTTTACATTATGGTCGCAAAGGAGTGCAAGTTTATATACCCTAAGAAAAAGTCTCCTGTTTTTTATATAGGAACTTCTAATAATTTGAAAAGACGTTTAAAGGATCATCTTAGATTATATAAACTAGCCCAAACGGATTATAAGAAAAATAAGATGTGGAATTATAGCAGATATAATTATGCAGTTGCTTTTGGGGCAGATATTTATTATATGAGAATAACTGGCAGGGAGAATGAAAAGTCTCTTGAAAGTAAAGCAATGGAGGGCTTTTATGATAGATATGGGGCAATACCTGTAGGAAATGGAGCTTTTTCTTTTAGGCAATGATATGAAGTGATTTTTTTAGAAAAAACAAAGCAAAAAGGATTTCTATGGCAAGAATACACGAAAACCTGACTGAACTCGTGGGGCATACTCCCCTACTCCACCTCTCACGCCTGTCTGCCCGATATGGCATAGACGAGAGCACACGGGTGCTGGCAAAACTGGAATACTTCAACCCGGGCGGAAGCGTGAAGGACCGTGTGGCATTGAACATGATTCTGGATGCCGAGCGCCGTGGTGTACTTAAACCAGGAGGTACTATCATAGAACCTACCAGTGGCAACACCGGTGTGGGGCTTGCATGGATAAGCCGTGTGCGTGGATATCAGGCAATTATTGTCATGCCCGATACCATGAGCCAGGAACGCCAGCAACTGCTTCGTGCCGCTGGTGCGCAGGTTGTGCTTACTCCTGGTACTGAAGGCATGGCGGGTGCCATTGCCGAGGCAGAGCGTTTGCGAGACAGTATGCCCAATTCTGTTATCCTTGCCCAGTTCTCCAATCCTGCCAACCCCGAAGCGCATGTCCTTACTACAGCACAAGAGATTTGGGACGATACCGACGGACAGGTGGATGTCCTAATTGCCACCATTGGTACTGGTGGCACTCTCTGCGGCACTGCCCGAGGTATCAAGGCGAATAACCCTCAACTCCTCTCCATTGCCGTAGAACCCCAGGAATCCCCTTTGCTCAGTGGTGGTAAGGCGTCTCCTCACGGCATACAGGGCATAGGTGCCAACTTCATCCCCGAAAACTATGACTCCAATGTGGTTGACCGAATAATGCAGGTTTCTACAGAAGAAGCCATGCAAATGGGACGCCTGCTCTCCCATCACGAGGGCCTCATCGCGGGCATCTCTTCCGGTGCTGCCGTTCATGCCGCCCTCACCTTTGCCCTTAGCTCGGAGGCCAAAGGTAAGACCATCGTTGTCGTGTTGCCCGACACGGGAGAACGATATCTTAGCACGGAGCTATACGGAACATAAACAAAGTCTCCTTTATATGGAGTTATCAGTTATGAACAGAATTCTCTACAACGACGAAGAGTTTGTCGTTGCGGCGCACCTTCTGGGGCATGGCTATGCTGATGTGCTGACCCTTTTTTGCCGTCTCCACAGGGTCGAGGTCGTAGCGAATCTCGTCAGCAGTACTATATAAGGCACCGGTGGTAGGACCCGTGACGAGAATCTTGGAGCCACGGGGCAGTTCGCATGCCTCTATCTTGAATTCGGCTACACCAAGTTTGGAGAAATACCGCACCACCTTGCCGCAATACACCTTCTTCTCGGTGGCAGCACTGCCGTGCACCTCGCTCCACTCGCCAAGGCTCTTGCCCTGGTAGTATCCGTCCCAGAAGCCACGGTTGAATACGGTGGCAAGGCGCTCGTCCAGCCTGTCCTTCAGTTCCTCGGTGAACGAACCCTCGAGCACAGCATTTATTGCCTCGTTGTAGCACGACACCACGGTGCTGACATATTCAGGTCCTCGGGCACGTCCCTCTATCTTGAAGACACGCACACCGGAGTTCATCATCACGTCCATGAAGCGAAGCGTCTTCAGATCCTTGGGCGACATGATGTACTTGTTGTCGATGTCCAGTTCGGTACCCGTCTCGCGGTCACGCACGGTGTAGGAGCGGCGGCATATCTGCATGCACTCGCCACGGTTGGCCGACTTGCCCACGTTGTTCAGCGACAGATAGCACTTTCCGCTTACCGCCATGCACAGGGCGCCATGGCAGAACATCTCTATGCGGATGAGTTCGCCACGAGGACCACAGATATTCTCCTCCGTGATATGCCGGTATATTTCAGCCACCTGCTCCATGTTGAGTTCGCGTGCCAACACCACCACATCGGCAAACTGGGCATAGAAGCGCAGGGCCTCGACGTTGGAGATGTTCAACTGGGTGGACAGATGCACCTCCTGCCCTATCCTGTTGCAATAGGACATTACGGCGATGTCGCTTGCTATGACGGCACTGATGCCAGCCTCCTTGGCGGCATCCAGTATCTCGCGCATAAGCGGAAGGTCCTCGCCATAGATGATGGTGTTTACGGTGAGATAGCTCTTCACACCGCATATCCTGCACTCGTGGGCAATCTCCTTCAGGTCGTTGATGGTGAATGCCGAGGCGGAATGCGCCCTCATGTTCAGGTTCTCTATACCGAAATATATACTGTCTGCCCCTGCACGCAATGCCGCGGCAAAAGACTCTCTTGAGCCTACGGGGGCCATTATTTCAAAATCTTTACGTGTCATAGTTATTTTAAAAAAAAGAGAAAGACCCTCCCCCAACCCCTCCACATGGGAGGGGAGTATAATGTACTGCTAATGTGGGCATAAGTCGGTTGTAATCACTCCCCTCCCTTGTGGAGGAGCAGGGGGAGGGTCCGTCCTATTTCAACATTGCTCGTATTTCCTCTATTATCTGGAAGAGTTCGTCTACTGTCTCGGCACGGAGCATCTTGATGCGTGTCTCACGGAAATTGGGAATACCCTTGAAGATGGGCGATGCGGCCAGGTGCCTTCTCACGTGCAGGATGCCACGGTACTCGTCGATGCGCTCAACGGAGGTGATAACCTGCTGCTTCAGTATATCCATCTTCTCGTCCAAGGTAAGTGTGCCTCCCTGCAATTCGCGGAATATCCACGGACGGCCGAAGGTGGCACGCCCCACCATTACGGCATCCACACCGTAGCGGTCGAAGCACTCGCGCACACGTTCCTTGGTACTGATGTCGCCATTTCCAATGATGGGTATGCGCATGCGAGGGTTGTTCTTCACCTCGCCTATCAGTGTCCAGTCTGCCTCGCCCTGATACATCTGCGCACGTGTACGTCCATGGATGGTAAGCGCCTGTATGCCCACGTCCTGAAGACGCTCGGCAAGGTCCACTATGAACGGTGTGCCATCTGGCAGGTAAAGGCCTGGGGTGTCCCACCCGAGGCGTGTCTTCACCGTAACAGGAGTGTCTGGCACAGCCTCCACCACAGCCTTGGTGATATCCAGAAGCAAGGGAACATTCTGCAACATACCGCTGCCTGCACCCTTTCCAGCCACCTTGCGCACAGGGCAGCCGAAGTTGAGGTCGAGCACATCGGGGTGTGCCTGGTCAACCACTATCTTTGCCGCCTCGCGCATGGCATCTACATCCTTGCCGTATATCTGTATGGCCACGGGACGCTCGTCCTGGCACACCTGCAATTTGGCAAGGCTCTTGTTGACCATGCGTATGAGGGCATCCGAACTTACAAACTCGGAATACACCATGGCAGCACCCATCTGCTTGCACAACAGACGGAAGCCTATGTCCGTGACGTCCTCCATAGGAGCCAAGAATATTGGCTCGTGTCCAAGGTCGATGTTTCCTATCTTCATATATCTTATAATAATTGAAGGAATCCTTTTGGGGGGTTATTCCTCCTTGTCTTGGTTGGGGTCGGGATATCGCCGGTCACCATTACCAACATGCTCCGTCCAAGGACATACGGTACGCTCGTCCTTGTCCTCCTGATCTCCCTTTCTTGTCCAGTATTGTCCCATACAATGAAAATTATAATGTTAAGTGAGGTTTCATCCTTGCCTCTGGCTGAACACCAGGGCATACATCTTCATCTGCTTTAGCATGGCCAGAAGACCGTTGGAACGTGTGGGCGAGAGATGCTCACGCAATCCTATCTGCTCAATGAAATAAAGATCAGCATCCAATATATCCTTAGGGCTCTGGTTGTTGAACACACGAAGCAGCAGGGCCACAATGCCCTTCACTATCAGTGCATCGCTCTCGGCCTGGAACTGCACCTTGCCATCTACAAGGTCTGCCTGAAGCCACACACGGCTCTGGCAACCATCTATCAAGTTCTGCTCGGTCTTGTACTGCACAGGGAGTTCCGGCTGGTCGCTGCCCATGTCTATGAGCAGCTGATAACGGTCCATCCAGTCGTCAAAGTCCTGGAACTCTTCAATTATCTCGTCTTGTATCTCGTTTATTGTCATAATGCTTATTGTTCGTTGTAAAGTAGTTGAAGCACGCTTTGTCCCACCGCCTTCAGCACATTCCTGTCTATGTTCTCGGGGGTATCGTTCACGGTGTGCCATGTAGGTCCGAAACTACTTGGTCCGTAGTTGAAGTATGGCACGATGTCTATGCATGGTATGCCGGCAATGGCATTCACGTTCACGTGGTCATCCACCAGGCTTCCTCCGTCAGTGTGGGGGAAGAACTGACCGTAGCCAAGGGAGGATGCCAGTTTCCACACCTTGTTGACAACATGGTTGGCAAAATACACGCTCACCTGTTCGCGGGCAAAGGTGGCACCACGGCCTCCCACCATGTCCAGCAGGATGCCATAGCGGGGATTGTAGCCTATCTGTCGCATCTGCTCTGCCCACACCTTGCTGCCCAGGCACCATGTGTCCTGGTCATTCTCCAAAGGTTCTGCCCATTCAGGTGTGCCCATGTCCTCAGCATCAAAGCATACGAAGTCTATGCCCAGATCGCTCATGGGCTGCTGCTGGATGAGGCGTGCTATCTCTATCATCACCGCCACGCCGCTGGCACCGTCGTTGGCACCGAGGACGGGCTTCCTGTGGTTGGCCTCATCGGGGTCGTTATCTGCCCAAGGACGTGTGTCCCAGTGGGCACACAGCAATATCCTGTATTTTGCCTGGGTGTTGGTGCTGGCTATGATGTTCCGGCATGGCATGGAGGTTCCGTCCCACACGGTCACCTGGGTCTTCTGTTCGCTTACCACACAGCCCTTGCTCTGGAACTGGGCCTTTATCCATTCGGCACACAGGTCGGCTTCCTTGGTGCCAAGCAGACGGGGGCCAAAGGCACATTGCTCTTCTATGTAACGGAAAGCACTGTCTGCCACGAACTCGGGGCATGGCTTATTGGCAGGCACACTGCTCTTCTTTTCCTTCTTTGTGCCAGTGCAGGAAATGGCAACCACAGATACCGCTATAATCAGTAATATATATAATGTATGTCTCATACCTTCATAAAAGTTTCTTTATTGGCTATGACATGTATTCCTCATGCCTTGAAGTTCTGTGCCTCGCGCATCACCCTGAGGAAGTTCTCTCCCCATAGCAGGCGCAAATCGGCCTCGGTATACCGTTCGCGAAGCAGGGCACGGGTAAGGTTTATCAGTTCACCTGCATGTGCCAAGCCCGGTACTCCGCCATCGCCGTCGAAATCGGTGCCTATGCCCACATGCTCTATGCCCATGATGTTCACGGCATGGTTTATGTGCTCTATGGCATCCAGCAAAGAGGCTTGGCTGTCCTGACGAAGGAAACCCTCGTAGAAGGTAACCTGCATGACGCCACCCTTGGAGGCAAGGCGCTTCATCTGCTCGTCGGTGAGGTTGCGGGGATGGTCGCACAGACTTCGGCAACTGGAATGGCTGCATACCACGGGTACCTGCGAAATGTCCAGGGCGTCGTAGAAAGTCTTTTCCGAGGCATGGCTGAGGTCCACCATCATACCCAGGCGGTTCATCTCGCGGATAACGTCTGCACCGAAGGGGCTTATGCCTTCGTGCTCCTGTGTGCTCTTCCGGGCAGAGTCGCAGATGTCATTATCTCCATTGTGACAAAGCGTCATGTACACGATGCCACGCTTGCGGAAATGCTCCACGAGCGAAAGGTCGTGACCTATGGCATAACAGTTCTCTATGCCCATCATTATGGCCTTCTTGCCTTCCTGCTTCAAACGGTACAGGTCGTCGGGCGTGTATGCCAGCCCTGCCTCGGTGCCATGTGTCGATACCATCTCCTCCATCTGGGTGATGATGCGGTTGGCCTTGGCCGTAGCGGCAAGATGTGCCTCATCGCTGCGCTCGCCCTGTGGCAGGTATGCCACCATAATGGAGGCATCCAGATGCCCGTCCTTCATGCGCGGCAGAGTTACAAGCCTCTCCTCGCTGGTACCGAACTTCATGGGCGTATCGCAATGCGAATCCAGGGAGAGAATACGGCCATGCACTTTTTTTGCCTGGGCAAAGTTTGCAGCCTCAGACACCAGCCAGTTGAAGATGGGCATCTGACTTCTGTCGCCAGCCAGGATAAAGCATTCGGGATGCCACTGGACACCCAGAATGCTCTTGTGCCCAGTGCTCTCCATCGCCTCTATCACGCCATCCGATGAGTGTGCCGACACACGGAAGAGACTGCCTGTGCTTCGTACCGCCTGATGGTGGAAGGAGTTGACTGGCAATGTCCATCCGCCATTCTTGTTCTCTGCAAGCCCCGAGTTCCTGAATATACCTCCCAGCATGCTCTCCTTATCTATGGACACCGTGTGCGAAGCCTGTTCGCGCACAAGGTCCTGGCTATGCTTTATGAGCGGTGCATCCTGGTATTGCACGCCAAGGTCCTGGTATATACTGCCACCCAAGGCAGAGGCCAGCATCTGTATGCCACGGCAAATGCCAAGGACAGGAATCTGACGTTCATAGGCCTGATGTATAAGCATCAGTTCTGGCACATCGCGCTCGGGGTTTATGCCATGCAGTTGCGGTATGGGTTCCTCGCCCACAAGCAAGGGGTTCATATCCGACCCGCCGCTAAGCACTATGCCATCCAGCGTGTCCAGCAAGGCCGACAGGGCCATGGCATCGCCATAGGGAGGAATGACAACAGGACTGCCTCCTGCCTCAAGGACACTCTGGTAGTATCCCTTAGCCAGTTCGCAGCCCTTGTCTCCGAAATTGCCGGTTATACCTATAAGGGGCTTCATTCGTTATTTTTTCTACGATTACTCTTTATTTTTCTGGTGTGGATATAATGTTAGTAGAGAGAGGGAGCAGACGACACCTCAGTCTATAATGCTCTTCCAGTCCTCCTCCATCTGAGGCTTTGCCTCCTTGTGAACTCCTCCTATTGGCAGTTCCTTCTTTATGCTCTGTGTAAGTGATATAAGAGTTTCCGTGCGTACCACACCGTTTATCTGTTGTAATCTGCCGTTCAGCAGTTCCATCAAGTGTGCATTGTCCTTGGCATAGAGTTTTATGAGCATGGTGAAGGGGCCTGTAGTATAATGGCACTCCACAATCTCAGGTATCTTGGCAAACTCTTTTACTACGGCATTGTACATGCTACCCTTCTCCAGGGTAATACCAATGTACGTACTTGTATTGTACCCTAGACTAGCAGGATTGACATGATATCCGCTACCCACAATAACGTTCATATCTATAAGTCTTTGCACGCGTTGATGAATGGCGGCTCGGCTTACACCGCACTTGGCGGCAACATCCTTGAATGGTATGCGGGCATTATTAGAGATAATTTCCAGAATCTTTTTGTCGAGAGAATCAATCTTTTCCATGGTTTTCTTTACATTTTGACACACAAAGGTACGGAAAAGCTGGCATTTTTCCAAAATAATATTTGCCTTTTTTCAATAATACCAATACTGACATACCATAATATATACTGTAATACATGCTTATTTAATGAACCAATTGGGTGCATTACGTAAACTTTACAAAATGATATAGATATTAAGATGAACTTATGTTAGAATGATATATTGTTTGGATAACTTCCACTTT
>JAZRIA010000074.1:0-1027 GCA_045645045.1 Bacteroidaceae bacterium | reverse complement strand
GCCAGCATCACACCGGCTGCAAAGGCCAACACGATATCACTGAATTTATGGGAGGCTTTCTTAAATATAAATCCTAAAAAAGTGCCAAAGACAGTGGCTCCGCCAACACCCAAAGCTGTTAACAGCACAAGCTGCATATGTATATCCTCCTTATACGCCGTTCTTTTTTCCATCATATGCACAAACAGAAAATTTGTCAATAAATATTTTGAGAATGAGAATTATTCTTATTGACAACTCAGGAAATATATGTTATATTCATGCCATAAGAACAACACAGGCCCCGCTGCGGCCGCAATGAAAAAGAATTGGAGGATTCTATTATGCTGAAGAAAGTTACCGATACCATTTTTTACGTTGGCGCCAATGACCACGATGTAGACCTGTTCGAAGGCCAGTATGTGGTTCCCAATGGCATGGCTTATAACTCCTATGTGATCATGGACGAGAAAGTCGCTGTCATGGACACCATCGACGCATCCAAGACCGAGGAGTGGCTGAAGAATATTGAGAAGGTTCTGGGCGGCCGTCAGCCTGACTACCTGGTAGTCCAGCATATGGAGCCCGACCACGCCGCTTCCATCGAAGCATTTGTTAATAAGTACCCCGCTGTTACCGTGGTTGGCAATAAGAAGACCTTCGTGATGATCGGTCAGTTCTTCCCCAATCTGGTTATGAACAACACCCTGGCTGTGGAGAATTTCGGCACCCTGAGCCTGGGTCTGCACACCCTGACCTTCGCATTCGCACCCATGGTCCACTGGCCCGAGGTCATGATGACCTACGACAGCTACGACAAGGTCCTGTTCTCCGCTGACGGCTTCGGCAAGTTCGGCGCTCTGGATGTGGATGAGCCCTGGGACGACGAGGCTCGCCGCTACTACATCGGCATCGTAGGCAAGTACGGCAAGCAGGTTCAGAACATTCTGAAGGTGGCTGCAACTCTGGATATCCAGATCATCTGCCCCCTGCATGGACCCGTGCTGACCGAGAACCTGTACCACTACATCCATCTGTACGACCTGTG
>JAZRIA010000073.1:0-1001 GCA_045645045.1 Bacteroidaceae bacterium | reverse complement strand
AACATTCTGAACAGTTGCCCCATTGAGGCGTCCAAACAATCCCGTTTCTGCGCCGGCGTCATCCTTCTCTACTCTCAGATTGTAGATAATGTGGCCCTGACCATCAAAGGTTCCACTAAAGTACAGCGTTGGACCAACGGGCCAATATTGCTTTCCAATTGGAGGAAAGTAACTGATGCCACTCAAGTCAATATCGGCAGTCAGGCGGACATTAATGTCATACTTGCCGCTGTTCACGAGATTAGAGATACCAATGAGTTCTGCAGGAGTACCTACCTCATACCATCCGTCCACAACTTGCATGAAGGTGGGGTCTGACTGCCCACACTCGGTGCAGACACCATCCACAAAGTGGTGTTCGGGAGCCTTGTTCCAGTTGCATTCTCCTTCTACAACTTGTCCTGCATGAGAGTGAAGTTTGTACTTCACACCCCAGCAGTTTTTGGGGAATGCAGGCAGAAGATAATCTTTTCCGTCCCACGTTTGAAGCACCATGTCTTGTAGTATCATCATGAGATTGGAACCATGATCCTGGTCAGGTGTCCAGTCGTAGTTGGGTCCCCAGATAGCTTTGAAACGGAAATTGGGATTGCTGTTTTTCGTGTGAACATCCAGTAGGCGTACCGCCTCGTGGGTGAGGCCGAGCCGGGCGGCCATCTGACCGTCCTGGCTCCACCCGAATTCGCTCTTCGACTCGCGATCCCAATAGGAATCGATGCCTGTCTGTAGATTCTCCGTGTTGATGTTGCACAGATGGAAAGGGAAGATGGGGTATAGTCGAGGGTTCTCCACATTAGTGCGCTGGTCTTTATAGTGCTCTGCGGGAGCGAACTGTGTCTTGCCATTCAGGGTCATGAGGGGCAATTCCGGCATGATTTCGCTCATCTGTTTCCACAGGGATTTATCCTCCTCCGTACTCAGTCCTTCGGACAGAGCCATCAGACGTGGCAGCACATCGCGCAGTCCGGCCACAGTAGGCATGTCGTTCACCACATCATACC
>JAZRIA010000072.1:0-1871 GCA_045645045.1 Bacteroidaceae bacterium | reverse complement strand
CCTTCCCTTGTCGCTTCCTTGTCTCCCCATGTTTCGGCGATGGAGTGCAAACGGGCCAAATTTCCCAATTCCTCCTCGCTATATAGGTGTTTGTCATAGACTTTACGGATGTGGTTCGGTACGAAAATATAGATACATACTTTCCCTTCCGGTTGGTTACGATCGGTGACGAACCATCCGAGGTTATTGATCTCATCTATCGCCATCATATAGTCGTTGGCAGGAGAATTGAATGGCATGCCCATATTCTCCGGTTGCAGGAATCTGTTCTCGTCGGTGTCATATCTTGTAACGAATATATCGTATCCGCCGATACAGTCTTCGCCTTTTGCAGCATAATATAAAGTCAGACCGTCAGCCAATGCAAACGGATAATTCTGTATGGTGTCGTTATCTAATTCTGCAAGTAGATGATGCTCCTGCCAGTTTCTGTCAATATAATCACTGGAATATAGTTTCAATAAACCGCTTGAATCGGGCTTTGCAAAATAGATTTTTGCTCCGATTTCAGGAAGAAACACCGTTGCTTCGGTCGTGTCGGCGGGGTTCTCAAAAAAGGTGGATGCAAGAATGATTTTCCCACTCTCTTCGCTCAGTGTCAGGTGCGAGAGGAGATCTTTGTTATCAACTACGATGCTGTCAATAACTACGACACGTTCGGTGGAGTGCGTGGCTATGCGCAGACGGTCAATCTCCTCTTGCAAGGAATCCTGTCGTGTAGTGGGCTTACGTTTACGTGCCAATGCTTTCCTTTCCTTAGCCAGTACCTCTTCAGCTTTTTCGAACCAATACAGACTGATGTACTCCTCAGCGCTGGGTGTATTCACCTGTTCCTTCTTCTTTTGTGCAGAGAGGTGAGTGGTCAATATGGATAGACAAAAGATGGCCAGTATTACTCTTTTCATGACTGTTACTGTTTTCAACGTGGGTAAAGTTAGAAATTTTTCTATAATGGTGTATCGTTCTCTAATATATTTTAAGATTATAGGTTGTTGTCTGGTATTTCCACCAGTTTGCCCTCTTGTTCCAATGCGTTCCAGATAGATCGTCTCGCTTCTCCGTTCAGTTGTTCCATTTGTTCGAAAATTCCTTTTATGTCCGTTCTGTTCGAATCCTTTTCGTAAGGACAGCGTTTGGTCTGTTGTCTGTACTCGCGCATTTGACTCCATGTGGTGAGGTCTTTTTCTTCAACTAAACAAAGTGGGCGAATGATAGTGACAGGAAACTTACGCATCTTGAGCATTGCTGGCATGGTGCTAAACTGTCCCTGGAAGGTGAGGTTGAGCAGGGTGGTGTGCAGGATGTCATCTTGGTGATGCCCTAATGCAATTTTGTTACACCCCAGCTCTTGAGCCACGGTAAAGAGGACTTTCCTGCGGTTCCACGAACACAGGAAACATGGATTTTTCCTCTTGTCAGTTTCTGGATTGAAAGAAGTCTCACGTACAACCAATTCTATGTTGTGTGCCTTGGCGAAATCGCTCAGATAGGTGGTGTCACTTTCATATTGTATGTTACTCATCCTTACATGCAGAGCTGTGAGTCGTATTGCAGGACGATGTATCTGCGCTCTTTTAGCCATGAATTCCAGTAGTGACAGGGAATCTTTCCCTCCGGACAGACCAATCAGTATATGGTCACCATCTTCCAATAGTTTGTATTCTGTGATACCTTTGTTGAAACGGCGCCAGATTTTATGTTCCAGTCTTTCTTCCTCAGTATATCCCATGTAGTGTGATTTGTCTTATAGAAATACGAAATAGACTGCCAGAATCAAGCATAAGAATGCTACAAGGTGGTTCCATTGCAGGGATTCGCCTTGGAACATGAAGGTGGCGATGACGGTAAAGACTACCAGTGATATTACCTCC
>JAZRIA010000071.1:0-8677 GCA_045645045.1 Bacteroidaceae bacterium | reverse complement strand
TCGCTGGAACCCAACGACGTTCTCTTCATAGATGAGATTCACCGACTGAGCCCTGTGGTGGAGGAATATCTTTATTCTGCCATGGAGGACTACAGGATAGATATAATGATTGATAAAGGTCCCTCGGCACGCTCCATACAGATAGACCTGGCACCCTTCACTCTGGTGGGTGCAACCACACGAAGCGGTCTGCTCACCGCCCCGTTGCGTGCCCGTTTCGGCATAAACCTGCATCTGGAATACTACGACAGCACCACATTGCAGAAGATTATCCTGCGAAGCGCCAGCATCCTGGGCGTCCCCATTGAAGGCAAGGCCGCTGCCGAGATAGCGAGCCGTAGTCGTGGCACGCCACGTATAGCCAATGCCCTGCTTCGCCGAGTACGCGACTTTGCACAGGTGAAAGGCAACGGCAAGATAGACGTCAGCATTGCACGCTATGCCCTGGAGGCACTGAACATCGACCGCTATGGCCTGGACGAGATTGACAACAAGATACTGCTCACCATCATAGACAAGTTCAAGGGCGGTCCCGTGGGCATCAACACCATTGCCACGGCCATAGGCGAGGACGGAGGCACGGTGGAAGAGGTTTACGAACCATTCCTGATAAAGGAAGGCTTCATAAAGCGCACACCACGAGGCAGAGAGGTAACCGAACTGGCATACCAGCACCTGGGGCGCACACCACTTGCCGCAAACGGGCAGCAAGGACTATTTGAGTTTTGATAATTAACGGTGAGCGGATGAGCGGCGAGCGGCGAGCGGTGAGCGGCGAACGAAAAGAAAGACGTTAAAGGAGAACAACAATTAGGCTACCCCGAAATGGTATTAAATTATATTTGGATTGGATTCTTCCTCATAGCTTTTGCTATTGCAATCTTCAGGCTGGTGTTTATGGGCGACACCTCGGTGTTTCCTGCCATAATGGACAGCACCTTTTCTTCTGCCAAGACGGCATTCGAGATTTCACTGGGTCTGACTGGCGTCCTGTCCCTGTGGATGGGTATCATGCAGATTGGCGAAAAGGGCGGACTTGTAAGCGCATTGAGCCGTTTGCTCTCGCCCCTGTTTTGCCGGCTCTTTCCCGACCTTCCCAAGGGACATCCCGCATACGGACACATGTTCATGAACATCAGCGCCAATATGTTGGGACTTGACAATGCCGCAACACCATTGGGACTGAAGGCTATGGAATCCATGCAGGAGGAGAACAGGGCACAGAACGAGAGGAAGGCCAGGGAACTGGGGCTGTCTCGTGAAGAAGTTGAGAAACTGAACACCACCGCCTCCAATCCCATGATAATGTTCCTGGTGCTGAACACATCTGGACTTACACTCATCCCCGTCAGCATACTGGTGTACCGTGCACAGATGGGAGCGGCACAGCCTACGGACATCTTCATACCTATCTTACTGGCCACAACCATAGCCACACTGGGAGGCATTATCGTTACGAGCCTCTACCAAAAGATAAACCTGCTGAACCGTGCCATCCTGGGCACCATGCTGGGAATCTGCCTGCTCATAAGCGGAGTGGTATGGTTGGGCACACAGGTGGACAGGGAAACCATGAACCTATGGAGCACCACCGTAGCCAACGTGCTGCTGTTTACGATAATCATAGGTTTCATCGTGGCAGGCGTGAAACGCAAGATAAATGTCTACGAAGCCTTTGTAGAGGGAGCAAAGGGCGGTTTTGAAACTGCCGTGCGCATCATACCTTATTTGGTGGCAATACTGGTGGCTATCGGAGTTTTCCGTGCATCGGGTGCGATGGATGTCATCATCTCCGGCACAGAATGGCTGGTTGCATCCATGGGCATGAATGCCGACTTCGTTCCAGCTCTGCCCACGGCAATAATGAAACCACTGAGCGGTTCGGGTGCCAGAGGTATGATGGTGGATGCCATGACTACATACGGAGCCGACAGTTTCGTTGGACGACTGAGTTGCATCTTCCAGGGGGCCACCGATACCACCTTCTATATATTGGCCGTATACTTCGGTAGCGTGAGCATACGACACACACGCCATGCCGTGGCAGCAGGCCTCATCACCGACCTCATCGGCGTGGTGGCGGCAATATTCATAGCATACGCATTCTTCGGATAAACAACACTTAAAACAAGCATAATACCGTGTTCATAGCAGTAGCAGGAAACATAGGAGCAGGAAAGACCACACTGACAGAACTTCTGGCCAAGCACTATGGCTGGGAGCCAAAGTTCGAGGCCGTGGCCACCAACCCCTACATGGAGGACTATTACAAGGACATTCACCGATGGAGCTTCTGTCTGGAGACCTACTTCCTGAAGGAGCGCTTCCGCGACCTTCTTGCCATATCGCAGACCGACAGGGATGTGATACAGGACCGTAGCATCTTCGAGGGAGTGCACGTCTTTGCCGCCAACAACCAGGCAATGGGCAACATGGAGCAGCGCGACTACAGCACCTTCATGGAACTCTTCCAGCAGATGACCAGCGTGGCACGCATGCCTGACCTGATGATATACCTCCGTGCTTCCATACCGCATCTGGTGGCAAATATCCAGAAGCGCGGACGCGGATACGAGCAGAGCATCCCCATTGACTATCTGCAGAATCTGAACAACCGCTACGAGGACTTCATCTATAATAAGTACGAAGGTAAGGTGCTGACCATAGAAGTGGACAATATGGACTTTCTGCACAACCCCGACGACTTCATGCTCATAACGGACAAGATAGACCGCATATTCTATAGCCTTTTCCCCGAAGAAAACGACAAATAATATCAACCTCTAAGTAATACAATACCGATATGCACATAGCGATAGCAGGAAACATTGGTTGTGGCAAGACCACCCTTACCAAGATGCTGGCAAAGAGATATGGCTGGGAAGCACGTTTCGAACCCGTAGACGTGAATCCCTATCTGGAAGACTTCTACAAGGACATGGCACGATGGAGTTTCAACCTGCAGATATATTTCCTGAACAAGCGTTTCAAGGACGTAGTGGAAATAAGCAAGGCAACTGACCGTACCATCATCCAGGACCGTACCATCTTTGAGGATGCACGCATCTTCGCACCCAACCTGCACGAACAGGGGTACATGTCCGACCGCGACTTTGAGAACTACACCGACCTTTTCGACCTGATGATGTCCCTTGTGGGACTGCCCGACCTGATGATATATATCCGAAGCACTATCCCCAACCTCATAGCACAGATAAGCAAGCGCGGCCGTGAATACGAGCAGAGCATACGCATTGATTACCTGAAAGGCCTGAACGACCGCTACGAGGAATGGATAAAGAACTATCCCGGACAGGTACTTATTATCGATGGAGACACATGCAAGTTCGGAGACAATCCCGAGGATTTCCGTATGGTGACGGAAGAAATAGACCAGAGACTGTACGGACTGTTCTAAACGGAAATGTGAAAACGGAAAACGGAAAACTGTTAGCAATATCGCGCCAGCATACTGTCCCCCTGAGACAGGTGGGCGAAGAGGGTCTTTAGAAGAATGACTTGATGTCATTCTGTACCCTCTGAGGGTCGCAATTCCCATTGCGACGCTGGGTAAAGCGCTAAGCGCGGAGGGGGTGGATAAAAACCGCTACCCGCTCATTCGCTCCCCACTATCCGCTCCTCCCCCTACAGGGGGATTGAGGGGTCCTTAACTACAAAACACTTACCCACATGGCAAATATGAAAGCCCTTGCCAAGGATACGGCAATATATGGCCTGTCGAGCATAGTTGGCAGGTTTTTGAACTATCTGCTCGTTCCCCTCTACACTCACGTAATCAGTGCGGAGAACGGCGGTTATGGCATAGTCACCAACCTCTACGCCTATGTTGCCCTATTGCTCGTACTGCTTACCTTCGGCATGGAGACAACCTTCTTCCGCTTTGCCAATAAAGAGGACGAGGAGCCGGACACGGTATTCTCCACCTCGCTGGCGGTAATTGCCTCGCTGGCATGCGTGTTCCTCGCTGGAATCTTCGGTTTCATCACACCTATAAGCGAACTGCTTGGCTATGCCGAGCATCCGGAGTACATTATGGTAATGGCAACCGTAGTAGCATTGGATGCCCTGCAGGCCATACCGTTCAGTTACCTTAGATACAAGAAAAAGGCCATCAAGTTTGCCTCGCTCAAACTCCTCTTCATCGTGCTCAACATAGGTCTGAACCTGCTATACTTTGTTTGGCTGGGCAAGAGCGATGTGCTTTATGTCTTCACCCTAAACCTTGTATGCACCGGCATAATAACATTCTTCTTCCTGCCGGAAATGGCAAGGATAAGGTGGAAGGTAGACCTAGGCCTGCTTCGTCGCATGCTCTCCTACTCCTGGCCAATCCTTATCCTGGGCATAGCTGGCATCCTGAACCAGGCCGCCGACAAGATGATATTCCCGCTCATCTATCCCGACCGTGCACAGGGTGTGGTGGAACTGGGCGTGTACGGTGCCTGTGTGAAGGTGGCTATGATCATGGCCATGATTACGCAGGCTTTCCGTTATGCCTACGAACCTTTTGTCTTTGCACAAAGCAAGGATAAGGACAAGAACGAGACCTATGCCATTGGCATGAAGTATTTCCTTATCTTCACACTGCTGGCCTTCCTTTGTGTGGTGGCATACCTGCCCCTGCTGAAATACATGGTGGGAAGCGACTATTGGGAAGGGCTGAAGGTTATCCCCATAGTAATGGCGGCAGAAATAATGATGGGGATATACTTCAACCTCTCCTTTTGGTACAAGCTCATAGACAAGACCATCTACGGAGCTTGGTTCTCTCTGGCTGGATGTGCTGTGCTGTTTGCCGTGAACATTATCTTCATCCCCCAATACAGTTACATGGCATGTGCCTGGGGCGGATTTGCCGGGTATGGTACTGCTATGGTGCTCAGTTACATCGTAGGCCAGAAGAAGAACCCCATCAACTATCCCATGAAAAGCATGGCGGTATATGTAGCCATCACCTGCCTTTTCTTCGGCATCATGCAAGCACTCCCACAGGAATGGCCTGCAATACTGAGAATGGGAATAAACACCATCCTGATCATCGCCTTCGTGGGGCACATAATATACCACGATTTGCCCCTGCGCAACCTGCCCGTGATAGGAAAGTTCTTTAGATGAGAAAAATTAATTTATCTAGATGACCTAGTATCTCTAGTATATCTAGTATATCTAGAAAGACTAGTATGACTAGAATGACTAGTATATCTAGAAAGACTAGAATGACTAGAAAGACTAGAAAGGCTAGAAAACTCCCCCCTTGTAATCAGATTATAGGCAGCAGCACCTTCTGCCCATCTTCGCATATCTTGCGGAAGATGCCGTTCTCCATAAGGAAGGCCTCGCCTCGAATCTCCTCGTAGCCATACATACTATAAAGGTATGTCCCGTCGGGGAAGACATAGAAACGCTTGCCCATACTGTCCTTGGCGGCCACCTCGTTGTACACCTTCATGCCATCCAGCACAAAGTCCTTCCATTCATAGTAGTGAGGAAGAATCTGTATGCTGGTCAGTCCCATGCCACGGAAAAAGCGCTTGTAGTTGGGGTCGCGTATCTCGCCAGGCAGTTCAGGAATGGAGTACACCTCGTCGGCACAATTCATGCTGCCTGCACTGATGGTCACCAGCACACCCTCATAGGCATGCAGTGCTTCGGCCAACGACATCTCCTGGAAGAAGCGGTACTGAGTGGGTACATGTCCTCCACCAAGAATTATCAAATCGGACTCGCGCACAAGGGAATGGGCCTGCATGATGTTCCTCCTGTCCAGCAGGGTCCAATTGACTATATTCACCCCCGATTCCTCCATTGCCGTGCGGATACCCTCCGAGGCACACTCGCTTCCATAAAAATCGTCCGGCGATGAGGTAATATACAATCCACGGACCTCCCCCTTCAACTGACGGAGAAGTTCTTCACGGAAGCCGTTTTTTTCAAATATGGCTCCATCGTGCCCACATGGACTACTGGTGAGAAACAGAGTGAACATATATTGGGCAAAGATATTGCATTTATTTGGATTTTTCAAATAAAACCCTTATTTTTGCACTGCTGAGACATGAAAACGCAGGATTAGTGTCAGTAAGGACAAGATAATGCCAATATACGAACAGCATGGAACCCGTCCCACATACTATACTGGCCGCAATCCAGCAAACTATAGTATCCACCAAATAACATACCTATTATGAACTTCATTTTCATTTCCCCCAACTTTCCGGAAAACTACTGGAACTTCTGTGCAGCACTGAAGAGAAATGGTGTAACTGTATTTGGTATTGGCGATGCTCCGTATGACAACCTGGACAACCGCCTGAAGGAAAGCCTTACCGAGTATTACCGTGTCAACAACATGGAAGACTACGACCAGGTGTACCGCGCCGTGGCACACTTTGCCGCCAAGTACGGACGCATCGACTGGATTGAAAGCAACAACGAGTACTGGTTGGAGCAGGACGCACGTCTGCGTACCGACTTCAACGTGAACACCGGTATCAAGACCGACAAGATAGACAGCATCAAGGAAAAGTCCGAGATGAAGAAGTACTATGCCGCCGGCGGTATACGTACCGCGCGCCAGATTAAGGCTACCGACGGACTGGACAACATACTGAAGTTTGCCTACGAAGCTGGTTATCCCCTCTTTGCCAAGCCCGATGTTGGCGTGGGTTCCGGTGGCACACACAAGATTGAGAGCGAATGGGCATTGCGCGACTTCCTCAACAATACTCCACATATCCATGAATATGTCATCGAGGAATTTGTAACAGGCAACATCTGCACCTACGACGCCATTATCAACTCCAAGGGCGAGCCCCTGTTCGAGAGCATGTGCGTATGCCCGCCATCCATCTCCGACATTGTTAACTACAACCTGGACAGCACCTACTACGTACAGCAGCATATCAACGAGAACCTGCGTTTCTGGGGCCGCCAGACCATCAAGGCCTTCGGCGTAAAGAGCCGTTTCGTACATCTGGAGTTCTTCCAGCTGGGCCGCGCTCACCGTGGCTTGGGCAACGAGGGCGACTTCGTGGCACTGGAGGTGAACATGCGTCCCGGTGGTGGCTACACCCCAGACATGATCAACTATGCCCACAACGTGGACGTGTACCAGATTTGGGCAGATATGGTGGCATTTGACCAGCGCAGACAGCCCGATACCAACGATGACTACTTCTGCGTCTATGCCGGCCGCCGCTCAGGTGTGGAATACCATCTCAACGATGCCCAGATTCTGGACAAGTATGCTTACGCCATGAAGATGACTCCAAACATCGACAAGGCTCTGGCACCCGCCATGGGCGACTATGCCTACGTTGCACGCTTCCGCACAGAATGGGAGCGCGACGAGTTCCTCTACGACGTTTGCAACCGTAAATAATCAGCTATTACCGCATAGGCAGGTCCCTCCTCATCCCAGGGCCTGCCTAAACTTTATAACAATACCTTATATATATTATATCCATAATGGAAGGACAATACAACAAGCATTTCAGCAACCATCTCCAGCGCGAGATGGAGTACAAGACATACGGCAAGAAGGGACGCCCCGTGCTCATCTTCCCATCGCAGGACGGCCGCTTCTTCGACTTCGAGAACTTTGGCATGATAGACGTTCTTGCCCCCTGGATTGAAAAGGGCGAGATACGTGCCATCTGTGTGGACGGCATAGACGGCGAGACATGGAGCAACCGCTCTGCCGACAACCGTTGGCGCATAGAGCAGCACGAGCGCTGGTATCACTACGTTACTGAGGAACTGATTCCCGAGGTGCGCAAGCGCAAGACAGAGACCTTCATCGTTACCGGCTGCTCCATGGGTGCATTCCATGCCGGCAACTTCTTCTTCCGCCGCCCGGACATCTTCGACTCTGTCATTGCTCTGAGCGGTCTGTACACCGCAGGCTACGGTTTCCCCATGTACAGCGACGAGCTCACCTTCATGAACTCACCCATCGACTTCCTGCGCGAAATGCCTGCCGACCATCCTTGGATGGACCTCTACAAGAAGCGCAACATCTACATCTGCGTGGGCCAGGGCAAGTGGGAGGACGAACTCCTGGAGAGCACACGTGCATTGGACACCGTGCTTTGCCAGCGTGGCATCCCTGCCTATATGGACTACTGGGGATTTGATGTAGACCATGACTGGTGCTGGTGGCGTGTACAGTTGCCCTACTTCATGGAAAAGGTTCTGGCAAAGAAATAAAGAGATTTCCCTGATGATAAATGATGCGGTCCCTTCTGCTCCTAAAGGCAGAAGGGACCGCTTTTGTTATGCTTCGATTCACTCACCACGATGACCCGTTTTCATCATCAGTGATGGTAAAGTTTACCATCGGTAATCGTTCGCCGAACGAACAGTAATGATTCAAGTGTATCATCGTGAGAGAGGGGAGCGGTGAGAGCGATGAGAGGTTTCATGTGTAAGGTGTTAAATTAGGAACTACACGAAAGTTGAAACCAGCTTAACATACATCCACCCCCTCCCCCTGCAGGGTACTCCCCCTGTCTCAGGGGGAGAAAAGGCCCCCCTCAATCCCCCTGTAAGGGGGAAGAGCAGGTGATAGCGTTAGCAGTAGTAACCGACTGTCCCCCTGGGACAGGTGGGACGAGCGGGTGATAGCGTTAGCAGTAGTAACTGACTGTCCCCCTGA
>JAZRIA010000070.1:0-10237 GCA_045645045.1 Bacteroidaceae bacterium | reverse complement strand
AGGAAGGGGCACTATGCAGTCTGCAAACATGTCTTTATATTAGAAGAAGTACGCCAGACGTACCTTCACAGTCTTCTGCTTGTAATTAGTGAACACATTTGTTATGTCACCAAGCTCCAGATTTCCGCTATTGCTGATGGGAATGGTGTATGTCACGCCCAACTGAAGATGCTTGAACAGTTCCACGCCGCCACCTACATTCCATCCCCATGTTGAACGGGAGATGCCACCATCAATAGGTCCATAGAAATCTGCTATGGTAGCATCCGAGCTCATGCAATAGTTATACTGTGGACCAGTGGCCAAATAAATGCTCAACACCTTGAGCAGGCTGAAGTCATAACGCACATTCAAAGGTATCTCCAGATAAGAGAGGTTCTTGCTCTTCACTATGTCCTCATTCTGTATCTGGGCACTATTCATGCTGTATATCAAAGCACCGTCCAGACCAAGTCCCACAAGAGGCACCTTGACTTTAACCTTGGGACCTACGAAGAAACCAGCACGGTTTCCGCTCTCGAACATTTCCTTGTCAAAACTCAGACTGTTGAAGTTCATACCGGCTTCCACACCCCAGGTAAACAACTTGTTTGTCTGTGCTGATGCCGTCATAGATACGAGAGCAACTGCAATTAAAAGTAAAAGCTTCTTCATATACTTAAATTTTAGGTTAATAATACTATCTTCTCTGTCTGCGCACACTCACGCGTGGAGCACTGCCACCACTTCCACTGCTTTTCTGCTTGGGGGCCTTCACGGAAGAAGAGGAACTGCTTTTTGAAGAACGCTTCGCTGTCACCTTCTTCTTTGCCTTGGTTCCCTCCTTGGCTATGCGGATGCTGTCTTCGCGTGCAGCCTTTATGCTGTCTTCCTTGCTCATGTGCCCCCATACACCTTCTTCGAAGTCAAAGATTTCCTTCTCGATGCGCTTCTGCTCCTTTACCATGGCAGAATCGGTCTTGCAGTAGTTTGCCAAGGCCACCCCCTGCATGTTGTTGGTCTTGTATATCTTGCCGTCGTATCGGTTCATGGCAAAATAGTCGTCGGCAGACATATTGGTGACATTGTTCAGATTGCTGGCCATCACCGGCAAACGGCTCAGCCACGGGGCTATCTCATCGTAGTTCAGCCAGAACAGAGGATAAGGTGTTGCTTCCCCGCCGAAATCATCAGCTCCACGCATCAGTACCGGACAGATTGCCGTCACCTTGGTAGAGAAAGTTCCAGTCCTCTGGTCCAGATAAACACTTTCCTTTATATAATAGCGTGTCACCTCGGCCGAAGGCACATCATTGTTCTCCACCTTGAACTTGCCTCCTTCCTCTTCATAGTAGATGCTGTATCTGTCAAGCACATCACGTACCTCCATCTTGTCCTTCTTGTCAAAGCTTTCCACACCATCCAATTTGTAGGTATAGGCATCCACCCTGCCGGACAACATCAGATGGAACAGATAGGTGAACAGATTCACCTGCCTGCCTCGTGGCTCTACAGGATAGTACAGAGGGGCGTTTGCATCCTTTGTCAAATCCAGAGTGCGGTATACGTCACGTTTCCACACCACATCCTCGGGCATACTCTGCTTTACGGGAAACATCAGTGCAGCACGGTCACTTTTGGTTTCCTGACTGGCAGTCCCTTGTTTTGCCACGGCATTGCTAGTGGTCACTCTGCGCTTTGCTGGTTGTGCGGACAGACAAGCAGTAAAACCTGCCATCATCAATATCAGAAACAATCGTTTCATATATCCTTTATATATATCTTTGTTTTCGTTTTATCAGTTCACTATCACCTCCAACGCTCCATTCAGCGTTCTCTCCAGTCCATCTGGGCCTTGGGCGCGTATCTTCGTTATGAAGAAACGTTTTCCTCTCGATAGCCCACGCATCATATTCTTCTGACGGTCCGTAAAGCCACTACCATTGCTCACCTCCGGCACAGCATTGCCCAGGTTGTCAAAGAATACGGTCTCGAAGCCTTTCACGCTGAATGGTATGTTCAGCAGTCCGTCGTCTATGGCTGCACCTATGCCATTGGCGGCCATCAGCTGTTGCTTGGCTATCTTGCCTCCCTTGAACTGGTTATCTCCAACGGGAATATATGCTGTAGGATCGGGAAGCTTGCGCACACGGTAATTGAACTTGCCCATCACCTGGTTTCTACCCTCCTGACGCGCAGAAACAGTAAACTCGGCCTCTCCTCCCACATTTGTTGGCACGGCAATGTACTTGCCCGGTGCAGTCTGCTTCAGCGTTCCGCCTGTCATGGTCAGGCTCACCTGATTCGTTGGCACACCTGGCACACTTACACTTATGGGGTTGTCGTATCCGGCATACAGCACGTTCATTATGTCCGCACTCACCGTTGCACTTGGGGCCACTACCGTATACTGCTGCTCAAAATCTCGCTTCACGGTTTTTCCCTCTCCATCCTGGGTTTCCATATAGCCCTTCAACGTAAAGTCACCGGTCTTTGTGCAGATGGTTTCATATACACCATCTTCATTGCCGATGGCCTTTCCGCCGATGTATATGGTAGGATGACGTGTTGTGTCCACAGCCGCCATGATGATCTGTGCCGAGAACTTCCCGCCCTGCACCACAGTGCGGCTGCTGGGGATAACGAAAGCATTCAGTCTGTTCACCCTGATATCCTTTACGTCTATGTTGGTAACAAGGTCATTCAGCACCTGTCCCTCAGCATAGCGTATATCACTCTGAAGCTTTGTCAACAATGTGACTGCCGCCGCAGTTGGCATGGACTCAAACATGTACTCCTGCCAGTTCTTGCCCATAACGCGCGCTTCCACCGGCACGTCAGTATTCAGATTGCTTGCAACCAGTTCGCGCTGTGCTGCATCTACAAGCATCTCCACTATACGTTCACGATAACTCTCTATCGCCTTGCGCAGTTCGTCTCCCTGGCCTGTTCCCGGTGCCAGCATAACCTGAGTTGCAGCCTCCAGGTCCTCTTTGTTACGGATATTGCGCACATCGCCATCCTTGCCATCGCTCTTCTTTACGATGCCCACCTTCAGTCCCTCCAGCTTTGTGTACAGGGAGTCTGTCATTCCGCGCACCTCCTTAGCCTTGTCGTACCATACCTTCACCTTGGTGGGGTTGGCCTTGTACTGCTGTTCAAAGCGCTTATACACCTCCTCGTTCACACGGGCGGAGTTTTCCGTACTCAGGGTCAGCTTCTCGTCCACCAGCACAAAACCTTTCAGTACGTCACTGCTGACATTCAAAGCCAACATGGCCATCAGCACAACGTACATCAGATTTATCATTTTCTGACGTGGCGATATCTTCTTCTTGATTATCTTTGCCATGACATTGTTTCTACGGTTTCAGCGGACTATTTCACTTCTCTGTGGCAGGAGACTGAACTGGAGCCACACCCATATTCACTGTCAGTGCCTGAATCATGCGGGCATACACCTTGTTCAGTTCCTCTATCTGCTCAGCCATCTTGCGTGTCTGCTCGTCTATCTGCTCTATGGTGCTCACCTGCTTGCTGATATTGCGCAACTGCAGTTCGTACACGGTGGCAATACCTGTCAGTGTGCGGTTCAGGTTCTCCATCTCTTCGCTGTCGGTACTCATGCGGGCTGCCTGTACCTTCACTCTGGAGAGTACCTCTGTCAGTTCCGTAAGTTCCTCGGCATAGTTCTTCACCGCCTCTTCTATTGCTGCGGGGTCAGTTGCCTTTATCTGGTTGGGGTCAACAGACAATCCGCCACTCTTCAGCTGCGACAGTGCCAGTTGTGCCTCGGCTGCAGCCTGACCGGCACTTGCCAGATTAGCTGCTGCAGCACTCAGGGCTGCTCCATGGGCCAGAGCTTCCGGATCTACATTTGCTATAGGACTGCCTGCCACTATAGTAGCACCACCAGTCACAGGCACACCACCGCCAGTCACAGGCACACCGCCGCCTATGATTACTGTTCCGCCGCCCTGAGGAACAGCCTGCTGATACTTGGTTTCACCGGCAGGTTCTTCAGCCTTCTCGGTCACTCTCTCAAAACCAGACAGGACGAACACCAGCACCTCGGTTCCCATACCCACGAAGAGCATGATATTGGCTCCCGGCAGATGTGTCAGCTTGAACAATGTACCAAGGATAACAATAGCAGCGCCCCAACTGTAGGCATACTGCATGAAGGTCTGTCCTGCCATTGTGTCCATCCACTTCTGAATCTTATATATGATAAACATAATATTGTATTTGTTTTAGGTTATACTTCTTGTTGCCTCCGTATATTATATATATAAGGTAATATATTATATATAAGGTATAGGTGAGTTATTTCTTTGTTCTCGCGTTGTCCACCACCATGCTTCTCACGCAACGGAAGCCAACAAAACTACGAGGCTGGTTCTGATACTCATAACTACGCCAAGCCGAACGTATCATACTCTCTGGATCCTTCCAGGAACCTCCACGCACGGACTTCTTCTTCAATCTGTAGGGGTCCTCCTGTGCGGCATTATACTTCAGTTCGGGGTTCATGTCGCTCATGGCCTCCACTCCGGCCTCGGTATAAACGGTACTTGTCCACTCTGCCACGTTACCAGCCATATCATATAGTCCGCTGGAGTTTGCGCTGAAGATACCACAGCGCGAGGTTATCAGGCTTCCGTCCTTGGTATAGTTGCCGCGGTCGGGTTTGAAATTGGCATAGAAACATCCCTTGTCGCTCTTCACCTCCTTGGATTCCCAGGGGAAAGCATTACCTTCCTTGCCTCGTGCAGCATACTCCCATTCAACCTCTGTCGGCAGGCGGTAGCGTTGCAGATGCTTGGCATATTCTCCCATTCCAACGTTCATCATCTCTGTACGCCATGCACAGAATGCATTTGCCTGCTCCCAGTCCACTCCCACCACGGGATAGTCATCATAGGCCGAGTGCGAAAAGTAGAGCTTCATATAGCGCTCGTTGTCGGCATTATCAAAATCGTTCACCCAGCATGTAGTATCGGGATAGACGTTCACGATGTACGTATTCAGGAAGTCCCAGGGTCCGCTCAGGGGGCGTGTTATTGTCTGACGTATAATCTTGCCTTCATCATCCATCCATGCCGTATCCTTAGAAATCATCACCACCTCGTTCTCGTCTACCGCATTGTCGGTATTCAGGTCTCTCTGCTTGGGGTCCAGACGATACTTGCGTTTTGCTGCCATGGCATAGTCATATATTTCATAGCGGTAGTTCAGCTGGCTTGCATCCAGCATCTTGGTTCCGTCTATGGGATGCGTCACATACAGGCTCTCTATGGCTCTCAATTCATCCTCCGTGGCCTTGCGTTCACTGGGAATAGGCTTGTTCCAGTTCAAGTGTGGTGTAACGGGTTCGCCATAGCGGTCTTCCTCTATTTTGTAGGTTTCATCACCACCATAGGCAGGATCGGCCAGGCGTTCACGGATAATGCTGTCGCGCACCCACATAACGAACTGTCTGTACTTGGCATTGCTCACCTCGTGCTGGTCCATCCAGAAACCGTCCACGCTGATGTCGCGGCGAGGAAAGGCCGCGCCCCACAGTGTATCGTTCTCCTCCAGTCCTATTTTCAGACTGCCTCTGTTCACAGCCACCATACCGAAAGGTGCAGTTTCACCGGCAGAGGCTCCTCGCACTCCCACCAGTTCGCTACCATTGGCCATAGCATTACTCTTGGTTCCCATACAAGCAACAAACGTCATGCCTGTCACCACAAGCACGAGTACTACCATCAGGGATTTCATGTTCTGTGTCATATATCGTTTTATTCTGTTTTCTTTGTATCAATATTAGTACTGAACAGACGTATGCTTCAGTTTATAATTTCTGCTTTCTCCTTTCTCCTTTCCGCTTGTCACAGCCACCTTACCGACTGGTGCTTGTTCTTTCCCTTCTTTGTCAGGTTCAGTTCCATCTGATAACCTATATGTATTTCGTGTGTTCCATTCTGCACTGCTATACCTCCCGTGTACATCTCATAGCTGTAGCCTATGTTCACGTCGTGGAAGGTAAATCCCAGCAACAATGCCACACTTACCATGGGGCTGTAGTTCAAACCTGCATACATCTTTCCTTTCTCTCCGTCGTAGCACAGGCGCCCAGAAACATCTGCTCTCCACGTCTGCATGTCGGTACGGAACATGGCTGCTGTTCTCAGCGAGAATTCCGGCTGACGAAACTTCAGGCGATGACCACCTGAAACGTATATCGTTGGTGCCGACTTCACCTGAAACTCTTTTTCCTCGCCTAGGGACACCGTTGGCGACATCAGGTGCATCACCGACACTCCGGCATACCATACATCCTTGCGCTCGTACCTCAATCCAAGGTCCATATCGAAGGCCGTTCCGTTCACGTCCGACGTCGGCACCAGTTCATCCGAGGACCCCTCGCCCAGTTCCACGTCCGTTCCGTTAAACGAGTTGGCAAGCAATGCCAGCTTTACTCCAATGCTCAATATGTTCTTTTTGCCGAACGGATGATGATACGCATACTGCAGCCACATCCTTTTAGTAGAGAAAAAACCGATTTTATCGTTCATAAAACCAGCTCCCATGCCATGTCTCTCTGCCTTTGGAACAAAGAACATGGGCAGGTCTCCCTGTATCAGCATCGTCTGTCCTGCATCTTCAAAACCGAGCATTTCCATGCGGTATGCTCCGTTTATGTCCAACATGCTGGAACGCCCTGCCGCTGCAGGGTTGTAGAAACTCTGGAACTGCCAGAAGTTGGTAAAGGCTACATCGTCCTGAGCCACCGCTCCAACTATGGGCAGCATCATCGCCAGTATCAACAATAGCCTCTTCATCACCATCTATAACGTACAATACTCTTGTTATATTGCCTTGCTTCGTATTTTTTATTACCAAATACTGGCAACAACTCCATATATTATGTGCAAAAATACACAATTTTCGTGAAAACACCTCATTCACGAGGGTAAAAGTTAAGAGTATGGGGTTTCAGGGTTTCAAGTTTCAGGTTGTTTGCCGTTTGTTGTCTTTATCCACCCCCTCCGCTTCGCTCGTCCCCCTGTCTCAGGTGGACAGTTAGCTAGCGCGATGATTGTTTTCCGTTTCACGTTTGTAACTAACTCTCCCCCTGAGACAGGGTGGAGTACCCCGAAGGGGGGAGGGGGTGGATAAAGTTTTCCGTTTTCACCTTTCCGTTTTGACTTTAGTCCCTTCGGGCGTCGACCTTCGGTTCCGTTTGTTTAATCCACCCCCTCCGCTTCGCTCGTCCCCCTGTCTCAGGGGGACAGTTAGCTAGCGCGGTGTTGCAGAGGATATTTTCCGTTTCCCGTTCTCCCTCCCTGCAGGGAGGGTTGGGGTGGGTCCTTTGTTGGACTGGGGCCTTGCCCCCGTTCCCCTTCTCTACAGCAGACCTATTACCCTGTCTAGGGTTTGAAGCCTGTTGTTATATGCATTTATCATGCGTGTAACAGCAGCATCGTATGTCAAGGTCTCATCACCATTTGTACGGCTACTTATGGGCCACAGCTGGATGTTTACATCCGCCGACTTGCTCAGCTTTGCCTTCTCTTCCTCGATGAAAGCTGGAATTTCCTCAAACGCCGGCTTCAGTTCCGCCCACCTTTCCTTTACCCTGGCAACAAAGACAGGATCCTGCAACAGGCGCTCGTAATAGATTGCCTTAGAAAGACGCAGTGTGGTAGTTGTGGGAACGAATGTCCCCCAGTCGAAATCCCATACAGGACCGGCCTTCAGCTTACCGCCCTTATCCTTATGCATGTAGCTGCTCTTCGGATGATTCGGTTCTCCGTTGAAGGTAATCTCATGCACCAGCCACCAGTCTATGTATGTATCTATGTCAATATACTTGGCATATTCCCTTATTGCAAAGGCAGCATCGTCATACAGAAGCTCCTCCAACCTGTTCACGTAGTTCTGCATGTATGCAAACTGTTGTTTATTCAGCACATCCTCGTCAGGTTCCTTGAACATGTATGGCAGCTGCTTTACGGACGACTTGAACTTGTTCACCTCGTCAAAGTACGTATCCAGTTCCATCAGGTATCCGCCAGTGATGGCTTCCCCCTCCGTATCCGTCTCCTCCAGTTCGTTTATATCCACACGGTTTTCGTCCACCTTTATCTGCTCGCACAGATAATAATTTCCCACATGCGTACCATTCAGAATCACTTCCACGAACTCCCCTCTTGGGGTCCATGCCAGACAGGTCTTCTCGGCTATAGCAAATGCCACTCTGTTTCTCAGCATCGTTCGGTCCATCCAGTTCGCCAGCAGCACCCAACGCTTGTGCTTGGGCATGCCCAGGATGGAAGCCTTGCTGTCCAGCTTAAGGGCATATGGCTTCTTTGGATATCCCCAAGTGGAATTGCCACGACCTCTGATATTATCCTCCATGCCCTCATAGTCTACGGTTCCATCGGCATTGACAATCTTTATATATGTCCCTTCCAGCCAGTCTGCCGTCTTTGGGGGCACTGCCGCTCCCTTTGGTGTGTTGATTATCACCGTGGGCAAGCCTGTTCCGCTCACGCTCACATTATATATATTCATCTCGCCACTGGAAGAAAACACCATATACTGCACCGGGGCGCTAAAGTCGTTTACTGTATATCCGCTTATCTGCTCTGCACCGTTCACCAGTACCTTCTCGCCATTGGTGGAGAATGTTGCCACCAGCTTTGTTCTGTCCGTCACTATGGGCGAGCACAGAGTTATGTTATTTCCGTCTATCTTGGCCTTCACATCATATAGCACACCATCATTGTCCTTCTTCTGGAAAGAGAACGACGAGATTATGTTTCCCGCAAAAGCCACCTTGAATGCCGACGATGAAATCTGCACTTTTTCGTTATTTGCATTATTTACCGTCAGTACCAGTGCGGCATCTTCTATGTAGTTGTCGCTTGTTCCCATGTCAGTAATGGAGGCTCGATACTGCCCTTCCTTGACCACGCCCTGCTCGTCATACACCTGCTCCACCTTAGAGAGCTTGTAGTTCGTTGGCTTGGTCACATACGACCCTGCTCTTGTCTTGCCCACCCTGTCCAGGGCTATCTCACACCCAAGCATACCCACGGCATAGCTGAACTTGGCATTCGACGGGTTCACACGGAATTCTATGGTTTCGCGTGTACGCCTGCCCAACTTTATCCCCTCCGTACTCAGCAGCACTATGCTTGTAGGCACAGCGTAATCCTTGTTGAAGGTATACGACGTGCCGTCTTCCAGCGTAATGGTGATAATGTTCGTCTTGTCGTCCTGGGTAATAGAGCTTAGCACATTGGCTGGGTTGGACTTGTACGGAGTCTTCACAGAGTCTACAATGTTCTCTGGCGAGGAGGCATAGTACATCAGAAACACATAGTAGCCGTCCTTATCTACAGAGACTCTTACAGAAAGACCTTCATCGCCTTGTTCGCCCTGCGGACCTTGCTCGCCTTGTTCACCTTGAAGCCCCTGGTCGCCTTGTTCACCCTGCGGACCCTGCTCGCCAGTTGCCTTTATGTAATTTCCCTCACCGTCCATCACACGACTGAAAGTCTCGCCTCCATCGTATGAGACACACCAGTATCCCTCCTGGTCTACGCGCAGATAAGGAGTAACGCCGTCCTTGCCATTGGTACCATCAGCTCCGTCCTTGCCATTGGTACCATCCTTGCCGTCAGCACCGTTCAGCAGCTCTATGGATGTACCATCGGAAAACGTCACCAACCATCCGCCAACCTCCTTTTCCGAGGGTTCCACGGATGTTATCACCTTACCTCTGTCATAGGCATCATCCAGAGCCTCGATTGCATTCTTTATCTTACTCACCTCTTCTTCCAGGACGTCCAATCTGTCCTCCACGTCCGTCAAACTGGTACACGAGTTGAAAAACACTGCCACCGCTAACGTCAGCAACAGTCCTATTCCTTTAATAATTTTCATGGTATTTAGATTTAGTTGTTATATTTTGCTTTGTTGTTCTGTGCAAATTTACATTTTTACCATTTAATTATAAACGAAGTGGCAAGGCCATCTGGCCACACTCCTATATATTTAACTAAATTTTCAGGCTTATTAACGATATATGTCAAATAAGCCATCTCTTAACACGACAAAGGGCAATGTGTGAAAGTCTATATCCTTTCTTCACATTGCCCTTTGTTTATCTGTTATCTGCCGAAAGACAGATGTCTGATGGCTAATACTCCTCCTCGTCCCACAGGAAGTCCTCTTTCTGAGGATAGTCTGGCCAAATATC